>CAYTVN010000251.1:0-5389 GCA_964441655.1 uncultured Verrucomicrobiota bacterium | reverse complement strand
GTGGATCCTGGAATTGGAAGGCGGCCACGGCTATCCCTACAAAGGCAACTACGCGGCCTGGCTGGAGCAGAAGCAGGCTTTGCAGGAGAAAGAGGCCCGCGTGGCCAGCTCGCGGAAGAAGCTACTGGAACAGGAACTGGCCTGGGTGCGCATGAACCCGGGGGCGCGCCGGGCCCGCAACAAGGCCCGCCTGAGCCGTTACGAGGAGCTGGCCGCCCAGCAGGTGGACACCCGCGAAGACAGCCTGCAAATTCAGATCCCGTCGGGACCCCGCCTGGGTGACCTGGTGGTGCGGGCGGAGAATTTGACCAAACACTTCGGCGAGCGGGTGATCATGGAGAACGTGCGCTTCGACCTGCCCCGCGGCGGCATCGTGGGCGTGATCGGCGGCAACGGCGCGGGCAAGACCACCCTGTTCAAGATGATCGTGGGCACGGAGAAGCCGACCGACGGGCTGCTCACCATCGGGCCCACCGTGCGCATCGCCTATGTGGACCAGTTCCGCGACGCGCTGGACGGCAGCAAGACGGTGTTCGAGGAAATCTCCAACGGCCAGGAATTTCTCGATCTGGGCGGCAAGACCATGAACAGCCGGGCCTACTGTGCGCGCTTCAATTTTAAAGGTGCGGATCAGCAGAAGAAGGTGAGCCAGATGTCGGGCGGCGAACGCAACCGGCTCCACCTCGCCAAACTGCTGCGGGGCGGCGGCAACCTGCTGCTGCTCGACGAACCCACCAACGACCTGGACGTGGACACGCTGCGATCCCTCGAAGAAGGCCTGCTGAGCTTCGGTGGCTGCGCGGTGGTGATCAGCCACGATCGCTGGTTCCTGGACCGCATCGCCACCCACATCCTGGCCTTCGAAGGCGACAGCAAGGTCACCTGGTTTGAGGGCAACTACGAGGGTTACCACGAACAGCGCCGCAAACTGTTGGGGGATGCCGCCGACCGGCCGCAACGCATGCACTTCCGGCCGATCCGTCACGATTGACGGGGTCCGTTTTCGATATACCCGGGGCGCCCACTGCGCTACATTCGACCACTGGGTAACCGCCATGTCCAACTCGGATCAAGAACCATCCAACAAGCCTGAAAGCGCCGAACTGATGTACATCAAGTGCGCCTATTGCGGGGCCTGGATGGATGTGAAGCCGGGGCATCTCAACATCATCTCGCACGGCCTGTGCGAAAGCTGCTTTGCCGCCGAGATGCGCAAACTGGACAAACCGGCCAGCGAGACGGATTAGCCCGAATAGTGCATCGCAAGCGATGCAATGTTCGGGTTAGCGCAGATTAAACTGATCTTAAGCTGGTATTTTTCATCTCGCAAAGGCGCAGAGACGCAGAGTTTGGGTGCCAGCCCCCACCCAAATACTTGGCGTTCTTGGCGACTTGGCGAGAAGAAAAACAGACCACCAGATAGACGCAATCGGCTCGGGACTACCTATTATTTGAGGGCGGCTAGGGCCTCGGCCCGCGCGGGAAACATCTGCAGGGATTGCCCGATTTGCAGCAATTCCAGGGTGCGCGCCAGCTTGCTATTCAGTGCGCACAGGGCCAGCCGACCGCGCGATACGACCAGGCCGCGGTGGAATTTCATCAGTAAGCCGATGGAAGAACTGTTCAGATAGGTCAATTGCTCGCAATCCAGCAGCACGCGCGCGCCGGGCACGGCACACAGCGGCGTCAATTCAGCCTTGAACAACTCAACGTGAGCGGAATCCACGGGCCCAGCCACGTGTACCACTGTCACGGACTCCACTTTTTCGACCGATAGTTTAAATTCCTGACCATTCATCGCCGCTCCTTTTCGCGGTTGACCTCTGCACATAACATAGCGTCTGATGGCCTTGTCGTAAATTGTTATCTCCGTAGAGCTTGGCCGAGCCCCATGACCCTCCAGCAACATCAATGGAAACGCCTGGTCACGGCGGCCCAGCAGACGGTGGATGCCACCCTGCGCGCCCTGCCGCCACCGCTTCGCCAGCGCGCCCGCCAGTTACCTGTGTCCTTCGAATCCCATCCCAGCGCGGAACTGGTCAAGGACGGCGTGGAAGCGGACACCTTGGGCTTGTTTGTGGGAGGCGCCTTCCCGGATGAAGTGGCAAACCCGGACCCGCTGCCCGCCCACATCCTGCTATTCCTCGAGAACATCTGGACCTACGCCAACCACGACGCCCCCACCTACCGGGAAGAGGTCCGCCGGACCCTGCTACACGAGCTGGGCCACTATCTGGGGCTGGATGAGGATGAGTTGGCCGACCGGGACCTTGATTAAATTCTGCCTCCGCCCTTGCCATTTGCAACGTCATCCGGTAGATGTTCGGTCCCCTTTTGGTAGGGTAGCGAAGTGGCCAAACGCATCAGACTGTAAATCTGACGGCTCACGCCTTCGAAGGTTCGAATCCTTCCCCTACCACCAGCCTTCGCTCGCCGCGCCCCGCGGGGCGAAGGCTGCCACGCCGAAGCCGCCGTCCCCGGCGCGAAGGCGGGCTTCCCCCGGCGAGTCTACGGCTTGGCCTGCCAGCTTCCAGGATCTCCCCAAAAAGCGGGGGCAAGGTCCGTGACTTCAGCGCGGAAGGGCGTCGAGCCAGGCGGACAGCGCGGATTCCCAGCGCGCGGGATCGCGGTTCTTCAGCGATTCATGGGCTGCGCCGGGGAATTCCACGAAGGTTCCCCGCGCCCCCGCAGCCCGGGCCAGGGCGCGTCCCTCGATCAACCGCGCCCGCGGATCATCCGTGCCGTGTAACACCAGCAGCGGTACGTCCGTGCGGGCCGCATAGTCCACCGGATTGTGGTCAAAGCCGTTGAAGCCGTTCAGCCAGCCACCCCAGAACACCATGCACGGCGCGGCCGGCCAACCCGGCCAGCCCATCGCGTCGAACCGGTTGCGCACCGCCTGGTCGAGCCGGTCGAATACGGAGGCCACGATCAGTCCGTCCGCGCCGACGCCAAGATCCGCTTGCGCACGCAACGCGGCGGCGCCGCCCATGGACATGCCAAAGAACACCAGCGGCCGGGTGAGCCAGCCCGATGTCCGCAGCCAATCGACCGCGACGCCGACATCCTCCGCCTCGCGCCAGCCCAGCGTCGTGGTATGGCCCTCCGATCCGCCATGCCCCTCGAAATCCAGCAGGGCCACCGTCCAACCGCGCGCCGCGAACCACTCCGCCTCGGATACCAGTCCGCTCTTTACGTCGCCATAGCCGTGCAGCAGCAGGACCGTTCCGCGCGGCTCAACCGCATCGCGCCACCAGACCTCCAGACGCGTGCCACGGGACGATGCGATGTTGGTGACGCCGCCCGTCCAGGCAACGTAGTTGACGGGCTTGGGAAGCGAAATGCCCGTCCACAACAGGCGCAGCTTGCCCCATGTCGTCAGCGACTCCGGGGCCGCGGTACGGGTGCCATCCACACGAAAGGTCAACATCGCCCGCACCTGGCGGAGCGCCATGCCTTGCAGCACGGCGAAGGCCAACAGGAGCAGCAGGGTCAGCCGGAAGATTCGTTGTCGCGTGCGCATTGACACGGGTCACGTGTAGCGTAAACCCGGCGACGCGTCCACCCCGGCGGGGCACTCCGCTGAACGGCGGATGCCCTAGTGGACAGCCAGTCCGGCGGCGGCGCGAAGAATGGTGTGGTGGGTCTGGAGGCCCAGCTGTTGGAGGGCGACGGGGCCCAGTTTCTGCTCGAAGCTGGCCAGGGCCCACTGAGCCACCAGGGCAACCACGGCCCCGTTGGCGACCCGCGCACCCGCACAACCGGCGAGATTGCGCACCACGTTGGCCAGGGAATCCAGGGACTGATCGGCCGCGTCGTAGTCGTCGCGCAAACTGGCCTGACTCATGTTGAGCAAAATGCCCAGCCCCTCCCCGTCGCCCTGCGTCATGGCCTGGACGGCGCGCTGCACGCGGTCACCCTCCGTCACCACATGGCGGACCCGGCGTCGGCTGAGCTCATCCAACTGCGGGGCCAGGCGTGTAAAGGTGGTCAGGGACACTTCGCGCAACGACAACACACCCAGTTGCCGGGCCGCGGCGCGGCATTGCATCTCGCGCTCCTGCAACTGTGGACCCATGCTTTCTGCGGGAGATCCGGTCAGCACCTGGACCCATACAAATCGGGACGGCAGGCTCACCGCCTGGGTAGTCAGGGTAAGGGGATCGACCAGTACGGCGCGGCCCGCCTCCGCCTGGGCCAGGCATACCGCGTCATGCAGCGTGAAGTCGCCGCCGCCCCAGGCCAGCCGGGCTTGCAGACACAGGCGGGCGGCCGCCACCCCATTCCACTCCTGCCGGGTACACAGAGCAAAGGCGCGCGCGACCACCATGGCCAGGGCGGCCGAGACCGAAAAATCCGGACCGCGGGGCAGGTCCGAGGATAGGCAACCCTCCCACCCCGCCACCGGCTGGCCCGCCGCGCGCAGGGCGGCCGGCACGCCTTTGACCAGTTCCCGCCACGACGAAGCGGAGGGGGACGGATGATCAGCCAGAAATTCCACGGCCTCGAATTGATCGGCATCGTAAAGAATCACCCGCTGATCCATCCGTGGACGGAGGGCCAGCCACAGGCCGGTATCCGTGGCCAGCATCAGATGGTTGGTGTCGGATTCGCCCAGCAGATTTACGCGGCCTGGCGCACGCAGGAGATGGAGGGGGGCGGCGCCAAAATGTTCCTGGAAGGCGGCTTCGGCCCGCAAACGGCCGACCGGAGCGGAGGAACCCGGTTTCACGACTGCCTCCCGGTGGGCGGGGCGGAAAAAAGTTCCAATCGTTGGAAATCCGTTTCGACCCGATTTCCAATCGTTGGAAAATCAGCCCGCCAGGGCGGGTTTCGCGGCAGGTGGTTGTTCGGCGGCTCGTTCGGGCTCGGCATAAATTCGATAATCCAAAAATGGAAATAGATTGTCCATCTGTTCAAGCGCAATGAGCTTGCGCTCCTCCACGTCGTTTTTCGCCGCGGCATCGCACAGGAAGTGGAAGCGGGCCAGCTGATCGCGCACCCGCTTGTTGGCGTACTCCACGGCGGTTCCGCACTTCATGATAAACGGCCAGTCGGAGGATTGGGCCAGCAGGAGCGAGCGCGCGGCCTGGCGCAGCAGCCGGGCGCGCAGGGAGCCATCGGGTTCGGCGCGGAAACGCGTGGCCAGTTCCACCATGACTTTGGCCGCGTGGTGCAAATGCGGATAGATCCATTCATTGACCCCACTGAGCCAGCATTCATTGTAGCCCTGCCAGCCCCAACTCGACGCGGAGGGTGTGGACTTCTGCACCACGGGATGGCGCTGCAGATAATCGCCGGGGGTGATGAGTTCGATCTGGTCCTGGTCAAACGTGAGCTGGCGGACCATAAAATCGATGAATTGCGGACCCTCGAACCACCAGTGGCC
>CAYTVN010000250.1:0-5392 GCA_964441655.1 uncultured Verrucomicrobiota bacterium | reverse complement strand
CGCCGCCCGGGATACGGTCTGGGTCAGGCGGCGCAGGAAAACAGGTGGGGCGGCCAAGCCGGGTGTACGGCCCAGCAACCGGGGCGGGGGGCGGGCCCCGGCCAGCGCAGCGGGCGCGCGGTCCAGGCTGTGCCGGTCATCGCTGCTGAACCCCACCGGGCTGGGCAGGGCGAACAGCACGGGCGAACCCATGATGCGCGCATCCGAATGCGCGGTGGATTCCGGCAAAAGAATCAGGCGGGGCGACGGAGCAATCGGGACCGGGGTGATATCGAGCGACCAGCTCCGGGCCAGGGTATACCACCAGGCCGCGTGCAGCAGCAGCGCCAGGCCCAGGGCCGCCAGCGCGCCGGGTCGGATGCGAAACCGGGCCTCGGTCGCGGCGGTGTTCATGGGGCGACCGGACTCCGGGTGGCCAGCAGAACCTGGCGCAGCCCGGCGGACACCGCCATGTTGTAGACTTCCACCAGGGTGTGATGGGTGATGCGTTGATCGGCCTCGATGAGCAGGGCGCGGTCGGAATCCAGACGGGCCTCCTGGACCAGGGCGCGCGCCAACCCGTCCAGGGTCATGCGTTCATCGTGAAAAAAGTACATGCCCTCCTGGGGGATGGTGACCACCAGATCGCCGTAGCGGGCAAAGCCGTTGCTTTCCGACACCGGCAATTCCAGCACCACCCCGGGCTGCACCACAAAGGACGACTGGGTGATAAAAAAGAGCAGCAGCAGCAGGACCACATCCAGCCAGGGCGAAAGCACCAGCAACCCGCGCATGCGACGCTGGGCCGGATTGAATCGGCGGCGGAAATGAAACAGCCGCTCGCGCAGTTGGTCGTTCTGGGCGCGCATGTCAGGACCCCGCGTCCGCCTTCATCTGGTTGAGGAACAGGTTGAGCTCGGACACCGAGCGCTCCATATCGACCACCACTTTTTCCACCATAAAGACCAGATAGTTGTAGGCCACAAAAGCCGGAATGGCCGCGGTCAAGCCGGCCGCCGTGGTGAGCATGGCCTGCCACATGCCGCCGCCCAGGTCGGCAGCCAGCACGAGGGGCGCCTTCTGTTGCAGGGCGTGGAACACCTGCATCATGCCCAGCACGGTGCCCAGCAGACCCAGCAGCGGCAGGGTTTGGGCCAGGCTCAGCAACAGCCCGAGGGATTTTTCGAGGCGGGTGATTTCGATGAGGCCGACCTCCTCCATGACCCGGCACACGCGCTCCGGGCCCTGTTTGTGCTCCAGGATGCCGGCCCGCACGATCTGCGCCACCGGGCCCGGGGTTTCCTCGCACAGGCTCACCGCCTCCACCACATTGCCGCGCTGCAGGTTGTTGAAGATGCCCTTCAGAAAATCGCTGCCGCTGCGCAGGTGGGCGCGATGCAGATGGAACCAGCGGTCCAGGAAAATACCGAGGGCGAACACGCTGCACACACCGATAAGCCACATGATGGGGCCGCCATTGACGATCAGATCTTTCATGCCTGGCTGTTCCTTCCCGACTTCACGGCGCCGAGCCCAATCGCTCGCGGCGTATGCTCTCTATCCGTTTGGCCGCGTCAGCGCCAGCCGGAATACCGGCCGCCCGCACGCGCTCGTAGATGCGAATGGCTTCCTCCCACTGCTGGGCGGCCTCCTTCACCGCCGCCGCGGCAAAGGCCGCCCGCGCAAACCACACCGGCTCGGCAAACTGGCCGCGATCACGCAGGCCCAGCCAGCCGTAGACCACGTTCATGTAATACTCAAAGGCCTCGTCGCGGCGTCCCATTTTTTCGTAGCAGCGTCCGGTTTTGAATTCGGCCTGCAGCTTGAGGGACGGCGAGGCCAGCGCACTGTCCAGAATGGCCCGGTAGGAGGCCAGCGCCTCCGGGTAGCGCTCCGGACGGTCCGCACCCAGGGTGAACTGACAGTCCCCCCGGCGCCCGCGCGCGCGATCCACCAGCGGGCTGGAGGGATAATTGCGCACGATGTCCTCGAAGGCCAGAATGGCGCCGGCAAATTCGCCCAACTCGCTCAGCGCGTCGCCCTGGGCAAAGCGGGCCTCCGGCAGCAGCGGGCTGTTGGTATAGACCCGGATGAGTTCGTTGAAGGAGCCGATGGCCCGGCGGTATTCCGACTGGGCGGAGGCGGCCCGGCCGGCCCAATAGAGGGCGTCGTCACCCTGCGGGCTGGCGGGAAAACGTGTGGCCAGATCGCGGAAGGTGGTTTCCGCCTCGGGGTACTGTCCGGCGTTGAAGTGCTGCTCGCCCAGCCAGAACAGTACTTCGGGCGCCCAGGGGGATGCGGGGTAGAGCTGCAGGAACTGGCGGGCCACCTGCAGCGCGCGGCGGGTTTCGCCCATCAAGTGCAGGGCCCAGCCGCGCAAATAATAGGCCTGCTCGGCCCACGTGGTATCCGGGTACTCGGCCCGCACTTTTTCAAAACGAGCCTCCGACTCCGCAAAGCGGCCGCCGCGATAAAGCGCCACCGCGGAACGGAACAGGGCCTCCGCCTGCACGGTCTGGGTGGTATAGGTCTGCAGGCATTGATTGTAGGACACCACCGCGTCATCCCACGCCCCCTGCTCTTCCTGCAGCGAGGCCAGTCGCAGGGCGGCCCGGGCGGCCAGCGCGCTTCCGGGCTGCTGATCGCGCGCACGCACAAACCAGCCCCGGGCCTCGTCATGGGCCTGCAATGCAACCTGGCATTCGCCCACCTGGAGAAATACTTCGGCCAACCGGGCGCTTTCGGGGAAAGCAGCAAGCACGCGCTGGTACGCCTCCAGAGCCATTTTGAACTGCGCGTTGGCGAAGTAGGCATCGGCGGCTTTGATCAGGGCCGTTTCCTTCTGCGCCGGATCCGTGAGCGCGGCGTAGGCCTTTTCGAAAACCAACGCCGATTCGGCGTAGCGGGCCAGATACCACAAGCACCACCCCTTGCCTAACAAAGCCTGGGCCTGACCGACTTCATCCGCGAAGGCCTCCAGATAGCCCTGATAGGCGGTGAGCGCTTTTGCGTATTCGGCCTGTTCCAGCAGAACACCCGCCAGCTCCAGTTGCGCCTCGCCTGCGCGTGCATGCACCGGGGCCTCCTTGACCGCAGATTCCAGCAATTTCACCGCGTCCTCGGACTGACCCAGCCGCGCCGTCAAACGAGCCCGGCTGATGCGATTTTCCAGGCGCAGCCCCGCCTCTTCCGCCGCCTCCTCGCCATACCCGTAGGCCTCCAGCGCCGCCACCAGATTGCTTTGGGATTCCGCGATGCGGCCCAGCGCATACCACGCCTGCGCGCGCAAATCCGGCGCCGCCTCCGGGGGCCGGGCCAGCGCATCCAGCAGGACCAGCGCCTCTTCATATTGCTGTCGGTCCATCAACAGGCGGCCCAGCCACAGCCGACCTGATTGCGCGGCTACGCTGGCCGGAAATTCCGTGACCAATCGGCGCAGCAACGGCTCCGCCTCCGTCAGGCGTCCGTCTTCCACCAACAAACGCGCCCAGTCCAGCAGGTTGTCCGGCACTTCCGGCGCATCGGGATAGCGTTCCTGGAAGGAGGCAAAGGCGGTGTACGCGTTTTCCCGCAAGCCCAGCTTGATCAAGGCCTCCGTGCGCAGCCGGAACACTCGCGTCAGGTTCGGGTCCTTTTCATAGATGCGCTCAAAGCGAAACAGGGTGTCGGTGACCGCACTGTAGCGGCCCACCTCGTATTGGACCCGGGCCAGCCAGTAGGTGTAGCTCCCGCCCTCGTCGCCCGCCTCCGCCCAGTCCCGATGCTCCTCCAGCCAGCGGACCGCCTCCCCGGCTTTTTTCTGGGCCAGCAGGGCCTGGGCCAGCATCACCGAGCCGCGCGCCTTGCCGTTGCGAAAAAAGCTTTCCTCAATGTAGACGCGGAATTTCTCCGCCGCCAGCTCGTAGAATCCATCCTCCAGGGCGGCCTGCCCGGCGGACCAGGCTTCCTCGCCTTTTCCGCGCCCCAGGACATCGCCGCGCGCGGAGAGCGCGCCCCCCACAACCAGCAACAGGACTATGTTCCAGATTCGTTTCACCGTACTCCACTCATCCCGCCCGGGGCGGCTTCAGCACCTCGGCCAGATAACGCCCGGTATGCGAGGTCCGGTGGGACGCCACCTCCTCGGGGGTGCCCGATACCACCAGCCGTCCCCCGTTCTCGCCCCCCTCCGGACCCAGGTCAAGGATGTAGTCCGCGGTCTTGATCACATCCAGATTATGCTCGATCACCACCAGTGTGTTGCCGGCATCGCGCAGGCGCTGGAAAACCTGGATCAGCCGGTGCACATCGGCGAAATGCAGCCCGGTGGTGGGCTCGTCCAGCAGGTACAGCGTGCGCCCGGTGTCCCGCTTGCTCAGCTCGGAGGACAGCTTCACCCGCTGCGCCTCGCCACCCGACAGCGTGGTCGCGGGCTGGCCCAATTGCAGATAGCCCAGGCCCACCTCAGACAACGTGCGCAGCCGGCGGGCAATGCCCGTGATGTTCTTGAAGAAGTCCAGCGCGTCGTCGATGGTCAGGTCCAGCACGTCGGCAATGCTCTTGCCGTTGTACTTCACCTCCAGCGTCTCCCGGTTGTAGCGCCGCCCCGCGCACTGCTCGCACATCACATACACGTCGGGCAGGAAGTTCATCTCAATCTTCAGGATGCCGTCACCCTTGCACGTCTCGCACCGCCCGCCCTTCACATTGAAGCTGTAGCGGCCCGGCCCGAAACCGCGCACCTTGGAGCCCGGCAACTGGGCGTATAGATCGCGAATCAGATTGAAGGCGCCCGTGTAGGTGGCCGGATTGCTGCGCGGGGTGCGCCCGATGGGCGACTGGTCAATCACGATCACCTTGTCGAGCTGGTCGAGTCCTTTGATGGCCTTGTGCAGGCCCGGACGCTCACGCGATTCGTAGAAGTGACGGAACAGCGCGCGCCGTAAAATGTCATCCACCAGCGTACTCTTGCCGCTGCCCGACACCCCGGTCACGCACACCAGGCAGCCCAGCGGAATTTTGACATCAATTTCCTTGAGGTTGTTTTCCCTGGCGCCGAGCACCTGAAGCCAGCCCTTGTCCGGCTTGGTGCGCTGGGCCGGCACCTCAATTTCCAGCAACCGGTTCATGTAACGCGCGGTCAGCGACTCCTTGCTGCGCAGCAGCTCCGGCACGGTGCCCGCGAACACCAGTTCCCCGCCGTGTCGCCCGGCCCCCGGCCCCAGATCGAGCACATAGTCCGCCTCCCGGATCGTCTGCTCGTCGTGTTCCACCACCACCACCGTGTTGCCCAGATCGCGCAGGCCCTTCATGGTGGAGATCAGCTTTTCGTTGTCGCGCTGGTGCAACCCGATGCTCGGCTCGTCCAGCACATAGAGCACTCCCACCAGCCCGGCCCCGATCTGCGTGGCCAAGCGGATGCGCTGGGCCTCGC
>CAYTVN010000249.1:0-5435 GCA_964441655.1 uncultured Verrucomicrobiota bacterium | reverse complement strand
TTGCCCGTGATGCGTTCGATGACGCCGGGCCGGACTTCCATTTCCAGGTCGCCGTTCGGAAATTCGCGCAGCAGCACGCCTGTACGCGTGCCGCCTTCCCCGGTGCCGGTGCGGACCAGAAGATCGGGGATAAACAGGCGCGTCAGCTTCTCGTGCAGCGTCACGGCCTGGTCGGTTTCAATGGTGAATTTGCGGGGCCGATGGGTCCAGCCCGGCCGGGTGAGCTGCAGGGTGTGTTCCCCGCGTCCCAGCCACTCCACGTTGAACGCGGTGGATACCAGGCCCGCCTCGGAAGGCGTCGTTTCGCCCACTTCCGCGCCATCCACAAAGACTTTCACCCCGGGCGGTTCGGTAACCAGCACCAGCACGCCGCTGTTTTTCTGCAGACGGAATTCCTCGGTGGACTTTTCGCCCGCCCGCACCCGCACCGTGCGGGCGTCGGTCTCGTAACCGCGCCGCTCCGCCCGCACCCGGTATTCGCCGGGCGCGAGGTCGGTCAGGTCCACCGGCGTCTCGCCGCGGAATTCGTTGTTCACATAGATGCGCGCCGGTTCCGGTTGGGCCACCACGGACAGCGCCCCCGGTTGCGCGGTAAGCCGTGCCTCCACGCGCACGGATTCGCCCGCCTTGAGCACGAGCTTTTCTCGATGGGGCGCGTATCCGTCCAGCGCCAGCACCAGTTCCACTTCGCCGCTGGGAATCTGGTCCACCACCAGCGGGGTCACGCCGCGGCTGGAGCCGTTGATGAGCACGGAGGCTCCCGCCGGTTCGGAGCTGAAGTCCACCCGGGCGGAGTCGGCCACCAGGTCCACCGCCACCTTGACCGGGATGCGATCGGGGACGTTCAGGCTGACTTCCTTGGGGAAGTAGCCCGGCGCGGCGATTTGAATCCGGTGGGTGCCCAGCGGGAGGTCGGGCAGGAGCAGGGGCGTTTGGCCGCGGAAGGCGCCGTTGATGGTGACCTCGGCCCCGGTGGGAGTGGAATGTATGAGGGCCAGCCCGCGCAACTCATCGAGCTTCAGGTCGAGGGCCAGCTTCTGTCCGGCCAGCAACGCAAAGCTGGCCCGCGCTTCGCGATGGCCCTCCTGGCGGGCCACGATCAGGTGCTGGCCGGGTGCGAGGTCGCTCAGCGTGGTGGGCGCCACCTCGCGGGCCACGCCATCCACCACCAGGGTGGCCCCGGCGGGCGTGGTGTTGACTCGGACCTGGGTGTCGGCGAAGGCACCGCTGGACACTGCGAGCAGACCGATGAGGATCAGACGGATATTCATCGCTTTAACCGCCTTTCCACATCGAGCAACTGGCGTTGCGCTTCGCCGTGACGTTCATCGCCGCGGTCCGGCACCAGTTCACAAATCATACGCAGCTGGCGGGCCGCATTCTCCCAGTCCCGCAGTTTGACCGCGCGATCGGCCTGAAAGCGCGCATCCTCCACACGCTGCTGCAGCTGGCGCTGCGATTCGGCCAGCCCGCTGACCGCGGTGGCATAGTAGTCCGGTTTGGGCTCGATGGTTTCCAGGTACCACTGGGCCTCCTCAAAGGCGCGGATGGCGCGGGACAGATTTTCGTAGCGCACCTCGCGCTCGGCGAACAGTTTCTGTCCCAGCAGGGTGGCGTCGCGGGACAGCTCGAGCAGTTTTTCCGGGGGCAGGGCCACCGCGCCCAGGCCCAGTTCGGTGCGCGCGAAATTCTCCAGCAGCTCGCGGGCGGCCTTGAAGGCCTCTGGCTCGGTGCGATTGACCACCTGCACCCGGCGGGAGCGCGGGCCCACCGTGATGGTGAGATCCAGGGCGTCGTAGAGGTCGGGGGCCAGCCCTTCGTAGATGGGTTGCAGTTCGAAAAAGCCGCTGCGGTCGAGATCGCTGACCAGGCTGCGCAGCGTTTCGGGGTCCACCTGCTTGTCGCGGTTGAGGTGGCGGCCTTCTTCCAGGCTGTCCAGCCGCACGGCCAGCGTGGTTCCGGCCAGGCGCAATTCGTAGCGGAAGATGTTGGCCGGGCTGGCCTCCACCTTCTCGTACACCACGTCCAGCAGGGGCAGCCGGTTGGCGCCGGAGGCGGCTTCATCCGCCGGGCGATTCAAGTTGGCCCGCAGCAGGGCCAGCGCCACGGCGCCGAGGGCCAGTACCACGACCAGCCAGAGCCAGCGCAACGGGCCCGCGCTCGATGGCGCAGGGGCGGCGACCGGTTGCAGGCCGAGGTCGGGCGTCGCGGGTTCCGCGGGTGTGACGGCTGGCGCCGCGGCCAGTTGATCCCGCAGCACGCGGATGCGCGTTTCGCCGATTTCGATGGTGTCCCCCGGCTTCAGGCGGGACTCGATGACGCCCGCGCCGTTGAGCAGTGTTTCGTTGGTGCTGCCCAGGTCGGCCACCCAGAGCAGGCCGTCCGGCTTGAAAAACACGCGACACTGGAAGCGCGAGACCGAGGGGTCGGTCAGCTCGATGTCGTTCTGCGACGAGCGCCCGATGCGACCTCCCGCAGGCGGCACAACGATGCGCCGACCGGTGTCCGGCCCGGCTTCCACTACAAGTTGGGCGTTGTCCTGATCCATCATGTGTACGCCATCTTTCGTTCACCGCTCATGAGCGCATTAATTCCTCAAGGAAGGCGATATCCATCTGATCCTGGGGCCGGTTGGTCGCCCGTTTGCTGGCCAGCAAGTCGCTCGGGGCAAGACATCGCACCGGTTCCTGGTCTTCGTTGGACAGCAGGACGGCGCGTGCATCGGCTTCTTCGAAAGAAGAGAGCCCTGGCACCGCGAGATGAAATTGCAGGATGCCCCAGCGGGTCTGATACGTTTGGATGAGATTTTCTCCGCGCGGGCCGGGCGGTAGCAGTTCGACATCCAATTCGGGTTCGAGGGTCTCGTAGATGCGGCGCAGGTTAGCGTGGTCGCGCGCGGGGAGAAAGAAATCCCAATCCATGGAAAAGCGGGGCAGCCCGTGCAGGCGAATGGCCTGGCCTCCGATGACGAGATAGCGGATACCTGCGCTGTTCATTCGGCTGATCAGCGAGTCCATCGTGCGCCCCCCGACCGGATCAGGGTGAAGATTAACTCCTGTTTCCAGACATTAAACGCTTCATAGGAGTCGAATTTCCGCGAACCAAAACGCGGGAGATTGGAAATACGGGGCAGGCGGACGGGCTTGGGGTGGCTCGCCCAAAACTCCAGTTTGGTTTCTGGTTTATCGGAGAGTTTCATGGATGCAGCTATATAGCACATTTGTCACAGATTCCGAAAGGGTGTCCCGGGGTGTGAGCCAGCAACTCTAAAATTGATGTTTCAGCAACTCCAGCAGGACCGGGCCGAGCAGGACGATAAAAACCGCGGGGAAGATGAAGGCCACCAGCGGGAACAACAGTTTGACCGGCGCTTCCTGGGCGAGCTTCTCCGCGCGCTGGAATCGGCGCACCCGCATCTGGTCGGCCTGGATGCGCAGGATGGCGCCCAGGCTCACCCCCAGTTCGTCGGCCTGCACCAGGGCGTTCACCACCGCGCTGAGGTCGGGATGCTGGACCCGCTGGCCGAGCATGCGCAGGGCCTCGCGGCGGGTTTTGCCCACCTGTACCTCGCGCTGGGTGCGCAGCAGTTCCTCGCCCAGCGGGTCCATGGCCCGGTGTTCCAGAATGCGCTTGAGCCCGGACATAAAATCGAGCCCGGCCTCCACGGACAAGGTCAGCAGGTCCAGCACAAAGGGCAGGGCGCGTTCCATAGCGCGATGACGCTGGCGGATGGCCCCGCGCAGCCAGGCTGTGGGATGCAGGTAGAGCAGGAGCATGAGGATGACGTAGAAGGTGATCTGGCGCTGGCGGAGCACCTCGCCCGGCCCGCCCGGGATGGCTTGCAGCATGAACGCGATCAGCGCGATGAGAATGGGCCCGCCCACCAGCGGAACCAGGAAGCGCAGGGCCATGAAGGATGGCGCGTCCAGCAACCCTTCGTATCCGGAGGCGGTCAGGCGTTTCTCGATCTGCTCGCGTTCGCGGGCAAAGACGGGCCGGCTCAGCCAACCGGTCACATTGGGGGCCAGCGGCAGCAGCAGCCGGAACAGCAGGGGCAGCTTGCGCTCCTGAAGGCGTCCGTCGGCCAGGGTCACGTAGCGGATTTCCAGCGCGGCCTGACCCACGTACCAGGCGAGCCCGCCCGCGGCCAGCGCCCACAGGAGGGAGGTCAGGATGGTGATGGGGGGCATATCCATACCGTCACACCTCGATCCTGATCAGTTTGCGAATCAACAGCGCGCCCGCGATTTCCAGCACCACCACCAGCACCAGCAGCGCGATGCCACCCGGCGAGCCGAAAAACGCGGTCATCATCCTGGGATCAATCAGGCTCATGGCCATCAGCAGCAGAATGGGCATGGCCCCGACCACGATGCCTTGCAGGCGACCCTGCGCGGTCAGCGCGCGCACCCGGCCCTCGATGCGCATGCGCTCGCGGATGGTGGCGGCGATTTTTTCAAACACATCGGTCAGATTGCCGCCGGTCAGCCGCGCCACCTCAATGGCGCGCACGGTCAGGGTCAGATCCTCGCTGCCCACCCGGACCTCCAGCTGGCGCAGGGCTTCCTCGAAGCGCACGCCCACCCGGGTCTGATGCAGGAATACGCCGAATTCCTGCGCGATGGGATTCTGGCCCTCCTTCACGATGGATTCAAAAGACTGCATGATGCTGAAACCCGCCTTCAGTGAATTGCTCATGCGGGAAAGCGCGTCCACCAGCTGTTCGTTGAACTTCATCAACCGACGTCGCCGCAGGAAGGCGAGAATGACCCGGGGCGCCTGCAGCGCGCCCGCTCCGCCGATCAACGCGAAAAACGCCCCGGCCAGCCAGCCGCGCCCGGAGTCGAAACTGCCGAAGAGCAGAAAGAAGGCGATGGCAATGGCCACCGCGGCGATGCGGGCAATCTGCAGAACCTTGTGGGCCGGAATGAACAGAAACACCTCGTCCAGCGCCCGCGCCGTGTCTTCGGCGTAGACCTCGGTGTAGGAGTCCATGGCCTCCTGCCAGGCCGAGCCCAGTGCCCAGGCCAGCCCGGTGAAGCAGGCGCCGAACAGCCCGGCCAGCAGCCATGGAATGATGGAAAAGGCTAGGTCCATGTGGTGGGGTCAAACATCCGGTGATCAATGGAAAGTCCGCGCGCGGCCAGGTCCTCCACGAAGGTGGGCACGGAGCCGGTGGGCTCGAAGCGGCCCTGGACCTTGCCCTGCGCATCCACCCCGGTCTGACGGTATTGGAAAATGTCCTGCATGGTGATCTGGTCGCCTTCCAGGCCCACCACCTCGGTGACCCGGGCCAACTTGCGCGAGCCGTCGCTGAAGCGCGCGATGTGGATGATGAGATGGATGGCCGCCCCGATCTGCTCGCGGATGGCCCGCACCGGCAGGTCCATGCCCGACATCAGCACCATCGTTTCCAAACGCGATATGACATCGCG
>CAYTVN010000248.1:0-5474 GCA_964441655.1 uncultured Verrucomicrobiota bacterium | reverse complement strand
CTTGACCAATTCCGTTTACGGAGCCGTTTACATCGGCCAGAAGAGCACCCTTTGCACGTTGTGTCATGCCAACAAGCAAGCCGCATTCGACCAGACCGATCACGCCACGGCGTTTACGCGCATGATCACGGGCGTGGCCAGCAATCATTTCTCGGCCAACTGCATTTCCTGCCATACCGTGGGCTACGACACCACGCCGGAAGCTGTGAACGACGGTTTTGATGATATTGCCACGCAGGTCGGCTGGATCTTCCCGGGCACTTCATCGCCCACCAACTGGTCCGGCATGAACACCAACCTCCAGAGCCGCGCCAACGTGCAGTGCGAGAATTGCCACGGTCCGGCCTCCGCGCACATGCTTTCGCTGGGGCGCACCAACGCCATTGATATCAGCCTGAGCGCAGGCACCTGCGGGCAGTGCCATGACAGCCTGCCCCATCATGTGAAACCCTACGAGTGGGGCCAGTCCCTGCATTCCACCGGCTACGTATTCCGGTTCAGCGGCTCCTGCCTGCCCTGCCACAGCACCAAGGGTTTCATCGAAACCTGGGATCCCTACTACCTCAGCACCAACATCGTGCCGCGCGCCACCGAGTCGGAAGGCGTGACCTGTGCGGCCTGCCATGACCCGCATACGGTTGGCATGGGCGAGCATCAACTGCGCGCCATCACCACCGCCACCCTCTCCAACGGCGTGGTGATCACGGCGGCGGAAGCCGGCATGGGCGTGTTGTGCATGAATTGCCATCATGCGCGTCAAAATGCCGCCACCACGGTGGCGGGCAGCGGCAGCATCAGCCCGCACCACGGAACTCAGGGCGACATGCTGGCGGGCGAGAACGCTTATGAATATGGGCTGGATATGCCCAGTTCGCGTCACCTGGAGGCCGTCACCAATTCCTGCGTGGGTTGCCATATGCAGCTTATCGCCACCTCCGTCGCCTTCAGCAATGCCAACACCCACGTGGGCGGGCATACCTTCAAGATCGAATGGGACAACGGCACCACCAACGAAGCGGACGACGTGAAGGTCACCGAGGTGTGCAAGACCTGCCATGTGGGCCTGTACAACACGTTCGACTTCGGCGGGGAGGATTATGACCAGGATGGGACCATCGAAGGCGTGCAGTCGGAAATCCAGGGCCTGCTCAATCAGATTGCCCTGCTGTTGCCGCCGGTGGGATCCACCACCATCACCTACAGCGCCGGCTTCACCCCGGCCCAGCGCGCGGCTTATTTCAACTACCAGTATGTGTGGGAGGATAAGAGCCTGGGCGTGCATAATCCCAAGTACGCATCGTCCATCCTGCAGGCCTCGGTGGCCGATCTGAACGGCGGGATTGACTTCGATCGTGACGGGTTGATCGACACCTGGGAAATGGCCAAATTCGGCAATCTGACCAGCCAGAACGGCAATGGCGACGCCGATGGGGACGGTCTCTCGAACAAGATGGAGATGCAGGTGGGAACCAATCCGAACCTCGCGGACAGCGATGGCGACGGATTGTCGGATCGTGCTGAATTGCAGGCGGGCACCAACCCGTTGGACAACCTGTCGGTGGCCCCCACCAATTCGGTGTCGGTCATCCTGCCCGCCTACGAACTGGGTTATATGCCCGGCCAGGCTGGCGTGACCCAGGTCTTCCAGTATGTGGACGCCATGGGCGACAACGGGGGCTGGAGCAACGCGGGTCCGAGCTTTGTCAGCAGCAATGGCATGGCGTATCAGCTGATCTCGCTGCGGGATTCCACCCAGAAGTATTATCGCGTCGTTAAGCCCTGAGACGGATCCTCCGGCGCGGGATTTCCTGCGCCGGAGGGCGTCGGGCGCCGCGCCCAGGGTGGCCGGTGAATGTGCATGGTCATGAACAAGGAACCGAAAGCCGATGATGCTGGCCTATGCTGGGGCGTGAACCGGTCAGGAATCCTGGCCGGCATGGCTGCGTGGCTGGTGCTCTCGGTGGGTGCGGTTCAGGCCGAGGACGAGACGGGCGCGGAGGCGGCCACGGCGGGGACGACGAGTGAGACCGCGACCACCAACGAAGAGGCGGTTGTTGCCGCCCGCGCCACCGCCCAATGGAATGCCCGGCTTCGGGTCAGCTTTGACTACCGCCGGTTGGATTCCGACAAGGACACCGATCTCTACGGCTATTTTTATGGGCAGGCCCGCGAGTTGAAAGACGGACATCTGGATATCTACACGTCGGCGCGGCTGCATACGGATTTTGATGAGGCCACGTCCGACTCCCTGGCCGATGACCCTTACAAAAGCTTGGATGACGTGAAGAGCGTCACCGAGCAGCGCCTGATGCAACTGTATGCCGACGTACATACCAAGGATCGCGCGCTGGCCTTGCGCGGGGGCCGTCAGTATGTGGAAATCGCCGACTACCTGCAGATGGATGGCGCTCAGTTGATGATGCGTGAGGAGAGCAGGCTGGGGGGACGCCTCTATCTCGGCCATCCGGTCAGCTACTATTCGACCACTTCGGGCGATCTGGCGGGTGGTCTTTCCCTGATCGGCCGACCGTGGGAAGGAAACCAGACCCGGTTCACGTATGCCCAGTATTACGATGACAGCGAGGACGGTCGGGACAATAATTACTACCTCGACCTCCGCCAACAGGTCACCGAACTTACCCGGGCCCGCGGACAAATATCCCTGCTCAACGATGATTTCCGCATGAGCAGCCTGGACCTGTTTTATGTGTCGGAGGATGGCGAGACCGACCTGTCGTTGGGCGGCAGCTACTGGGGAAGCTTCGATGCGGAAACGCGCGTTTATTCCCCGCTTTACAACACGCTGGGCAAGGCCAATCCCTACACCTATTCCTACGCCCGCCTGACCCAGCAGGTGGTGCCCTCCTTTTTCCTGTCCCCTGGGGCCTCCCTGCGCTTTGCCAATGGCAGCGACAATGCCTACAACAACCGGGACTATCAGAACTACGATCTGACCTTCATCTACCAGCCGTCGCGGGCCTTCAGTGCCTCCCTTTCGCTGGAGCATTGGGCGGTCGAAGAGAGCGATTCCTTTAATGGGATCACCGGGGAAGTGCGCTATCGTTACCTTCGCCTCTGGGAGGTGGGAGGGGGTGTTTCGTACGCTGAATACACCTACGACACCTATTCTGATCTGGCCTACTCGCTCAACGGCGGGCAGACCACCATTTCGGAAAGTGGTACGGTCATCGAAGAGTCGCCGTATGTGCGGACCTATTTCCTGCGCGCCAAGTGGAAAGTCACCCGCAAGCTGGCCCTGCGGGTGCAGTTTGACGTGGAGGATGATCAGTCCGCCACGGACCTGGCCTATCGCGGACGGGGCTCGGTGGAGGTGCGTTATTAAACGGCAACTTCCAGGGTCGGGATGGTGGTTTGCCGCGGCGCTGGCTCTGGTGCTGGGCGGGGCGGTCGGCTGTGATGACGAGCAGAAGTACGTGCTCAATTTCAGCCACAAGAACCACGTGGAGGAATATGAGGTGGCCTGCGCTGACTGCCACGGCGAGGTGACGGGTGGAGCCTTCGCCTCCCCCGGACATGCCGCGTGTTTTGACTGCCATGAAGACTGGATGGACACCGACAAGGTCAGCGAAAAGACGTGCGGGGAGTGCCACAAGGAGCGGGATCTGAAGGAATTATCGGCCCTGGAGGCCCCGGAGTCCACCGCGGTCGAGGCCGGGGTGTTTGTCCATACCGCGGCCCTGTCCAATCGGTGTGCCGACTGTCACGGCGGGGTGCTGACCGAAGAAAGTTTCCGCGTACCCGAAATGAAGCGCGGGGACCGGAGGCGCATCCGCGAGGCCGCGCATCAATGGGGGCTGGATTGCACGGCCTGCCACGAAAACATGGACCCCACCACGCCGCCGCCCAGCCACGACCTGAATTGGGAGCGTCGGCATGGTGGCTACAGCGTGGAAAACAAGAACCTGTGCGGACTGTGCCATGCCGAGCAGTCGTGCCGGGAGTGCCATCAGGAAACCATGCCGACGTCGCACAACAATCTGTGGCGGCTCAAGACGCATGGGATGGAAGCGGCCTGGGACCGGGCTCGCTGTCAGGTCTGCCACGAAGAGGATTCCTGCACGGCGTGCCACGCGGATACGCGACCACAGTCTCACAACGCCAACTGGGAAAAGACCCATTGTCTGCAATGTCACCCGAGTGATGCCACCGGGACAGGGTGCAGCTTCTGCCACGAGGGCGGGTTGGACGCCCACCCTGATCCGCATCCGATGAACTGGGAAAGCGCGCACTGCCGGAATTGCCACGCCGGTTCTCCGGAAGCCGAGCAATGCAAGATTTGCCACGAAGGGGCCGGGTTGGATACCCATCCCAATCCGCATTCCGCGGGTTTCGAGCGGAACCATTGTGGCAGTTGCCATAACGGCATCAGCGGGGTTTCCTGCGCGGCCTGTCACGGCGGTGACCTTCTGGAGGATCATCCCAATCCCCACTCCTCCAGTTTCGAGCGAAATCACTGCTCCAGTTGCCACAATGGCATCAACGGCGTTTCCTGCTCCGAGTGTCACGGTGGTGATATCCTGGACGAGCACCCGAATCCGCACTCCGCCGGTTTTGAAAACAACCACTGCGACAGTTGTCACAACGGACTTAACGGGGTGTCCTGCGAAACCTGCCACGGCGCTGATCTCATCGACGGTCATCCCAATCCGCACCCGGGCAGCTTCAAGCAAACCCACTGCAACTCCTGCCACGCCGGTTCCGGGGCCCAGGAATGCGAGTTGTGCCATGAGGGCGGCAGCAGCGTACTGGTGCACGAGGATTTCTGGCCGGACGTGCACAATCGCTTCGGCGATCAGGTGCCGTGCTCGACCTGTCACTTCTAAGGGCGTGCGCTACTTGGGGCGGGTGGACGTGCCGCTGGCCCCGATCACAAAATCAAAGGGCCCAATGCCCGCCGTACCGCGTACATCCGCCACCGTCTCGCCGGATACGGTCAGGGCAAATTCCACCGTTTCCCCCGATTTCCACTGACCGTGAAAGATGGCAAATTTACCATCTTCGGAAACGCGCTGGGCCACATCCGAAAAACGCGCCTCTCCCTGAGCCTCGAGTCCGAGCATGCGGGCCTCCTGGTCGCGGGGCAAGCGGATCACCAGGTCGATGATGCCCAGCGGTTCGGAAACCGTGGACGTGAATTTCATGGTGGCGCGCAGACCGCCCTCTGCGGGTACGACGTGGGTTCCGGCCAGGGCCAGGCCGTCAGCGCGCGGACGGGGAGCCATTTTCCCCGTGGGGGTCATTTCCAACGCCTCGGCCGGCGCCCGGACCGCGGCGGGCGCCTCTACCTCCGGTTCCGGGGCGGGTTCCCGCGGTTCCGCGGGGGGCGCGGGGGAGGGCGTGGCCGTGGCTTCGCTGGCGGGTCCGGGGGCCGTCGGGCCCGCCTTCAGGGCCTGCAATTCACGGTGCTGTCGCCAAACGGCATAGGCCAAGATGACCACAATCAGGAGCAGGAT
>CAYTVN010000247.1:0-5605 GCA_964441655.1 uncultured Verrucomicrobiota bacterium | reverse complement strand
CCCGGCAAACACACCATTCAGGCCGAGGGGTGTCGTCAACACGATCCCGCCGCGGCCTCCGCCCAGGACTGGATCAAGGCTTTTTCCGAAGTGGTGGTGGAGGCGCCAGCGCCGGCGTGGATTGAGGTGAAGGCCGCGCCGCGCGCGCCCCGGGTGCAGGCCGGGCTGAAGGTTCGCTTCGGCATCCACAAGCACATGCACCAGCCGTATTACCGGGCTGCCGATCCGCTGTTCTGGGATGATGAAAAGACCATGATTTTCGACCAGCGCGCGGGGCCCTATTCGGCCTTTATCCCTGACGCGGTGCAACAGTATGTGGACGGCGGTTTGGATCATGCCGGCTTGAGCACAAGCTGGAGCGGGAGCCTGATTGAGCAGTTGGAACGTTGCGAGCGCGAGGGGCGATGCTATGGGCATTACGACCGGTGGGCGGAGCCGTTGCGGGCCCTGGCACAGGCGCGCACCGTGTTGGGGCATGCCCGCATAAATTTCTCCGCCTTCGGATTCTTTCACCCGCTGATGGCCCTCACGCCGGCCCGCAACATTCGCAAACAAATTGAATGGCACCGCGGCATTATCGAACGGGTGTTCGGGGTGCCGGCCTCCCGCATTCTGTTCCCGCCCGAAACCGCCTTCCATGTGCGCATGATTCCGGCCTTGAAGGAGGCCGGGGTACAGGCGGTGATTTACGACAGCATTCATCGCGCGCGGGCCTGTCAGGGCTACCCTTACGCGGGGCCCCAGGAGGGCATGCTGCCTCCCAATCCGGCGGAGCAGGTGAATCCCGCGGTGTCCGACTGGCTGCAGTTGCAGCACGTGTGGGCGGGTTCCAAAATCAGCCCGTCCCTGTTGAAGCCGGAGTACATCCGCTACGAGGATCCAGACGGCCAACTCCACACCATCATCGGTGTGCCGGCGGAAAGGTACCTGGGCAACGAGGACGCCCGTGGCGGCTTCGGTGCACTGCGTTATCCGGAAGCACTGGGGCAGGTCTACGACAGCCTGGCTGCCTCGGGAGCCTGGGATGCCCGGCATCCGCCGTTCTTCCTGTTGCATTCGGATGGCGACAACTACGGCGGTGGCGCGGACAGTTATTACCGTCACAACACCGGGCAATTGGTGAAGTGGATCCAGAACGATCCGCGCTTCGAACTGACCACGGTGGAGGATTATCTGGAGCAGTTCCCGCCCGATCCCCGCCACACCGTGCATGTGGAGCCCGGTTCGTGGAGCGGGGCGGACAACGGCGACCCGCAATTCATGAAATGGTTCAGCCGATACCGCGAGGGCTACTCGCCTGATCTGAATTCGTGGGCGGTGCTGACCGCACTGCAAAATGTCGTGCACACCGTGGAGGATGCCCGGCCCCAGGCCGAAGCATTGCGCGTGGCGGAGCGGTTGATGCTGATCGCGGAAACCAGCTGCTACTGGTATTGGACCGGGCAGGACGTGTGGGATGCCCAGGTCACGGATGCGGCCAACCAGGCCCTGGGCCATGTGCAGGGCGATCTCAATCACGTGGTGTCCGCGCATCAGGATCGCACCGGACCCACCATTTTCCCGCCCTGGCTGCTGCCGGAAAATCCCGGGGGCCAGCAGTGGGGTCATGGCGGCCTGCAAGCGGCGCCACGCGAGGGCTTGGTGCACAGCTTTATTTACGACGTTTCCGGCCTCAAGCGGGTGGTCTTGACGTTGCGGTATGGCGGGCGGGAAGAGAGCCTGCCCATGCAGGATGGCGGGCCGTATCCATCGCGTACGGGAGCGCGCGCATCCGCGCATCTGTTCACCTGCCGTCTGCCTGCTGGTGTCGGCGATGTGCGGTACTTTATCGAGGCGGAGGATCAGCGCGGCAATAGAAGCCGGTCCGCTCTGGAGCGCGTGACCCTTGTCTAGCTCACCCGCCAAGTCGGCATTCTATCTCGGGTTCTGGCTGGTCCTGTGTTACGGTGCGGCGGCGGTGGGCGCCCAATTTATGCCCGGCCCGTGGTACGACGCACTGGCCAAGCCGGCTTGGAATCCGCCGCCCTGGATCTTTGGCCCCGTGTGGACCGTCCTCTATGCGATGATGGCGGTGGCCGCGTGGCTGGTGACCATCCATGGCGAGTGGCGTCGCCGCCGCCTGCCGCTCACTCTTTTTTGCCTGCAGTTGGCGGCAAATGCCGCCTGGTCGTGGCTGTTCTTTGGGCGCCATCAACCGGGGTGGGCGCTGGCGGACATTCTGCTGTTGTGGGTGCTGCTCAGCGTGACCCTGGGACTCTTCTTAAAAACGCGTCGGCTCGCGGGTATGCTGTTGCTGCCGTACTGGCTGTGGGTGAGTTTCGCGGCGTTGCTGAATGCGGAATTATGGCGGTTGAACGGATGAAAAAGTTCCAATCGTTGGAAATCGTAAAAAGGCGTTTTTCCAATCGTTGGAACTTTTTAGTTCCTGCACTGGCCCTGGCCACCGGCGCCGGATGTGCGAGCCTGGGGCCTCGGGATGAATTGCCGCCGGTACCCATGGATCAGGTGGGAGTGGCAATGCCACGCTCCGTTCCTTCTTCTCCGCCGCCGCCTATACGTTATCCGGACCGCTCTCCCGGTTGGGACGCCCCGGATACCGCGTCGGTGCCGGGCCGTTCTGCTGGACCTGCGGCTGCTCCGGTTCGCATGAGCGAGGATTATCTGCGGCTGCAGATTATGCTGGATCGCCAGAATTTTTCACCCGGCTGTCTGGATGGCCGCACCGGCACGCAGACCCGGCTGGCCTTGAAGGCGTGGCAGAAAGCGCGCGGGATGGCGGTTACCGGCGAGCCGGATGCCGCGATCTGGGCGCTGGTGCCCGCCGATACGGTGGCCTTTGATACCCATGTGGTGGGTCCGGCGGATTACGAGGGGCTGGCGTCGGTCCCCAAAACCTGGCGGGCCAAGGCGCAGGCCGCGACCCTGGCGCATGCCACGGTGCAGGAGCGGGTGGCTGAGCAGTATCACCTCAGCCAGCGGGCGCTGATGGAATTGAATCCCGGTGCAGCCTGGCCGGACCCGGCGACGGGCACCGTGTTGCGGGTGCCCAAGGTGCGGCCGTATCCCAAGGATCTGGCGGCCCGTATCGACATCCATCTGGGCGGCAAATATGTGCAGATTTTCGGCTACGACGGGAAGCTGGTGGCGCATTTTCCGTGTTCGATCGCCCGGGACAAGGCCAAGCGTCCGGTGGGCGAGTTGCACGTGGCCAATGCCGCGGAGAATCCGAATTACACCTTCAAGCCCGAATTGTTTGCCGAGGATAGCGAAGCATCTTCAATCCGAAGCAACCTGCTGATCCCGCCCGGTCCCAACAATCCGGTGGGAGTGGCCTGGCTGAGCCTGGACCGACCCGGCTATGGCATTCACGGAACGCCGCATCCCGAGGACATCGGGCGCACCGAATCACACGGCTGTTTCCGGTTGGCCAATTGGAATGCCCGCAAGTTATTGGGCATGGTTTCGATTGGCATTCCGGTGACGGTAGCTGACCAATGAATCATTGAAGTTCTGGGTGGCCCCGACCTGCGGTTTCAATGTGCTGAACCGGCAACTGCTGCTCAAATTTGACGGACGAAAACGACCGGCTTCGTTGCGAGGAGGATCTCCGCTGGTGCCTTATGGCCACCCTGACGGAAGCGCAGGTTGCCCAGCAATACCTTCAACGTGGGCGTGAAATTCCGCGTTCGGTCGGGGAAAAGCGGAACCGTAGGGAAGAGACTAGTTTTGTTGCCGAAGCCAGCCGGGTATTTCGTTGAGCGTATCCACCACGGGGGCTCCGAGGGATTCCAGGCGGGTTCGTGGATGATAGCCGTTGGCGACCAGGAGGCAGGGGCAACTCATGGATTGGGCGACGTCGAAATCGTGCAGCGTGTCGCCGATCATCAAAACCCTGGATGGGTCGAGGCCCAGTTCGCGTATCCAGCGCCGACCCTGGTCCAGTTTGCCGTGTGCATAGACGTTGTCGCTTCCGCACACCCCGCTGAAAAATGAACGCACTCCGGTGTGGTTCAGCAACTCTTCCAGAGTGTCGTGTCGGTAGGCGGACAGGATGGATTGGGAGAGGCCGAGGTCGCGGAGGTGTTCCAGGGTGCTTTGTGCGTCAGGGTGAAGCAGGGCTTCGTTGCGGCGGCGTTCATAGCGGCGGATAAACTCTGCGCCCACGATGGAGAAGGGGTCGCGCTCGAAGTCGAATCCCAGTCGCTGGTAATAGTCCACCACGGGAAAGTCGAAGATCTCGTAATAGCGCTGCCGGGTGAGCAGGGGTAGGGCTCGTTCCGCGAGGAGCCCATTCATGACGTCGATGCACAGCCACGTATCGTCGAGGAGTGTACCGTTCCAATCCCAGATGACATGCTGCAGGTCTTGCGGAGGCTTCATGAGGCGGACCGGCGTTGATTGGCCAGGTGTACTTCTTCCAGCATATGAAGGGCCGCCTGATGCGGATCGGCGGCTTCCACAATGGGTCGGCCGACCACCAGCAAGTCCGCGCCGCCAGCGATGGCATCGGCGGCAGTCGCTGTTCGTTTCTGGTCGCCCAGCGCCTCGCCGCTGGATCGGATGCCTGGGGTTACCAGGTAGGGATTCGGACCAAGCTTCTTTCGTAACACATTGACTTCCAACGGGGAACAAACCAAGCCGTCTGCTCCGGCCTGACACGCCAAATCGCCCAAGCGCAGAACGTGGTCGGCCATGGACCCATTAACACCTGCTTCGTGAAGATCGGATTCGGTGAGGCTGGTCAGGGCGGTTACGGCGATTATTTTTGTTTTTCCATCTCCGGTGGCGCGGGCAGCTTCCACCGCGGCCTGAATCATGGCCCGGCCGCCGCCGGCGTGGATGGTCATCAGTCCCGCTCCGTGACGGGCTGCGACCTGTACGGCGCGGTGCACGGTGCGGGGTATATCGTGCAGTTTGAGGTCCAGAAAGACTAATTTATCTGAGTTTCGTAACGATTCGATAATGGTGGGGCCGGCGGCGCAGAAGAGTTCCAGTCCCACCTTGCACCAGCGCAGCGAGTTGGGAAGTCGGTCGAGAAGGGCGGGCAGGGCGTCGGCGGACGGCACATCCAGGGCCACAGCAAGGTCGGTGGTGCGTTTGTTCATGGAATGAGCATGCCAGTGAATCTTCGTTCGGGCAAGTCAGATGGGGTGCGAAATGTGTATAATACCTTGCGCATCAAAACGTTGTGATGCTGCCTGTAGTTTATAAATTATTTTCCGAAATCCTGTTGACGTTTTTTGGGTCCTTCGATACCTTCTTCCCTGCGTTGAGGCCGAACACGCCTCGAGGCACAACCGAAAAAGTTCCGAAGCCCGTAGATCCGGATCGGGAGAATGGGCATAGGAATCTTTTTCGTTTGTATTGATCTTTGACAAGCGAATACACGCAAGCATCACTTCGGTTTAGAAGTGGTGTGGCTTGTGTGAGGTTATACGTCAATTATAAGAGTATGAAGATTGGCTGTCGAAAGGCAGCCTGTCAGAATCGAGACAGTCCGTATGTCCGCAAGGATGTACGGTTTGAAAACTTTCTACGGAGAGTTTGATTCTGGCTCAGAACGAACGCTGGCGGCGTGGATTAGGCATGCAAGTCGAACGATCAC
>CAYTVN010000246.1:0-5618 GCA_964441655.1 uncultured Verrucomicrobiota bacterium | reverse complement strand
ACTAACCTGGTCGGGTCGGTGATCACCAATTCAGTACCGCAAATAATTGCCTATGGCTCGACCCAGTTCGTATGTCTTGGCTGGCAGCTTCAAAGTCCCCAAATGCTGAGCGGTTCCGATAACACCATGACCATGACCCTTACCGACAATGCCCAGCTCTCCTGGAACTGGAAGACGCAATATTGGATTCGTGTCGTGGCGAAAGAGCTATTCCACCTCAACAATATGAGCCGTTGGTATGATGCCGGGGCAACCACAGATCTGGTTGCAGGTGCTTTCAACTATTTCGAATTTGCTGGTTGGTCTATAAATGGACAATTCATTCCCGACCCCGTGGTCTTAACCATCAGTGGGCCCATTGTGATCGATGCCTTTTACTCACCGCAAATGGTCACCAACACAATTGTCCCTATGTGGTGGGCTGACCAGTACAACCTTCTGAATGACCCATTTCAGCGGGTCCAGGAGGATCAAGATAACGACGGCATGGCTACCTGGAGTGAATTCGTCGCTGGCTGCAACCCCACCAACGAACATTCTCTGTTTACGACGCAAGGGGACTTAATTTTCAGCGACCCACTCAACGCATCGCCCCACCCCGCCAAGATGCTGAACTCAGAACCCGATACGGTTAAAATTCGCTTCCGCTGGCCCAGTGATATTGGAAGAGTATACGATCTGGAGAGGCGCGGACTGGATAACAATGATGCTTGGCAACCTATCCAGAACTTCACCAACCTTTCCGCCACCCCACCTCAGAACGAAGTGATTCTTGAGTTGAATCCCCAATCCACGGAATCAGGGGCATTTTTCCGAGCGCGTGTTCGCTTGGAATAGAGATAGCCGCCATTCGATGCTGCAAACGGCTTTGACCCACGGTAAGACCCGAGGCACAGTGCGCCCATGCATAACGCCATCCTGCGTATCGCCATTATCGGCTCCGGCCCGGCCGGCTGTTTTACCGCCGAGGAACTGCTGAACTGTGGGCGCCCGGTCGCCATTACTTTGTTTGAGCGGCTGGCCCAGCCGTTTGGACTCGTACGCTTCGGGGTGGCGCCGGATCACCCCCACACCCGGCGCATGCTCAAACTGCTGGAACGCACGACGGGTCGCGTAACGCTACGCACCGGAGTGGAAATCGGCCGCGATCTCTCACCGGAACAGCTACGGCAAGAATTCGATGTGATCGTGGTCGCCACCGGGGCAGAAGATGATCGCGAATTGGGTATTCCCGGTGAACACCTCGCCGGCGTGCACTCCTCCCTTTCCTTCGCGGGCTGGGTGAATGGGCACCCAGATTACGCCGACACGCCCTTTCGCTTCGACACCGATACCGCAGTGATTGTCGGCCAGGGCAATGTGGCCCTGGATATTGTCCGCCTGCTCTGCCACGACGAAGCCCGCCTGCGCGAAACCGACATCGCACCCGCCGCCCTGGCCGCGCTGGCCGCCAGCCAGATTAGGACCATCCACGTCATCGGCCGACGTGGCCCCGCGCAAGCCGCCTTCGGTGAAAATGAAATCATCGAATTGGGAAACCTCCCGCACGTCGCCCTGCGCGTGGACCCCATCGTAACCATGCCGAGTCCGGCCGACGAAAAGGAACTGGCCGATGAAAAAGCGGACCGGCCCCGCGCGGTGGTGAAAGCCCTGCGCGAATTCGCCTCCCGCCCTGATCCGTCGGAAATCCGCCGCACGGTCTCCATCGATTTCCTGCGCCGACCGCTCGGGATTTCCGGCGGCGGCCGGGTGGAGGAAATTACCCTCGAATTGAACCGCCTCGAAGGCGAGCCCGGTAAACAGGTCGCAGTGCCCACGGGCGCGTTGCAGAAACTTTCGTGCGGACTCGTTTTTGCGTCGATCGGGCATCAGGCCTGCCCCCTTCCCGGCCTACCGTTCGACGAAGCCCGCGGTGTGATTCCTACCCGCGATCATCGCATCATCCTCGACGACCAGCCCATTCCGGGCCTCTATGCCGTCGGCTGGGTAAAACGCGGCGCCCGCGGGTTGATAGGTCACAACCGGCGCGATGCCATGGAAGCCGTGAAGGCGATTTTAGCCGACCGGGGCTGATATCGTTAATCGGTTGCCAAACCGGCAAAAGATGCTAGGTAGTGTTCACCATGTCCGAAGGTGAGTTTATTGTCTTTGCAGGTTCGCTGGTTTGGAGCGTTTATGCGTGGTTCAACTGGTACCTGCGCCTGCTGCAAATCCCCGTGGCCGTCGGCGGCTATCCCGCCCGAACCATCATGGCGGTCACGCCCGCCCTCTGCCTGGGCTTGTTGCTCAGCATCCTGATCCGGTTCGCCGCACACGACGTGCGTTCCTCTGTTTTCTATACCATCTTCTATCTGGTCCTGGGCGCCGCCTGGCTGGCCGCGATCATCCGATTGATGCCCCTGCTCAACCTGGCCCCGCAGGACGATGCCGTGGAGCGCGGCAATCAGGCAGCGGCCTGGACGGATGCCGGGGCGATGATCGGCCTCACCCTTTCCTTCGCCGGGGCCAACATTGGGGACGGTCCCGGCTGGTGGGTCGTGCTCTTTTCTGCCGGGGTCGCAACCGTGGGGTGGTTCCTCGCCTGGGTGGGCTGGGAATGGCTGACCCGTACCAGCCACGCCATCACGGTGGATCGCGATGAATCCACCGGCCTGCGCTCCGCGGGCATCGCCGTCGCCTTTGGCCTGCTGACCGGACGTGCCGCCGCCGGGAACTGGATTTCCGCCTCGGCCACCGTGTCCGACTTCGTGCGCGACAGCTGGCCGTTGCTGAGCCTGCTGCTCCTCGCCGGGCTGGCCGACCGACTCCTCGGCACCCGCGGCGTGGGTGAATTTCGGCCACCCATCGTCTACAGTTGGGGGCCGGCTCTCCTGTACGTGGGCGCCGCCGGCGTCGGCTTGCTCGCCCTGGGCTGGTGGACATGAGCCTGCCCTACCGACTGGACACCGCGCTTCCCCGCGACGTCTTTGCGCGCGTGCGGCACGAGACCATTTTCCGCTGCTGCAAATGGGACCCCCAGGTGGGCGATGAAGCCACGCTGTCCCCGCAGCCCCTGATCATCCCCACGGCAGTTTACCGCCAACTCTCAGTGTGGGCTGAAGACCTGACGCGGGAAACGCTGGCCGCCGAGCGGGAACTCCAGCACGCGCCACAGCTGGTGCGCGAATTGGGGTTGCCCGGCTCCATCCAGAGGGCGCTGCGAAACGGTGCGCGCCCACCGCACCCGGCGGATGTGCGCGTAATGCGCTTCGATTTCCACTTCACCACCGAAGGTTGGCGCATCTCGGAAGTGAACGCTGACGTGCCCGGCGGGTTCAACGAAGCCGAGGGCTTCACCGCGCTCATGGCGCCACATTTTCCGCGCTACCGCACGCCACCCGGCATTGGCCTGGCCCTGGCACAGGCCTTGGCCCACGCGTGTCCGCCTGATCAGCCGGTAGCCCTGGTCCACGCAACCGCGTACAGCGACGACCGTCAGGTCATGGAATACCTGGCTGAGATTCTGCACGGCCTCGGTCGCACCACGGAATTCATCGCCCCGGATCACGTGAGCTGGCGCGATGGCCGGGCCTATCTCAATACCGCTTGGACCCGGAAACCCATCGGCCTGCTGGCCCGCTTTTATCCCGCAGAGTGGCTGCCCACCCTGCCCCGGTCTTCACGCTGGCAAAACTATTTCTCCGCGCCCGGCACACCCCAGGCCAACCCGGCCACCGCCATCCTGACCCAGAGCAAAAGGTTTCCGCTTCTGTGGGATCGCCTGCAAACTGCGCTGCCCACCTGGCGATCCCTGTTGCCGGTCACCCTGGACCCGCGCGCCGCGCCACGTCACGACGATAACTGGATTCGCAAACCCGCGTTGGGCCGCATTGGCGAAGACATCGGCCTGCCCGGCATCACCCGGCCCCGCGATCTGCGACGAATCCTGCGTGCCGCGCGCTGGTGGCCGCGCCATTGGATTGCCCAACGGCGCTTCGAAATCCAGCCCGTGGGCGACGCCGAGGCCACCTGGTTTCCCTGCCTGGGCATCTACACGGTGAACGGCAAGGCGGCCGGACTCTATGGCCGCATGGCCCGCACCGCGCTCATCGATGGACGAGCCCGCGATGTCGCCGTGTTGCTGGAACCTGAAGTTTCCACGCGGGAGGTTGCCGCATGATCGCAGAATCAGCTTATGAACGATGGGCGCCACCGGACAGCCCGTGGTCGCCCTGGGTCAAACCGGTACTGTTCGCCAAGGGCCCCTCCACCCTGCCCACCGAGTTTGACACCGAACCGTGGACACGCATGAATTTCCCGCACCTCCCGCCGCCGTCATCGCGGCCGGCCTTGATTCTGGATGTGCCCGGCGTGGCCGCGGTGGATCTGGGCCTGGTGGCCGCGCGTACAGGCTATCGCCCGATACCTCTTTTTAATGCGGTGAATGGCCCGATGCCGGTCGTCGATCTCGCCGCCATCCGTCAGCGCCTGATCTGCGACGCCGAGAATGTGGCCGGCATGCCCATCCCTCCTGATGCCCCGCCTTGTTTCCTGCTCGACAGTCGGCGCGCCGGACGCGGTCCCTATATTGCTCCCGGCTATTTCGACAACCGGTGGGTAGTCCTGCCCCAGGATTTTCCATCCAGCCGGTTTCTGATCAGCCAGGATATCACCGCAGTTTACCTGATCAACCGGAACGGAGAAACGCCGCAGCCTGATCTCGCCCACGTTCTGCACCGTTGGCAGCAGGAAGGTCTTCCCATTCACCTGCTGGGTCTCGAAACCGGACGACCAGCCGAGCCCATCACGGTGAACCGCCCATCCCATTTCGGGGCACTCTGGTATCGCTGGTTGACCTTGTTCGGCTTGCGTCGCCATGCCGGCGGCGGCTTCGGCTCCGTGGTGCCCATCCCTTCCTCATCCGGCAGCAGCGGCTTCGGCTGATAATTTCCGGGTTGTTGAACCCGTTGCCCACTTCTTGGTCCAACCATCCATGATCAATCGCCGCAGCTTTATACGTGGCCTGGGCCTGGCCGCCGTCGGCACGTCCATCCCCATCCTGTACGGCCTGACCACGCAGCTGTCCCGGCGCTCGCTGCGCCTGTGGGGCGACGTTGGGCCAATTCTGCGCCTGGCCCATCTATCGGATCTGCACTCATCACACACCATCTCGCTTCGCCACATTAGCGCCAGCATCGATCTCATCCTCGCCCAGCAACCGGACCTCATTGCCCTCACCGGTGACCTGGTGACCCGACAGGCGCCCGATCCCGACGGGTTGGTGCGACAGCTCAAACGACTTTCCGAGGCCGCCCCCACCCTGGCCTGCCTGGGCAACCACGATGGAGGTCGCTGGTCGGGCCGGCACGGCGGGCCTCGTCATCCCGAAGCCGTGGTCGAAATGCTGGAGACCGTCGGCCTGCGCGTTCTGCGCGATGAAACCGAGCGGGTGGAGCGGCAAGGGCGCACCCTGCTCATGACGGGTGTACAGGATTTGTGGAGCTTTCCCATCGACCCGGCGCGGGCCGGGTTCCAAACAGAGTCCACGCCGCGCATTGTGTTGGCCCACAATCCGGACACCAAGGATGAACTGGCACATGTGCCCTGGCAACTCATGCTGAGCGGCCACACCCACGGCG
>CAYTVN010000245.1:0-5632 GCA_964441655.1 uncultured Verrucomicrobiota bacterium | reverse complement strand
GGTGCCCGCCGTGCAAGATCATGAACCCCATTCTGGCCGGACTGGCCGCCTCACACGCCGGTCGCATGACCGTGGCCAAGGTGGATGTGGACGACAACCGCGAGCTGGCCGAACGCTTCAAGATCCAATCCATTCCCACCCTGATCCTGTTCAAGGACGGCAAGCCGATGGATATGAAGATCGGCGCCCTTCCCAAGGCCGAGCTGGTCCAGTGGGTGGACACCCAGTTGGGCGGCTCAGGTGGGTGAGCGCGTTTGCGCCTGAATTTCCAGGGACTACGATTCGCCCCCCGCGGGCGGTGTGCTAGCCCGGATTTTTCACCGCGGAGACGCGGAGGCCGCAGAGAATATCTTTAAACATGGACGTTCGTCGCTTATTGAGCAGCCAAGCCACGGGGACAACTTGGTTGTGCAACGTGACAAATTAGGCGGTCCTCCTCTTCCCATCCTGCATTCTTCTCCGCGAGCTCTGCGACTCTGCGGTGATGCAATATGAAGGCTAGTTGCGGGGTGCCTTATCGAGCACGGCGCGGACGTGGTTGGTGAGATCAACAACGGTAAATGGCTTGGGCAGGACGTGCACTTCAGCCGGCAGCAAACCTTGCTGTTCCATGATGTCCGCAGGATAGCCGGACATATAGAGGATGCGGATGCCTGGCCTGAGCTTCTGAACGCGTTCCGCGAGTAGTTTCCCGCTCATTTCCGGCATGATCACATCCGTGAGGAGCAGATGGATGGGCTCCGTGTACTGTTTACACCGCTGCAGGGCGATGGCGGGCGAGGACGCCACCAGAACAGTGTAACCCAATTGCGACAGCTTCCTCTGGACCAAATTTAATACCGACTCCTCGTCCTCGACGATTAGCAGGGTTTCTGTGCCCGCAGGAATTTGAGCCGCTGTGTTTTTCGTCGTTACGCCGGGCGCATGCTTCGATCGGGGCAGATACAATGTGAAGGTGGCGCCCTGGCCTGGCGCGCTTTTCGCCGTGATGGCCCCGCCATTCTGCTTGATGATGCCATAGACCGTGGCCAAGCCCAAGCCGGTGCCCTTGCCCACATCTTTGGTGGTGAAGAACGGCTCGAAGATGTGCGCCAGGACATCATCGCTCATGCCCTGGCCGTCGTCCTGGATCACCATGCCCACGTAGTCTCCGGGCATGACGAAATCCACCTTATCGCGACAATCCGCTTCGTGCAGCGTCTCATTCGTGATCTCAATGGTGATCGTGCCCGAGCCGACGATGGCGTCGCGGGCATTGACCACCAGATTGACCAGGAGTTGATCCAGTTGGACCGGATCCATGAACACGTTCCACGGATTTTGTCGCATGACGAAGTTCAGCTGGATGTTTTCGCCGATCAGCCGCTTCAGCATCTTCAGGCTTCCGGCGATGGATTCATTCAAATCCAGAACCACCGGGACAATGGCCTGCTGCCGCGAAAAGGCGAGTAATTGCCGGGTCAAGCCTGCGGAGTGTTGCGCCGCCTTCAGGATTTCCTGCACATTGAGGCCGTATGGATCATCCGGCGCCCTGGTCGCCAGGGCGATTTCTGCATGGCCTATGATCACTTGGAGCTGGTTGTTGAAGTCGTGGGCCACCCCTCCTGCAAGTCGGCCCACGGCCTCCAACTTCTGGGTTTGGTGCAACTGGACTTCCAGCGCCACCTCGCGGGTCACGTCGCGTTTAACGGCGACAAAGTTGATGATCTTCCCGGTGGCATCGAGGACGGGCGATATGGTGGCGTCTTCCTCGTACAAGGTGCCGTCCTTACGCTTGTTCGTAAGTCGCCCGCTCCACACTTTCCCGGCGATCAGCCGCTCCCACATCTGCCGGTAAAAATCCTTTTCATGTTTACCGCTCTTGAGAATCCGCGGATTTTGCCCCTCGGCCTCTGCGCGACTGTAACCGGTGACCTGCTCGAACGCCGGGTTGGCATAGAGGATATGGCCACTCGCGTCGGTGATGACGATGGTCTCGGCGGCCTGCTCAACCGCTGTGGCCAGGCGGGCCTGTGCCTCCATCGTGCGAAGCTGTTCGGTGGTGTCGCGTACCACCGAGACGAGGTAATCGCGATCAAGCCGGACGTACTTCAAGTTGACTTCCACGGGGAAGGTTGAACCGTCTTTTCGGCGGTGGACACCATTCCACGGCAAGGTGTCCGCCTTTCGGAGTGCCTCGGTGCTGTTTGCGAATCGGTGCACATCGAGCGATGGGTCGATATCGAACACGGTCAAGGCCAGCAGCTCCTCCCGGCTATAGCCGAGGTCCTGGCACGCTCTTTCGTTGACATCGATAAACCGGCCCGTTTCCGGGTCAATGATCTCGAAGGAATCCTTGGATTGATCCACCAGCGCCCGAAACAATTTGAGGTTCTTCTCCGCCTTCAAGCGGTCGGTGACGTCTACGAACAGGGCGACGAACTGCCCGCGCTTCGGACAATAGGCCACCACCTCGAAATCCCGGCCGAGGGCCTCGGCATGATTTTCAAAATGCGCGGCGACTCCGGTCAGGGCCACACGCCCGTATCGCTCAATCCAGATATTGTTGTTTTGAGGCAGGAGCTCGCGCACGGTTTTGCCGAGCGTGGATTCGCGGGTCAATCCCGTGATTTTCTCGAACGCGGGATTGATTTCGAGAAAGCGGTAATCGCAGGGCACGCCGTCGGGGTCGAGGATGATTTCGTGAAGGGCGTAGCCGGTCATCATTTCATCAAAGAGAATCTGATAGCGTTGCTCGCTTTCGCGCAGCGATTGGCTGAATTTCTTCTGTTCGGTAATATCGGTGAGGGTTCCGACCACGGCCACCGTCTTCCCGTTTTTCACCACCGGCGTTTCACGGATTTCCACCCAAATCTTGTTTCCCCCCGCCCCACGTACTTCCAATTCATACGGCCGCTGGGCCTGGCCGGTATCAATCGCCCGCTGGGTCAACGCGTAGCCCTCGGCGTTCACCGGGTTATCCGTTACCAGCTCCATCCACCTGCGCTTCATTTCCTCCGGCCCGAAACCCAGGATTTCCTCAATCCGGGGGCTGACATACGTGATCACGTGATCCGGCGTATGGGAGAAGTAAACGGACGGGCTGTGCTCAATGATTGTGCGCAGCCGCGCCTCGCTTTCGGTGAGCGCTTCTTGCGACTTCAGTTGTTCGCTACGCGCTGTTCCCAGGGCGGCCAACATGCTGTTGATGCTCGTGCATACGTCCGACAGCTCGTCCGCCCCACGGACCGGGACGTGCGGCAGCTCCTCCGTGTCCGGATGAAAACTGCGGACCGACGCGGCAAGTCCACGCAACCGAGAAAGAATGGATTTCTCCAGCAGCCAGAGCGTCGCGCCGCCAAACATGAGCCCGGCAAGCGTCAGCCAGCCCAACAGGATGATCATGCTCTGGACGCCACTTTGGTAAATATCCCGTGATGAGTCCGCCCGGAGCAGGAGTGCTGGTGCGCCATAGATATCGCGGATCAGTGCATAGACGGAAATCGTGTCCGGCCCGCCCACACGCAGGAAGGCCGACTCGCCCGCTTCCAGCGATACCCGGGCTTCCTTGAAGTCGGGCGGCAGGTCGCCGTCCACTCTCGCCATCGTCACCGGTCGGCTCACCACGCGGCGTATCGTGCCCAAAACCAACTCATCCAGAAACCGTCCCATGATCATTACGCCTCGGATCGGCGCATCACGTGCCGTATTGCAGATCGGACGAGCCGACACCAGAAGGGGACCGCCCGGCAACATCAGGACACCTGTTAGGGATGAATCAACGCCGGTCAGGCTCATGAGCGGGCTTCCCGGTCTAAGGGAGGGAATCAGGCCCTCGGGAAGAGTCGTCTTTTGGCCAGTCTTCAGGTCAAAACCGGTCGCGAAGGTGACGTGTCCTGATGATTGAACATACATCATCGCATTCAAGCGCAGGGTTTCTATCGAGAAATCTGTCAGATTATCGCGGATAAACGCATCATTTCCGTCCACGACAAAATCATAAACGTCATCCCACAGAGCCCAGTCGGCGGTTGCCGTGTCCATCTGGGTCAATTCGCTGGCGTAGGCCTCCAGCATGCGGGTGGCATTCGGGAGCACGAAATCCCGCTCCACGCGGGCATACTCGTCGAGTATGAAATGTGAGGATGCGAGGTCAATGACCAGCAGAAGCACAAAATAGACCGTGCCCACGAGAAGAAGGGCTTTTTTCCGAAGTTTCATGAAGTTGACTTCAACCTCGATCCGACCGAATTGTCTGAACGCCTGCCGTTTGGCTGCTCAGAATTAGACGAGGTGGATGGGTCGCCATCCAAGGTCCAAACCGCGATGGTTGCGCGTGCGGTTGTGCAAGGCTTAATCATAAGCATCCCGCTCGGCTTGAGTATGCAGCCGGGATTAGGTGTTTGTAAAGAAGCAATGGAATGGACGCTGTGTTCTGCAAAACGCCTGAATTGGATATTGGCCGCATGGCGAATTTCCGGATTCACCCGCTAGCAATAATTTCCAACCCCTGTAAAAAGTGTTTCCGCGGACTTCCAACGCCTGTAAAAAGAACGCGGCATGATTACCTTCCTTGAAGGCACTCTGATCGAAAAACAACCGGGCCGCGCTGTGCTCAATGTGGGCGGGGTGGGGTACGAGGTGCTGATCCCGCTTTCCAGCTTCGAGCGACTGCCCCCCGAGGGCGCGGCCTGCAAGGTGTTGACCTACCACCACGTGCGTGAGGATGCCCAGGAGTTGTTCGGCTTCGCCACCGAGCAGGAACGGCGCCTGTTTCTGATGCTCTACTCGGTGAACGGGGTTGGCCCCAAAACCGCGCTGGGCGTGCTGGGCGGCCTGTCCGTGCGCGAAATCAAGACCTCGATCGCGGAGGGTGATGTGAAGCGGCTTTCCTCCGTGAAGGGGCTGGGCCGCAAGACGGCCGAAAAGATCATTGTGGAATTAAAGGACAAGCTGACCGACGGCGAAGTGCTGGAAGCGGTGGCCGGCGCGGAGGCGTCCTCCCCCGAGGAAATGCGTACCCGCGACGCCGTGCTGGCCCTGATCTCGTTGGGCTATAAACAAGCCGACGCGCTGAAGATGATCAAGGACGTGTTGCCCAAGATCAGCGCCGGCGTTTCCGTGGAAGACCTGGTGCGACGTGCGTTGGCCCGCTAGGAATGCAAACCGCAGATGAACGCGGATGGACGCGGATAGGGTGGGGCAGCATTATCTGCGTTTATCTGTGTCCATCAGCGGTTAGACTTAAACCATGAGCGAACGATTCGTCACCGATACCCTGAGCAAGGCCGACACCGAATTCGACCTTTCCCTGCGTCCGTCCAAATTCGCCGACTTCGTGGGGCAGGGCAAGGTGCGCGAACGGTTGCAGCTGTTCGTGGACGCGGCCAAGGGGCGGGGCGACGTGCTCGACCACATTCTGCTGTTCGGTCCTCCCGGCCTGGGTAAAACCACGCTGGCCTACATCGTGGCCGAGGCCATGGGCGTGAACATCAAGTCCACCTCCGGGCCGGTTATTACGAAGGCGGGCGAACTGGCCGGACTGCTCACCAATCTCGAAAAGGGCGACATCCTCTTTATTGACGAAATCCACCGGCTGCCCAAGGCGGTGGAGGAATACCTCTATTCGGCCATGGAGGATTACGTCATTGAT
>CAYTVN010000244.1:0-5659 GCA_964441655.1 uncultured Verrucomicrobiota bacterium | reverse complement strand
GGAGCAGGATGCCTTGAAAAAAGCGGACGCGCGTCGGTGTCGTTTCCGTCATAGTGAAGTACTTTCCATGTTGAGGCGGCCAGTGTGCCGCGTTGTCGTTGTTTCGACAAGGCCCTTGGTCGGGCTGCTTGACATCGATGCGCGGCGACCTAATCTGACCACGCTTTGGGGAATCTGTGCTTATGCTGATTAAATGTGCCGTAACCTGCCTATGTCTTTCGTGGTGTTGTGCGTTGTGGACCGGCTGTGGTCGGGCCCAGCCCCGCTGGCAAACCTACGAGGAAATCAGCACGTCTGCCCCGGCTCCCCGCCTGGCGGCGAGCCCCGCGCGCCCGTCGGGCAACCGCGCTTCGGGGTCCTTGCAGTGGACGGTGCCCGACGGTTGGCGGGTGGAGGCGGCTTCGGGTATGCGACTGGCCACCTTCGTCGTGGGGTCGGGTGAGCAGACGGGTACCTGTACCATTGTGACCCTGGGCGGAGCCGCCGGTGGGTTGGACGCGAATGTCCGGCGCTGGTTGCGTCAGCTCAATCTTCAGGATCCCGAGCCGGAGGCGTGGACGTCATTTTTGGCCGCCCAACCGCGCCTGCGCAGTGAAGGTGGCTTTGAGGGCGTGGTTGCGGATCTCACCAGCCTGGGACCACAGGCGCCCGAGACGCCGTCCATGCTGGCCGGCTTGTTCACCGTGGAGTCGAGCACCGTTTTTGTAAAACTTACCGGCCCGCTCAGCCTGTTGGGCGCGGAAAAGGAAAACTTCACCCAGCTTTGCCAGTCGTTGAGATCCACCCCGTGAGGAATCACGCATGATGCAACGAATACTGAGTCTGCTCGGCTCCCTCCGGATCACCGTGGCGGGCTTGTTTCTCTTGTTGATTCTCACCGTGTGGGGGACGTTGTACCAGGTGGACTTCGGCCTCTACCAGGCCCAGGAACGTTTCTACCAGTCCTGGTTCCTGATGATCGGCGGAGTGGTGCCTTTCCCGGGTGCCCAGTTGGTCATGCTGGTGTTGTTCATCAACCTGCTTGCCTCCATCCTGCTGCTGGCCGTGCGGGGCCGTTTGCGTTGGGGCCTGATTATCACCCATTCCGGTCTGTTGCTGATGTTGGCCGCGGGTGCGGTGACGTTCTACCTGGGCCGGGAAGCCCATCTTTCGCTGGTCGAAGGCGAGGGTTCCAACGTGGCCCAGTCGTACAATGAATGGGAACTGGTGCTGCTGCCGTCCGGGGGCCAGGGCGGGCGCAAGTTGTCCACCCTGCCGTTGCGCGCCCTGCGACCCGGCCGGGAAATCCCGCTGCCGGGCGGTCATCTCTCCCTGCGCATCGAAGAGGTTTATCGCCACAGCCAGCCCGTGCGCGAAGCGGGGGAAACCTCGCCGGTTAATGCATCTGGCTTCACCGGACTGCAGGCCCGGCCCGTCAACAAGGAGCCTGCGGCCGATCAGCCCGGGGTCCTGTTCATCCTGCTCGAAGACGGACAGGAAAGGGACCGTTACTTGTTGTGGGCCGGCGACTCCGCGCCCACCGAGTTGCGGGGTGACGCGGAGCACCGCGCGCTTGGCCTGCGCCGCCAGCGTCTGTTGTTGCCGGCGGTGATTCAATTGTTGGATTTCCGCCGCGAACTTCACCCCGGCAGTGGCATTGCCAAGAGCTACTCCAGCCAGGTGCTGGTTCAGTCGAACGAGGACTCGGATCGCAAGGTGCTGATCTCCATGAACAAACCGCTGCGCCTGAAGGGCTTTACCTTCTACCAGTCCTCTTTCTCCTCGGCCCCCGGTGGGCGCGAAATTTCCACGCTTTCCGTGGTGCAGAACTATGGACGCACCATGCCCTATCTGGCCACCGGCATCACCGTGCTCGGCATGTTGCTGCATTTCACGGGTATGCTGGTGACTCGTTTGCGGCCGCGTTCGGAAGGGAGGGCAGTCTGATGAAGATGCGCTGGATGCTGCCCGTGGTCCTGGGGGGTGCCCTGCTGGTTCGACCGGTCACGGCCCGGGCGGAGGTCGACTCCCTTCAGGTTTGGGATCACTTGCCGGTGCAAAACGACGGGCGCGTGATGCCCATGGATTCCTATGCGCGTCATCTGTTGCTGGGTTTCTCCGGCAAGAGCACGTTCCAACGCCAGCCGGCTTCGAAATGGCTGGCCCGGTTGTTGTTTACCCCGGAGGCCGCGCGTACCGACGCAATTTTCCTGGTCGATAATCCGGAAGTCGTGGAGGCCCTGGGCTTATCTGCGGAAGGCCGCGGCCGATACAGCTTCGCCCAGCTTGAGCCTGCGTTGCACGAACTGACCCGGCTGGCCCGGGCCGCCTTTCACCTGGAAGACGATGCCCGTTCGCCGGTCGAAACGGAAATCATGCGTCTGTACAGCAACCTGTCCCTGTACCGGCAGCTGGCGCAGGGTCTGGACTTTACCGTGCCCCGCCCGGATTTTGAGGTGACCAGCGAGGACCTGCGGCGCGATCTCGAACTGGCCGAAACCGGCGCGCTGTCCCTGCTCGATGTGCGCCGGCAGCAGGACCGCATCAACGCCTTGCTGAAGATGACGAGCTCCTCCACGGCGCCGCCCGACACCTACCAGCAGGAGTTGCGTCGCCTGGCCACCGCCCTTCGTATGTGGTCGCAGCAGCGGGGCAGTCTTCCCCCGGCCATGATCCCGGTCGGCGGTGGCACCGAGCCGTGGGTGGGGCCCTGGGACGCGCTCAATTTTGGCGCGAACAACGAGGTGGTACAGGCTGATCTTCAGGTCTTGAACGAAATGGCGGCCGCCTTCCGGGCCGGACAGCAGGTGGCCTTTGATATCGCGGCGCGCAACCTGGCCAGTTCGGTGACCAAACGGGGCCTCGAGCCCCGGCAGGTGCGCAATCTCAAGCGCGAGGTCCAGTACAACCGGGCGGACGCGTTCTATCGTTCTGAGCTCCTCTATGGCCTGGCCTTCCTGGTGGCTTTGCTGTCCGTGCCGTTCCGCGGGCGCTGGTTGTACCGGGCGGCCGCCGTCCTGACCCTGCTGGCCCTGGTCCCGCATACCTATGGCATCGTGGCCCGCATGGTCATCATGGGGCGCCCGCCGGTGACCAATCTCTACACCACGTTCATCTTTGTGAGCTGGGTGTGCGTGGTGATCGGGCTGGTGGTCGAATACCTGCAGCGCAACCGGCTGGGCTTGATCACCGCGAGTTCGATGGGGCTGGCCCTGCTCATGACCTCGGCCCGGTTCGGTTCCGATGGCGACACCATGGGCGTCATGGTGGCGGTGCTGGATTCCAACTTCTGGCTGGCCACCCACGTGGTGACCATTGCCATCGGCTACGCGGGTTGCTGCGCGGCCGGCCTGCTGGGCCACATCTATCTGTTGCAGGCCCTGCGTCGTGATCCCGAGGACGCGGCCCTGAAGGAGACTTGCAACGCCACCTACGGGGCGCTGGCCTTCGGACTCATTTTCGCCTTCCTCGGTACCATGCTGGGCGGCATCTGGGCTGATCAGTCGTGGGGCCGGTTCTGGGGTTGGGACCCCAAGGAGAACGGGGCGCTGGTCATCGTGCTCTGGTCCTCCATTCTGTTTCACGCACGGCTGGGCCGTATGATTGGACCGCTGGGTTTTGCCGCCGGTTGTGTGCTGGGGGTTATCGGCGTGCTGCTGGCCTGGATGGGTGTCAACCTGCTCGCCGTGGGCCTGCACTCCTATGGTTTCACCTCGGGCATCGCCCGCGGGCTGGCCATCGCCTGTGGCTTCGAGCTGCTGTATGTGGCGGTGCTGGTGCCGCTGGCGCGTCGGCGCGCCCACATCCGGGCTACAGGATAGGCATGCCGTCGTGGCACTCGTCGCAACGCTGGGTTTCCCAGCTGTTGCCCACATCTTCCGGATGCTCAAATTCCAGGCCGCCCGTGGTGATGGTATTGAGCTTGGTGCCCTTGCCCTGGGCCACGATGGTGTGGCAGATGTTGCAGTCGTTGCGGATGACCTGCCCCTCATCGCTCACATGCTTGCCGTCGTGGCAGCGGAAGCAGCCGGGTGAAATCATGTGCCCGATGTGTTCCGGGTAGGCCCGCCAGTTGACCTTCATCTCGGGGAAGAAATTTTCACTGTAGATGCGTTGGATCTGGGCGATGGCCTGATCCACCCGCGGATCGGCCGCCGGGAATTCCTCGCGCAGGGCGCTTTCAATGGTGGCCAAGGCCTGGGTCTCCGAGGTGTACTCGCCGTCCAGCAGGGTCACGCCCAGGGATTTGATGGAGGGCAGCGTGGCGTCGATCAGGCCGGCCCGCAGGGACTCGTTCATGGAACGTTCGGGGGCGTGGTACTGGTGGCTGGGCCGGTTGTGGCAATCCATGCAGTCCATGGTGCGCATATCCGCCGCGGCCAGCCCTTCCGGTTTGGCCAGGGTGTCCACGAATTCGGTAACATTGGTGTCGGTACTGCGGAAAATGGTGATTTTTCCATCTTTGCCCGTCTGACGCACCCACGGGATGGTCAGCCGCTTCTCATCGGCGGCCACATACTCGATCTTGTTGTCCACCACCATGTGCCAGTGGATGCCCTGGCCGCGGCCGTGTCGGGAATCGCCGCCGCCCACGTTGATAAGCATCTGGATGGTCCAGGGGTTGTTGCCGGACTCCGCGGCGCGGTAGTAGGTGCGCGTCATCATGACGGATCCGAAGAACTTATCCGGCCAGTGGCAGGTGTAGCAGGTTTCCTTGGCCGGACGCAGGTCGTGTACCGGGGTGGCGATGGGGCGGGGATAGAGGTCGAAGGCGGTGTTCCAGACCTGTTTCAACCCGTTGATCTTGGATTTCACGAACCAGCCCGCGCCGGGCCCGATATGGCAGGTGGTACATTGCACGTGGGCGTGCGGCGAGGACAGGAAGGCGGTGTGTTCGGGCTTCATCACGGAGTGGCAGGTGGTGCCGCAGAAGGCCACCGACTCGGTGAAGTGGTAGGCCCGGTAGGTGCCCAGCGCGCTCACGCCAATGAGCAACAGGCCGCCCGCGATGGAAAAGACCAGGGTGCTGAAGTGGGCCCGGTTGTTGAGGTCGATGACGGGCAGGCGTTCCTCGATGGTTCCGCGGGCATGCAGCCGCCGGCGCATGCGCAGGGCGCCCACCGTGGTCATGATCAGGCCGGTCATGGCCACCGCCGGGGCCACCATGAAGGTCAGGATGCCCAGGTAGGGGCTTTCCCCGCCGCCCATGAAGTCGAAGGCCAGCAGGAAAATGGCGCTGATCAGGCCGCACACGCCGATGATCAAACCCGCCAGGCTGGTCAGGTTCATCAACAGGTGGTAGGGACGCCTGTCGGGTTGCGTTTCGGTCATGCTCAGGCCTCCGTTGCGTTAGCGGTACGAGGACAGCATAGCGTAGATGATGCCGATGACCACACTGATCCCCACGGACAATGCGATCCAGCCGAACAGGCGCATGCGGCGCACCACATCGGCGGGCAGGGGGTCCACCAGATGCTGGTCCAATTGCCCGCGCTCCACCAGGCGTTGATATTCGCCCGGCTTATCCAGCTTCAGTTCCTCCACGCTCATGCGGCCCGTGAAGATCACGGTGTCCATGGGGAACTTCTCCGCCCGCAGGTGGGTGTTGAAGAAATGGATGGTGAAGATGAAGCCGGCGGCCAGCAGGGCTTCGTCGCTGTGGATGATGGTGGCCACATTG
>CAYTVN010000243.1:0-5662 GCA_964441655.1 uncultured Verrucomicrobiota bacterium | reverse complement strand
CACGATGGTGCCCTTGAACTGCACCAGGAATTCCTCCAGCCAGGCCACGGAATCCGCGTCCAGATGGTTGGTGGGTTCGTCCAGCAGCAGCACGTCGGGATTGGAAAGCAGGAGCCGGCACAGGGCCACCCGCCGCCGTTCACCGCCGGATATCTTGTCCACCGCGGCATCGCCGGGGGGCAGGCGCAGGGCCTCCATGGCCAACTCCACCTGGTGATCCAACTCCCACAGGTTGTTGGTGTCGATGACATCCTGCAGGCGACCGAGCTCCGTGTTCAGTTTCTCGGATTCCTCGTCGCTCAAATCGCCGCCCAGCAGGTCGCAGATTTCATCGTAGCGCTGCATGACCTTGCGGGCTTCCGCCACCCCTTCGTTGACGTTGCCCGCGACATCCTTGGCGTGATCGAGTTGAGGTTCCTGCGCGAGGTAGCCGACCTTGGTTCCCTTGGCCACCTGCATGTCGCCCATGTATTCCTTGTCCAGCCCGGCCATGATGCGCAGCAGGGTGGACTTGCCCGCGCCGTTGCCGCCGATGACCCCGATTTTGGCCCCGAAATAGAAGGCCAGATTGATGTTATCGAGAATGGTGGTGCGGTTGTACTGCTTGGTCAGGTTTTGCAGGTTAAACGCATATTCGCCGGCCATAAACTTAGTCTCCGTGTGGGTTGGCCACAAAAGGCACAAAATTCACAAAATGAGTTTCTTAAACTGTATGACGGGGGATCCAAAGTTAATCAACAATCCATCCCGATAGTTTGAGGCCCGCAGATAGCCTAGGACCTGTGCGATATGTTCATCGACCAGAGCCTTGCTCGCCTTGAGTTCTACGATCAGGCATTGCTCGATCAATAGGTCGGCGAAGTAATCTCCTAAAATAGTTCCGTCTTCATCGGAGACTTTTAATGGCTTTTGTTGCTCAACCATTAGTCCAGCCTTACGCAGGCGATTCGCCAGCCCGTTCTCGTAGACCTTTTCCAAATGGCCATGCCGGAGGAAGGCATGTAGCGAAAAAGCTGTTTCGCGTACGACATCGCAGAGTTGTCTGATCGCAGCCTCATCCCGATGCATTTTGTGCCCTTTGTGCTTTCTGTGGCTAATTTTGTTGGCGATGGACGACCGACTTCGCGTTGGCGCCGTTGCCTGAACGGACGATCAGTTCTGCGTCGACTCGGGCGGAGTCGTCTCCGGCGTGGCCTCCGCGACCGGGGCGGGGGCGGGCTCCTCGGGAACGAGGGTGCCGTTGCGCGCGCTTTCCCGCTTCATGAACTCGCGGGCCAGGGCGCGGTAGGCGGTGGTGCCGGTACAGTTGCGGTCGTACACCAGCACGGGCTGGCCGTAGCTGGGCGCCTCGCTGACCCGGATGCTGCGCGGGATTACGGTCTGGTACACCTTGTCGCTGAAATGCTCGACCACCTGCTGCACCACCTGGTTGGACAGATTGGTGCGCTGGTCGAACATGGTCATCACGATGCCCTCAATCTGTAGCTTGGGATTGGCGCCACCATCCCGCACCTGCTCGACCAGGCGGATCATCACGCTCAGTCCTTCCAGCGCGTAGTATTCGCATTGGATGGGAAGCAGGATGGAGTCCGCCGCGGTGAGCGCGTTCATGGTCAGAATGCCGAGGGACGGCGGGCAATCCACGAAGATGTAGTCGTAGCGATCCGCCGCCACCAGAGGGGCCAGGGCATCGCTCAGGCGGTGCAGGTAGCGGTCCAGCCGGGCCACGTCAATTTCCGCCCCCGCCAGGTTGACCTCGGCCGGAATCAGGTCCAGGCGCTTGATGCCGGTGGGCTTGATGAAGTCCTCGGCTTTGCCTTCGCCCAGCAGGACGCCATACAGGCTCTGGCCTTCGACCTTTTCCATACCCAATCCGCTGGTGGCATTGGCCTGGGCATCGAAATCCACCACCAGCACACGCCGCCCCTTTTCCGCCAGGGCGGCCGACAGGTTTACCGTGGTGGTGGTTTTACCCACCCCGCCTTTTTGATTCGCCATCGCAATGATTCGGGTAGCCATAGAGGTCGAATGCTACGGGGCAGAACGGCGCGTTGCAAGTGGCAGGTTGCGTCCGTTGTGCGGTTGAAAGGACCTGGGTAGCTGCATCAGAAACCGAAATCAAATTTCTGAATGTTGGACAGGATGAACAGGATGTTCAGGATGAGGGAGACTGGTTTCAGCAGGCCGATCCTGATGATCCTGTAGTCCCGTCCAGAATAACCGGGGGATGGCGGTGGACCGTAGGGGGCACGCCCCGGCGCGGATTACGACAGGCGGAAGGTCCACACGACGGCCAGCAGGCCGATGATGCCCATGACCCAGTAGTCGATGGGCAGGCCGAGCACCCAGCGGGTGTGCCAGGGGATGCGGCCCTTCCGGAAGGAGGCCAGGCCGTAGGCGGGGTTCAGCACGAACCACAGGAAATCCTCCAGGGTCCAGAACAGGGCCACCACGCCCATGGTGCGCAGCTCCAGTTCCCAGGTCCAGCCGCCCACCAGGAAAAAGCCCAGATGGCTGATCAGCAGAATGAAGGGGAACACCCAGGCGTGGTAGCCGGTGAGTGGGCGCCCGCCCCAGAACACGTCGAGCAACCAGTGTTTTTCGATGCGCCAGGTGGGCAGGCTGGCCGCCCAGCCGTTCTTGCCTTCGATATGGATCTCCACCTTGGCGAAGAAATAGCTGATCAGACACACCCAGCCCAGCAGGGCCAGCAGATGACTGTAATCCAGGCCCTGCATCACGCGCCGATGGAGAACATGCGTTCGAGGTCGTGCTTCGAGAAAGCCTGGAAGGCGATCAGGGTTTCCGTCTTGGTGATGCCGGACACCTTGAGCATGTGCTCGGTCACCACGCGGGCCAGGGCCTCGTTGTCGGCCACCCGGATGATGGCCACCAGGTCGTATGCACCGGCCACGGAATAGACTTCGCTGATGCCGACGATGTCGCCCAGCGCGTCGGCTACGGCGTTGACCCGGCTGCGCTCGGTGTTGATGAGAACGATGGCGCTGATCATGGGAAACTCCTTGTTGCGAAGCCAGCTTAGGCCGGGGCGGGCAGGTGGGCAACGGCGAAGTGCACCGCGCGCTCCTCGCACCAGTTCCAGCGATGAAGCGGACCGCGCAGGAATCCGAGATGGCCGCCGTGGGCGGGCGTTTCCAGGAAGAGATGCGGGTTGCCCTGCGCCGCTTCGGTGGGGAAACACAGGGGCCCCATAAAGGGATCGTCCAGCGCATTCACCATCAGGGTGGGGCGGGCGATGTGGTCGAGCACATAGCGGCTGCTGACCGCGCGGTAGAAGGTGGGCACATCGGGGAAGCCGAAATGGGGCGCGGTGTAGCGCGCATCGTAGTCTTCCAGGGTGCGGACGTCCTCGTAGCGTTCGTCGCTGATGCGGCCCGGCCAGTGCGGCATTTTGCCGCGGATTTTTTCCCGGAACGATTCGAGAAAACGCCGGGTGTAGAGGGCATTCTGCGGTTCGCGCAGGCGACGGGCGCAATCCATGACCTCGCACGGCACGGAGAAAACCGCAGCCGCGGCAACCTCCGGGGCGGCTTCCGGCCCGCGTCGTCCGAGGTAGTTCAGGACCATGTTGCCGCCCAGGCTGAAGCCGATGAGCGCGATGCGGGTGTAGTGGTGCGCTCGGGCGCACGCCAGCACGGCCTCCAAATCCTCCACCATTCCGCTGTGATAGAAGTGCAGCTTGCGGTTGGGCTCCCCGCTGGTACTCCGGTAATGCCACACCAGGGCATCCCAGCCCGCGGCGCGGAAAGCGGCCACCATGCCGCGCACGTAGGGGCGTTGTGCATGACCTTCCATGCCGAAGGAAAGCAGGGCCAGCGGGCGCGGGCTCCCGGCGGCCCGCCAGTCCACATCCAGAAAATCACCATCTGGCGTTTCGATGCGCTCGCGCTGATAGTTGATGGCAGGGGCGGGGCGGAAAGCGCCCAGCACGGTCTGGCGGTGGCCGTTGCGCAACCACCAGGGTGCGCGATAGGTTGACGGAATCAGCGGCATGGCGAACATGTAAGGGTGTCGGGTGGCGATTAACAAGAAGCACGAGGAAAATTATGCACTGGATCTATTTGCTGGCGGCCGGCCTGCTCGAAATTGTGTGGGCGGTCGGGCTGAAATTTACCCAGGGCTGGACCCGCTTGGGACCCAGTCTCGGCATCGCACTGGCCATGGCAGCCAGCTTCTTCCTCCTGGCCCGCGCCATTCAAGCCATCCCCATGGGCACCGCCTATGCCATCTGGACCGGTATCGGCGCCGCCGGCACCGCCGCTCTCGGCATGCTCTTCTTCGGCGAATCCGCCACCCCTATCCGCCTGTTCAGCCTGCTCCTCATTGTCACCGGTATCGTAGGCCTCCGAATTTCAGCGTGAGTACAAATAAGTTATAAACATATCAACAGGTTACAATAATGTATCTGTTAACAATTTTAGCGCAGGCTTATCAACTGTTGTAACTTGTTATATTCAAGCATGATAAGGCGTTGATTGCCGATTTTTGGCCTGCATGGTACGCGGCCTGCTACTTGGCGTGGCAACTTCTGGAGTACCATGGGCTTACACGTCGCTTTGCATCACCGGACCCGGTATCGCTATGACCGGGCCATTGTTTTATCGCCGCAGATCGTTCGGTTGCGGCCGGCGCCGCACGCGCGAACGCCCATTTTGGGTTACTCGCTGAACATCAAGCCGGAGAAGCATTTCCTGAATTGGCAGCAGGACCCGCTGGGAAATTACCTGGCCCGGCTGGTGTTCCCGGAGCCGGTGACCGAGTTTTCGGTGGAGGTGGATTTGGTGGCCAATCTGGTCACCATTAATCCGTTTGATTTTTTCCTGGAGGCGACCGCGGACACGCATCCGTTTGCCTACGGATCGGATGTGGCGGCGGATCTCGCGCCGTACCTGAAGGTCAGCGAGGCGGGGCCGCGGCTGGGCAAGCTCGTGCAGGAGGTGAGGCAGCAGGGCGTGCGCACGGTGGATTACCTGGTGGCCATCAATCGCCGGGTGCAACAAGAGGTGCGCTACCTGATCCGGTTGGAGCCGGGCATTCAATCCTGTGAGGTGACGCTGGAAAAGCGGAGCGGCTCCTGCCGCGATTCGGCCTGGTTGCTGTGCCAGATCTTGCGGCATCTCGGCCTGGCCGCGCGTTTTGTATCCGGCTATCTCATCCAGCTCAAACCGGACGTAAAGCCGTTGGAAGGGCCGGCAGGTGCGGCGGAGGATTTCACCGACCTGCACGCCTGGACCGAAGTCTATCTTCCCGGCGCAGGCTGGGTGGGGCTGGACCCGACCTCGGGCCTGCTGGCCGGGGAGGGTCACATTCCGCTGGCCTGTTCGCCCGCGCCTTCCAGTGCGGCGCCCATCAGTGGAGAGCACGAAGAATGCGAGGTGGATTTCGATTTTAAAATGTCGGTCACCCGGGTGTTCGAGGACCCGCGTTATACCAAGCCCTACACGGACGAGCAGTGGCGCGAGATCGAACAGCTGGGCCACCGGGTGGATGCCGACCTCACGTCGGGCGATGTGCGCCTGAGCATGGGTGGCGAGCCGACTTTTGTTTCGGTGGACGACATGGAAGGCGAGGAGTGGAACACCGCGGCCTTGGGTCCGCGCAAGCGCGAGTTGGGCGACGAACTGACGCGGCGCTTGCAGGC
>CAYTVN010000242.1:0-5663 GCA_964441655.1 uncultured Verrucomicrobiota bacterium | reverse complement strand
CCGCGAAACGGGCCAGCACCTCTTCACTCACATCGCGCCAGGCCACCAGGGGCAGCGGCAGGCTGCGCCGGATGTGGGCGCGTAACTTGTCGCGGTCCAGCTCCGACGGCGTCCCCAGCACCTGCCCCAGACTGTCCAACTGCGCCAGCACGTGGTCCAGGGTACGGTCCCACTTGCCCGGCTTGCGCAGCTCTTCGAGGTACAAAACGATGTTGTAGCTGGCCCGGTTGTCGGCCACGCAGTTTTCCTTGCGATCAAACAACCGCCCGCGCACGCCCGGAATGCGCACCCTCCGCACGCTCTGCTTCAGCTGGTCCTGCTCGAAGCTGGCCCCGCGGTGCACCTGCAGGTGCCACAGCCAGCCTCCCAGGAAAACCAGGGCCAGCAGCATGCCCACAAAAACCAGGCGCACGCGCAGGAATTCATCGTCCAGGGGATTGCCGCGCATGGCATTCATGCCTCGGCCTCCTCATCGGCCATGCCCAGGGTCTGCTCCAGGCTTTCCAGCGCCGCCACCACCACCGGCGCGGTCACCACCCCCAGCAGCAGAGCGCCCACCAGACGCAGCACAGTGTGCAGCAAGTCGGGCACGATCAGGCCGTCCTTGGCCAGCAGCAGCATCAGGGCCAGCGTCAGGCCCAGATTGGCCAGCAGACCGAGCATGGCATGGGTGGTCCACTGCCGGACCAGCAGGGAATCCCGGAAATGTTCCACCAGCAAACCCATCACGCAGTAGCAGAACACCGAGTAGCCGAGGGGCATCTGACCCAGACTATCCTCCACCAGACCGGCTCCCACCGCAGCCGCCAGCAAGATGGCACGCGGGCGAAGCAGGGCGTAATACAGCACCACGGAGGCCATGACCGGCACCGGGGCATATCCGGTCCAGCGGGTGGTCGGAATCAAGGCCTGAACCAGGGCGGCGACCAGCAACGAGAAGACCAGGGCGAGCAGGTTCACGGACCGCCCTCCCCGGTGACCTGGTGCACATAGGGCGCGTCCGGGCTGACCCGGGTCACGGCAAAGACGTATTGAAGCAGACCCAGATCAGCCTGCGAAATGATGTCCGCGTACTGGTACAAGCCGGTGCGATCGGTATAAACGCGATCCACATAGCCGATGAGCAGGCCCTTGGGGAAGACGCCGCCCAGGCCGGAGGAGATGACCTCATCGCCCGGCACGATGGGCACGTTTTTGTTGATGAATTCCATGCGGCACACCACCTCACCCTCCCACGAGGGACCGCGGCCCGCCACCAGCCCGAAGCTGCCCGTGCGCAGGATCTGGGCGGCCACCCGGCAGGTGGGATCGGACAACAACAGCACGTCCGCGGTGCGCTCCGAAACCGAAACAGTTTTGCCCACCAACCCGTCCATGGAGATGACCGCCTGCTCCGGCTTCAGCCCGTCGGACGCGCCTTTGTTGATGCGAAGGGTGCTCCACCAGCCGTCGCGGCTGCGCGAAATCACCTCGCCCGCCACCAGATCCTCGGCCGCGCGAGCCACAAAACCGAGTTGGCGCCGCAGGTCCTCGTTCTCGCGCTGCAACACCTTGTTCTCGCGCTGCTGGGCCAGCAGGCGTACCACCTCCTGAGAGAGGCGCTTGTTTTCCTCCACCAGTCCACCCAAACCGCGTACGGAAGTGACCCCTTCGCGCAGGCTGCGCAGCAGAGCGGTCATGGATTCCTGCAGGGGGGCGATGGTTTCGCGCACCAGGTTCTTGACCGACTGGGAGGCGGCCGGGGGCAGGTTCAGGACAGCCAGCAACAACGCCAGCAGGCCCAACCATATGGTCAGGTTACGCTGTCGCATCGCTCACTCCCCTGTACTGGCAAAAAATGGTCACACCGTCTCCGCTGTGGCAAATCCAGGGCCGATGGGGCGAACGACGGAAATGAGCCGGACCAGTCTGGCGGACGAACCGCCTAGTAAACCTTGTCGGAGCGGGCGACTTTGCGCAGGAAATCGAGTTCGTGCAGCACGATGCCGGTACCTTCGGCCACCGCACTCAGCGGATCATCCGCCACATGCACGGGCAGCCCGGTCAGTTCGGCAATCAGTTTGTCTATGCCGCGCAGCAACGAACCACCACCCGCCAGAATCAAACCGCGATCCACGAGATCCGCGGACAATTCCGGGGGACAACGTTCCAGCGTGATACGCACTGCTTCGACGATGGCCGAGACTGGCTCCGCCAACGCCTCACGGACTTCCTCGGAAGTCAGCGTGAGCGTCTTGGGTAGACCAGCAACGAGATCGCGCCCCTTAACCTCCATCGAGAGTTCTTCCTCGAGAGGATAGGCGGACCCCAGGGATATCTTGATTTCCTCAGCCGTACGCTCGCCGATCAACAGGTTGTACACCCGCTTCAGATACTGGACGATGGCCTCGTCCATCTCATCTCCGCCGACCCGCACGCTGCGACTGAACACGATGCCGGCCAGGGATATCAGCGCCACTTCCGTGGTGCCGCCCCCGATATCAACAATCATGTTACCCGCGGGTTCCTGCACGGGCAGGCCCACGCCAATCGCCGCGGCCATCGGCTCCTCTATCAAAAACACTTCCCGCGCGCCGGCATGCATGGCCGAATCCTTGACGGCGCGCTTCTCTACCTCCGTGATCCCGCTCGGCACCGCCACGATTACGCGCGGCCGCACCAATTTACGGGGATTTTGCACCTTGCGAATGAAATACCGGAGCATGGCTTCGGTGATCTCAAAATCGGCGATGACGCCAGCCTTCATGGGGCGGATGGCCACGATGCTGCCAGGGGTACGCCCCAGCATGCGCTTGGCTTCTTCGCCCACGGCCAGCACCCGCCGCGTACCCGCCTGAATCGCCACCACCGAAGGCTCGCGCAAAACAATGCCGCGATCCTTCACATAACAAAGGGTATTGGCTGTGCCCAGATCGATACCGATATCGTTGGCCAACAGGCCGAGCAGACGGTTAAGCATGGAAAGGTCCTGAAAAACTCTGAAACGGGTCCAAATTTGTGCCAACACTGTGGGCAACCGCACGCATAGCGTCAAGCGGATTAACGTGTTGCGCGAACTTTACCCAAATCAATCCACCAGGCGCTCCGACAGCAAATCCACCGCATCGCGCGAATCCGGCACCCGACGCACCATGCGCCGGACCAGGCTGCGGGCCAACTCCAGCCGCTTTTCCTCCCGGTCAAACCCGGTCGCCGCCCCCACCTCCAGGTAACCCGCCGCCATCTGGTCGTGGCCGCCCGCCGCCCCGTGACGCCCAATGGCCGCGCGCAGGATGCGGCTGCACCGCGCCCCCGGCTTGTTGCTGCGGATGGAAACAAAAATGCGCCCGCTCATGTGGGCGGTGCAAAACGACCAGCGCATGCCCTCCATGCGCAGCAGCAGGTCGGCCACCTCGGCCACGATCTCCGGCTGCTCCACGTGGCTCAGGTGACTCCAGACCACCGTGCCCAGGGTGCGGGCCTCGGTCAGGGCCTCCTGCAGCCGGGCATAGTAACCGCGGACCAGGGGGGCGTGCCGGATCTTGCCCACCACCCGCAGGTCGGCGTGGGCCACCAGCTCAATGTAGGCCCGCAGATCGTCCGCCGCGGTTTCCCGCGACAGGTCCAGGGTCTCCGACACGATGGCGTAGGCCATGATGGCCGCCAGCCAGCGCGGCGGCTCGATGCCGGCCGCTTTCAAATATTCAAACACCATGGTGGTGGTGGCCCCGGCCCCGGCCCGGATGTCCATATAGGGCACCGGACGGCCCGCCTTCATCCGGTGCTCGTGGTGGTCAATGACGCCCAGCACCTTGGCCCCGCGGGGCAGGGTCACGTTGCGCGACCACGGCGCGGTATCCACCAGGATGCACGACATCCCGGCCCCGTTCTTTTTCAAATCAGAAAGACGGTGCCAGCGGCAGCACAACCGGCGCAGCAACTCCTTGTTCTCAGCCCGCGAAACGTCTCCGCTGAAGGCAATCTGGCTGTGCACGCCAAACTTTTTGTCCAGCAGCACATGCAGAGCGGAGGCCGCGGCCAGGGCGTCCGGATCGGGGAAGTCGTGGGGGATGATCAGCACCCGGTGGCCACGCGGCACCACCGTGGCCAACTGCTCCAACCGGCTTTCCGGCGACATGTCCGATACGTCAGGCATGGGAACAAACCACGGAAAAAGTCTGGAGACAATGTTGCATGCGGCAGCAGATGCGGAAAACCGGCGGACCGGCCCCCGCTTACGAGTAGGCTTTGAAGAGCAGGGATGCGTTGTGACCGCCAAACCCAAAGGAATTCTTCAGGCAGGCGTTGATCTTCAGGTCCCGGGCCGTGTGCGGCACATAGTCCAGGTCACACAGCTCATCCGGCTCGTCGAGATTGATGGTCGGGTGCACGGCCCCGCGCTGGAACATCAGGGCCACCGCCGCGCTCTCCACACTGCCCGCGGCGCCCAGCAGATGGCCGATCATGGACTTGGTGGCGCTGATGGTGGTCTTCCTGGCCACGTCCTCGCCCAGGGCCCGCTTGAGGGCCTTGGTCTCGCACCGGTCGCCCAGCAGCGTGCTGGTGGCGTGCGGATTCACGTAATTAACTTCTTCCGGATTCATCCGGGCATCGGCCAGCGCTTCCGTGATGGCCCGGGCCGCGCCCGCCCCATCCTCGTGCGGCGCCGTAATGTGGTAGGCGTCGCAGGTGCGCCCGTAGCCGGACAGTTCGCAGTAGATGCGGGCCCCGCGCGCCTTGGCGTGCTCCAGCTCCTCCAGCACCAGCACCCCCGCCCCCTCGCCGATAACAAATCCGTCGCGGCCCTTGTCGAACGGGCGGGACGCTTTCTGCGGCTCGTCATTCCGCGTGCTCAAGGCGCGCATGGCACAAAAGCCACCCACCCCGAGTTCGCAGATGGCGCCTTCCGCACCGCCCGCCAGCATGATGTCCGCCTCGTCGTTGCGGATCATGCGCATGGATTCGCCCAGACAGTGGGTGCCCGTGGCGCAGGCCGAGGTGATGCAAAAATTGGGGCCCTGCAGCCCGTATTCGATGGCCACATAGCCGGCCAGAATATTGGTGATCATCTGCGGGATCATGAAGGGCGAGAAACGGGACGGCCCCTTGGTGCGCAGCACGTCCATCTGTTCGATGACAATCTGCAGCCCGCCGATGCCGGAGCCCATCAGGACGCCGCACCGCGTGGGGTTTTCCTTGGTCAGGTCCAGGCCCGAGTCCTGCACCGCCATGCGCGTGGCGCCCAGGCCATAGTGGCAGAAGGGATCCATGCGGCGGGCTTCTTTTTTGGGCACAAATTCTTCGACGTTGAACTCCACCACTTCACCCGCGATTTGCGAGGTGAACGGCGTGGGATCGTAGTGGGAAATGCGGCGCACCCCCGACTGCCCCTGTAGCAGGCGCTCCAGGAAGGTATCGAGTTTGCTGCCCAGGGGCGAAACCACGCCCAGGCCGGTAACCACTACGCGACGTCTGCTCATGTCTCTCCGAAAATAAGAACCGACCGGCCACACGCCCCTGCGGACGTCTGACCGATCGTTTCAGATTCACTCGCTTCGCGACTTACTTGTCGCCGAAGCCTTTTTCCTTCAGGTAGCTGATGACGCCGCCGACCGTGGTCAGCTTCTCGGCGTCTTCGTCGGGAATTTCAGCGCCGAACTCTTCCTCGAAGGCCATGACCAGCT
>CAYTVN010000241.1:0-5689 GCA_964441655.1 uncultured Verrucomicrobiota bacterium | reverse complement strand
GTGCTGGTCAGGCAGGTGGTCACCGAGCCGGCATAGGTGCCCTGCGGATCCACGGGATCCTCGTCCCCGCCCCCGCCACCATTGTTGTCATCGTTGCTGCCCCCGCTGTCACTCTGCGAAATGGCATAGGCACCGCCCAGCACCACGGCTGCGCCGCCCGCGATCAGGGCCGGGGTCTTCCAGTTGCCGTCGGACTCCTGGGCCACCGTCCGCTCGGCAGGCGTCGCGATGATGGGTGCCGGCGCCGCAGGGCCGGCCGGGCTCGGCATGGGCATGCCGCCGGTGGCTGCCGCCGGCTTGGTCTCGGCCTTGCGCAGCGGAACTTCGTGCCACGGCGTTTCTGTGATGGCGCCGTTCTTGTCCTGGGCCTCCAGGTAGTAGGAAAAGGAATCCACCCCCGCCACCACGCTGGACTCGATGGTGCCCACGTAGTAGCCCAGGCCGGTGGACTTCATGGGTACGCGAAACGGCGCGGCATCGCGGAATAACGCATAGTACAGGGTCACCGATTCCGGTTCCACGGCCCCGGTCACCTTGGCCTTCAAGGTCAGGGGCTGGCCCCGCACCGCAAACGGCACCGCATCGTGCACGATGGACAGCCCGTCGGCCTGCGCCCAGCCCGCGGCCCACAACCCAAAAACCAACAGCCATGCAAGTTTCATTCGGGATCCCTCTAAATTGTTTCGCGCGGAAAGGTAAACGAGCCGGCGTCGGTTGGCCAGATTGTTTCCTGCCCGCGCTCACTCCTCGCTTCTCTATCCTCCGCGTTTTCGCAATACTGGCCCCATGTTCGCCCAACTGTTAAGCGGTTGCCTGCTGGTCTGGTGCGGGACCGTCCTCCCGGTCTGCGCCCAGGCTCCCACCCCGCTCAATCTCGAACAGGCCATCGCCCAAGCCCTCGAACACAACCGCGAACTGGCCCGCAGCTCGCTGGGCCTACAGAGCACCGCCTACGGCATCCAAAGCGCCCAGGCCGGCTTCCAGCTGCGGTTGCAACCGGACGGACTCGCCTCCACCGATCAGGACGGCTCCACCATGCAGTACGGGCTGACCGCGGCCCGCACCTTCCTGCCCGGCACCGAGCTCTCAGTGGGCGCCCGCCAGACCGAGCGGGATACCGATGGCGGAACCACCGACCGACGCCGCTCCCTGCAGGTGAACCTGACCCAACCCCTGTTCCGCGACTACGGCGTGCTGGTCAACCGGGAACCGGTCACCCGGGCTGAACAACAGCTGCTTCAAGCCCGCCGCGACTGGGAACAGCAACGCAACGACCTGGTGGTGGAAGTGGTCAACACGTTTGAAAACCTGATCAAGCTCCGCCAGCAGATCGCCTCCGATCAGGCTTCCTTCCAGCGCATGGACAAATTGTATCGCCTGACCAAGGCGCGCGAACTTCAGGGCCGGGCCAGCCGGGTGGACACCCTGCGCGTGGAACTGAATCGCGGCCAGGCCCAGTCGCGCATGGAAATCAACCAGGAACGCTACTCCTTCACCACCCGCGATTTCGCGGAGTTGCTGGGCGCCCCGCCCGACACCACCTACGATCTGGACCCGCCCCCGCTGCTGGAGTTTGAAGCGCCGCCCCCCGACCTCGCCGTGGCCACGGCCCTGAGCAACCGGCTGGACTACGCCACCGTGCTGCAAAGTTACGACGATGCGGTGCGCGGGGTGAAAATTGCCGAAAAGGCCCTGCTGCCCGCACTGTCCCTCATCACGCGCTACGAGCGTCTGGACGGCAACGAAACCAGCGGGGGCCTCGACGAAGACCAGTGGTCGGTGGGCCTGGCCGGCGACACCGAACTGACCCGCTCCGCCGAACGGGCCCGCCTGGGCCAGGCCTCGCTCAGCCGCGAAGCCGCCCTGGAATCCATCCGCATCCGCGAACTGGCCATCACCCGCGAGGTGCAGCAACTGCTCTCCGCGTACCACCGCGCGCGCTCCGAGCTGGGCATCGCGGAACGGAACTACAAGCTGGCCGAGGACCGCGCCCGCCTGGCCCGCCGCCTCTTCGAACGCGGCCGCGGCGACAACTTTTCCGTGACCGATGCCGAAGACGCCCTGTCCGACGCCGACAACCGGCGGCTCAACGCGCGCGCGGTGGCCTCCATCAGCGGCTATGAATTGTTGCGCGGAATGGGCATGCTGGTGGAAGTGCCGGCCGATTTGAAACCCGACCCGTCCAAGTTGCCGCAATAAAAAGCGAACCACCGATGAACACAGATAAATACAGATGGCGGGGAATGAATCCGACCGCCTCTTCCCTTTATCCGTGTCAATCCGTGTTCATCCGTGGTTGCCTTCTGCTGGCCCTGCTGCTGTCCGCGGGCTGCGGATCACGGGCCAAACAGGACGACACCCTGGTGGCGGTCAGCAACGGGACCCTGACCGTGTGGTCCACCTATCCCGGCAAGCTGGAGGCGCGCCGGGTGGAAACCATCCTCTCCCGGTTCAACGGCAGCGCCACCATCGTGGAAATGGCGCCGGAAGGGATGGCCGTGAACACGGGCGACCTGCTCGTGCGCTTCGACAGCTCGCAGGTGGAGCGCGATCTGCTGAAGCTGGAACGCGACTATGCCATGGCCAACTCCGACCTGGAGCGCATGGAGATGGCGGAGCTGCCGCTGGAAGTCCGCGATTTGGAATCCCAGTTGCTGGAGGCCCAGGGTAATTTTGAGTCGGAGCAGCAATACCTTGAGGACAGCCGGCAGCTGCTCGCGGAAGAACTGGTATCGCCCCAGGAACTCGAACAGCAGAAACTCAAAGTGGAGGAGCTGCGCGCCAAAAAAGACAAGCTCACCACCCAGCTTGAACTGACCCGCCGTTACCTTCATCCCTCCGCCCTCGCCCGCGCCCGCGCCGCCCTCGCCTCCGCCGAACAGGAAATGAAGCTGGCCCGCACCCAGCTCTCCAACTGCACCGTGGTGGCCCCGGCGCCCGGCGTGGTGGTGTACCGCCCGTTGCACGTGGGTGGGGAATTCCGAACCGCACGGGTGGGCGACAGCATCTTCAAAAACCAGCCCTTTATGATTCTGCCCGACATGAAGGACCTGGTCGTGGAATGCCAGATTCCCGAAGCCGAACTGGCGCGGGTGGAAATCGGGCGCAAGGTTACGCTCACGCCCCTGTCCTATCCCGACCTCCGCCTGCACGGTCAGGTGGAAAGCGTGGGCTCCATGGCCAGCGCCATTTCGGATCGACCCGCATGGCAACGTTATTTCCGCGTGGTGGCCGGCCTCGAAGACAACGATCCCCGCCTGCGCTCCGGCATGTCCGTCATGGCGCAGATCCTTTCCTACCAGCGCGAAAATGCCCTGCTCATCCCGCGCTCCGCCGTGCGGCGCGAAGGCGAAACCGTCTACGCGTGGATTGACCAGAAGGGCCGCCGCGAAAAACGCACCCTCGTGCTGGGCTGGGCCGACCTGTACCGCTACGAAGTGGTGTCCGGCCTGCAGGCGGGCGACCAGGTGGTGCTGCCATGAGTGAAGTAATTCCGAAATCCGAAATCCGAAATCCAAAATCTTCCTCCGCACAGCCCGTCCTGCAAATGCGGCGCGTGACCAAGCACTTCTCCACTCCGCGCGGGCCGGTCGAAGTATTGCGCGGCATTGACGTCACCATCCCCCGCGGGCACTTCGTCGCCCTCACCGGCCCCTCCGGCTCCGGGAAATCCACCTTCCTCAATCTGGCCGCCCTGCTCGACACCCCCACCTCGGGTGAACAGTTCCTGGATGGCGACGATGTGGCCCGCCTGTCCGAGCGCGACTTGTGCGCGGTGCGCAAGGAAAAGATCGGCATGGTCTTTCAAAAGTTCTGCCTGCTGCCCCATCGCTCGGCCCTGGACAACGTGCTGTTCCGCTTCCGCTACCTCGATACGCCGCACCACGAAGCCCGCGCCCACGCCGAGGCCGCCCTGAAAACCGTGGGTCTGCTGAACCAGGCCGACCAGCCGGTACGCCTCATGTCCGGCGGCGAAATGCAGCGCGTGGCCGTGGCCCGCGCCGTGGCCCACCGCCCCAGCCTGCTGGTCGCCGATGAACCGACCGGCAACCTGGACCGCACCTCGGCGGAAAGCGTGATGGAAGTGTTCGCGCGCCTGCACCAGCAGGGCATCACCGTGGTCCTGGTCACCCACAACGAGGAGCTGCTGCACTACGCCGAAACCCACCTGACCTTCCGCGATGGACGGCTCGGAGCCGCGCCATGAACGGCTACACCGCCAGCCTGCGCGACATCGCCGACGACGTCCGCGCCCGACCAGGCCGGGCCGGCCTCTCCTTCCTCGCCATCGCCGTGGGCATGACCGCACTCACCGTCCTGCTGGCCGTACTGGGCGGACTGGCCGAACGCGCGCGCCGCATCGTGGGCGAACTGGGCGTCAACGTCTTCGCCGTGGTGACCGCGCCCGCCGACCCCGCCACCCCCACGGTCAGCGCCCGCCTCTTGCTGCGCCACGCCGAATTGCTGGCCGCCAACCTGCCCGGCTGCGTGCTGGCGGGTACACGATCCTACGAGGTGGCCACACCCACCGGGGATCTGGTGCTGCAAGTGATCGCCACCCAGGACACCCTGCTCGACATCCGGCCCTGGCGCCTGGTGGACGGGCGCTTCCTGGACGCGTCCGATCTGCACAACCGCGAACGCTCGGCCGTGATCAGCGACAGCCTGGCCCGCCACTTGAACTGGAAAGTGGGCGAGGTGATACAACTGCGCAACACCCCGTTCCGCGTGGTCGGCATCGTGGCCTCCAGCTCCGATGTCCTGGAGGCCGAAGCCCAGATGTCCGCCCTGGTCCCCGCGGAAAGCGTGGTCTGGGTACCCCTCACCGTGCCACCCTACTGGCTGAGCAGCACGGTGCCGCCCGAACCCGAACTGGAGGCCATCTTCGTACGCGCTCCGGAAGACCAGTCCATGGAACGCCTGGTCGCACGCGCCCGCATCCTCATGGAATTGCCCGACGCCGGCGCGCCCCCCCTGGCCTATATCACCCCCGACGTGCTGCTCGAAAAAGTACGCCGCCTGCAAAGCACCATCCAGGTCACCGTGGGCAGCATCGCCCTGCTCTGCCTGGTCCTCGGCGGCACCACCCTCATGAGCCTCATGGTGGCCAATGTGCGCGACCGCGTCACCGAAATCGGATTGCGCCGCGCCCTCGGCGCCACCCGGGGCGAAATCGCCCGGCTCTTTGTGCTGGAAGCCGTACTGGTCACCCTGGCCGCCGCCCTCGCGGGATCGCTGGGCACTCAGATTCTGCTCTGGTTCCTGCGCAATCGCTTTCCTGTGCCGCTGGATTTGAATCCGCTCATCGTCCTCATCCCCGCCCTGCTCGGCCTGGGGCTGGGCGTACTCTTTTCCTTCGCCCCCGCCCGCGCCGCCGCCCGCATCTCACCCGCGGAAGCGCTGCGCAACGAATAGGAACCGCCATGTCCCACTCGATCCAACGCGTGATGTTCGACCTCGGGGTGGTCCTGGTGCATCTGGACTACGGGCCCGCCATCCAACGCGCCCTGCCCCTGTGCGATCCCCTCAAGATCGCACACAGCAACTCCTTCCTGAGCCTGCTCGGACGCACCCCCATCGTGGACGCCTATGAGCGGGGCGAAATGACGGACCAGGATTTCTTTGCCGCCTTCGTGCAGCACACCGGATTCCGCGGCTCCTTCGCGACCTTCGCCGACATCTGGCGCAG
>CAYTVN010000240.1:0-5702 GCA_964441655.1 uncultured Verrucomicrobiota bacterium | reverse complement strand
CGCCCTGCTTCAACTGCAACTCCTCCTGGCCGTCCACCGAGAGCAGCAGCGGTTTGGCCGCGCCCGCCACCGCGATGCCGATACGGCTGCGGTCCGACAGCACGATGGGGCGTGCGCTCAGCGTGTGGGGGCAGATGACGTTAAGCAGCAGCACGTCGGCACCCGGATGCAGGATCGGTCCGCCGGCGGAAAGCGAGTGCCCGGTGGAGCCGGTGGGCGTGGACACAATCAGCCCGTCGCAGCGGTAGGAGGTGATGGTCTCGCCGTCCACTTCCACCGCGAAGGTGGTGATGCGCGAGGAGCGACCCCAGCCGACCACCACGTCATTCAACGCGCGGAAGGTGCCGAGTTTTCGCGGGCCGCGATGAGCCACCACTTCGAGCACGGTGCGGGGGGACAGACGGAAGGCGCCCTGGGCGAGCGCGGCCAGGCCTTCGTCGAGCTCCTCCACGGTGGCGCTGGTCAGAAAGCCGAGGTTGCCCAGGTTGATGCCGAGCAGGGGCGTCTCCGCGTGCTGCACCAGGCGGGCGGCCTGGAGCAGGGTCCCGTCGCCGCCCAGGGCCAGTACGGCGTCCAGCTTGCGCGCGAAGCGGGCGGCGGTCACCACGCGTGCGCCGGGCACCAGGCGGGCCGTGTCGGGCATGGCAATCAGGCGCAGACCGAGTCGGCGCGCGGTGGCCGCCAATTGGGCCAGCACAGCCCGTGCTTTGGGTTTTGCGGTGTTGGCTACGATGCCGATGGTTTTCATTTCAAGATCCAGTAGGCCAGAAATTCAATATTACCAGCTGGCCCTCGCAGGGGCGAGGGGCAAACGCCCTGGCATAGCAGGCCCGCCTCCCGTTCGCCAAATCGGCAGACCTCGTCGATGACCTTTTCGTGGATGGCGGGGTTGCGCACCACCCCGCCGTGCCCCACGTTCTCCGGACCGGCTTCGAACTGGGGTTTGATGAGGGTGAGCAGGCGCCCGCGCGGGGTCAGTACGGCGGCCAGCGCGGGCAACAGCAGGCGCAGGGAAATGAAGGAAGCATCCACGGTGGCGAAGGATGGGGGCTCCGGGAAGTGCGCCGGTTTTAGCAGGCGCGCGTTGAGGCCATCCATCACGATCACCCGCGGATCGGCGACCAGCCGCGGGTGCAGCTGGTTCCGTCCCACATCCACGGCATACACGCGGCGCGCCCCGTGTTGGAGCAGGCAGTCGGTGAAGCCGCCCGTGGAAGCGCCGGCATCCAGGCAGATTTCATCGGTGACGGCGAGCTGGAAGTGTTGGAACGCGCCTTCCAGCTTTTCGCCGCCCCGGCTCACGAACCGTTCGGGGGCCTCCAACGTCAGTTCGGCATCGGCGGGATAGGTGTGACCGGGTTTGGCCGCGGGCTGGCCCGCCACCGTGACCTTGCCGGCGCGGATGAGGCGCTGGGCGCGCTCCCGGCTTTCCGCCAGTCCGCGTTGCACCATCAATTGATCCAGTCGTACGCCTGCCATGGGGGAGAGTATAGCCGAAGTCCCGCAGAAGGCGACGCCCGCGAGGAATCTATTCGCGGAACAGGCGATCGGGCATGGGCAACGGTTGCGTCTCGACGGTCAATTCCGCGGTCTTTCCGCTGCGCTCGTAACGGAGCGTCACCAGATCGCCCGCGCTGCCGCTGGCCACGGCGCGCCGGATGTCGTGGGGCGAGGTCGCCGGCGCGTCCTTCACCGACAGCAGCAAATCGCCGGGTTGCAGTCCGGCGCGCTCCGCCGGGCTGTTCGGCTCCACGGCGACAACGAGCACGCCGCGCTCCGCATCCTCCATGCGGATGCCCAGCCACGGACGTTGCCAGCGGCCGTTCTTCCGGATGGCGTCGGCCACGGTCAGGGCCAGGTTGACCGGGATGGCGAAGCTGATGCCGATATTGCCCTCGGAGGCGCCCGAGGTCTGGATCATGGTGTTGATGCCGACCAGCTTGCCGTCCATATCCACCAGCGGACCGCCGCTGTTGCCGCGGTTCACGGCCGCATCGGTCTGGATGAAATCCTCGTAGGGGAGGGCCCCGATGGCGCGCCCCTTCTGGCTTACAATGCCCAGGGTCACGCTGCTGCTGAGGCTGAAGGGCGAACCCAGGGCCATGACGAATTCACCCACGCGCAGCCGGTCGGAGTCGCCGGGTTCCAGAAAGGAAAAGCCCCCGGCCGGCCCGCCTTTGATGCGCAGGACGGCTAGGTCAATCTGTGGTTCTTCACCCACCAGTTCGGCGGGATAGGCGGTGCCGTCGTTGAGGACCACCTCGATCTGCTGGGCATTTTCGATGACGTGTCGGTTGGTGAGAAGGTAGCCGTCCTTGCTGATGATGACCCCGGAGCCCTGACCAGCCAGGCGCTCGGGAATGCGGTACAGGCGACCCATGTACCAGTCCTGGGCCAGGCTGTAGCGGGTGGACTCGGTGCGCACCACGACCACGGCGGGCATTACTTTTTCCACCGCGTCGGCGATGGCGGTGCCCATGGCCTTGGCGACATTGGGCGAGGCGGCCGGTGCGCCGTGGGCCAGCAGGGCAAAACACAATAAACAGGTCAGCACTTTTTTCATGTCCAGTTCCCCGGTGAACAGGACCATAGACCATCCGGAAACGCGAATGTTCAGAAGGGCGCGTCGTCTTTGTCCGGGGCAAAGGGCTGGGTGGTCTGGGCGTCGCCCTTCTTGACCAGGATTTCGATCTTCTTTTCCACTTCGTTCAGCTTGGTTTCGCAGACTTTTACCAGCTGGGAGCCCTCCTCGAAGCAGGCCATCATGCGGTCGAGGCTAAGGGTGCCGGCCTCCATTTCCTTGACCAGGTTTTCCAGCCGGGCCAGGGCCTGTTCAAAGGAGGGGCTTTCTTCCGGTTTGCTTGCTTTAGGTGCGGCCATGGCGGGGGTTCCTTTCGATGGAGTTGACGGTGGAGGAAAGCTGACCGCGGGCCACGCGGGTGATCAGTTCGTCGCCGGGATGGACCTGGCCGGCTTCGCGGATGACGTCGCCGCGGGCGGTGTGAGTGATGCTGTATCCGCGGTCGAGCACGGCCAGCGGGCTGAGAGCCTGGAGCTGGGCCGCCCGCTGCGCGACCATCTGGCGGGCCTTCTGCACGGCCAGGAGCAGCGGATGATGCAGTCGCAGCCCGAGCCGGGCCAGGTGCTGGGCGCCGCGTTCGCGTGCGCGGGGCAGGGCGGCCTCCAGGCGATTCTGCCACACGGGCAGAATCTGCCGTCGTCGCTGCACGATCAGCAGGGTCTGCTGGCCCAGCATGAGCGAGGCTTCGTCCAGGCGCTGGCGCTGGTCGCGCACCGCATCCCGCAGGCCGCGGTGCGCCCGTTCGTGCAGATGGGCCACGGCCAGGCGGTGTTTCTGCAGCAGATTCCGGGGCTCCCGGAAAACATAACTGTGGGCGGCCCGCACCCAGCGGTTGCGCAGGGCGAGCAGCCGCTGCTGCAACGCGCCCGCCAGATGGCGGCGCAGCCCGTCCACCTGCTGCGCGAAATCGGCCTTGGCCCGCACCACCAGCTCCGCCGCAGCGGACGGGGTGGGCGCGCGGACATCGGCCACGAAATCGCTGATGGTGAAATCAATTTCATGGCCGACCGCCGAGATGACGGGCAGACGGGAGCGCGCGATGGCCCGGGCCACCGCCTCCTCGTTGAAGGCCCACAGGTCCTCCAGGCTGCCGCCGCCGCGTCCCACGATCAACACCTCAAGATCGGCGCGCTGGTTCATCAGGTCAAGGGCGGCGGCGATTTCCGCGGCCGCACCATCGCCCTGCACGCGGACAGGGGCGATGAGCACGTGCAGGTTGGGAAAGCGCCGGCCCAGGATTTGCAGCATGTCGCGGATGGCCGCCCCGGTGGGCGAGGTTACGATGCCGATGTGGCGGGGCAGCAGCGGCAGGGGCCGTTTGCGGGCGGGGTCGAACAGGCCTTCCTTGTTCAGCTTTTCCTTCAGCTTTTCGAAGGCCTCCTGCAGGCTGCCCTGGCCCGCTGCCTCCACCTTTTGCACGATCAACTGATACTGGCCGCGCGGCTCGTACACGGTGATGCGGCCCAGCACGCGCAGCCGGGCCCCGTCCTTCACCTCCACCCGGCACCCGCTGTGAGCGAATTTGAAAAAGGCGGCGGTGAGCTGGGAACCCTCGTCCTTCAGGGTGAAATACAGGTGCCCGCTGCCCACCAGTTTGGCGTTGGAGACCTCGCCCTCCACCCACACCGTGCCGACCTCGTCTTCCAGCACGGCCTTGATGCGGCGGGTCAGTTCGGTGACGCGGTATATTTTCCGGCGCTCAGCCGGCGGCGCGGGCGGGTCGTCGGGAAACAGGGCATCCATCTCAGCCCCCGATCTCCGACATGACGCGATGCACGGGGAAGGTGTGTTCGGCCAGGCCGTGGCCCCACGGTTTGTACCAGATGCTCTTTTCGATCAGGGCCCTCAGCTCCTCGTCGCTGGCCCCGCCGCGCACCAGGGGGAGCAGGTCAAGTTCCTTGTCGCGCAGCAGGCAAAGACGCAGTTTGCCGTCGGCGGTGAGGCGGGCGCGGTTGCAGCCGGCGCAGAAAGGTTTGGTGACGGAGGAGATGAAGCCCAGATCGCCCTGGGCGCCGCGCACGCGGTACAGCCGCGCCTCGCCGTCCAGCCGACCGTCGTGCAGCAGATCGAGGGGGCCCAGGGCGGTGGAAATGGTGGCGCGCAGTTCTTCTTCGGACACCACATGGCTGAGCTGGAAATCGGAGATGCGGCCCAGGGGCATCATTTCAATGAAGCGCATCTGCCACGGGTGATCCAGGGTGAGGCGGGCCAGCTCCACGGCGTCCTCGCCATCATTGATGCCGCGGGCCACCACCGCGTTGATCTTGATGGGGAAGCCTGCCTGTTCGGCGGCCAGGATGCCGGCCCGCACGTCATCCACATTGCCCCAGCGGGTGAGGCGGCGGAATTTCTGCGGGTCCAGGGAGTCCAGGCTGATGTTGAGTCGGCGCAGTCCGGCCTGGGCCAGCGGGCGGGCCAGGTGTTTAAGCAGGATGCCGTTGGTGGTCATGGCCACCTCACGTACGCCGGGCAGGGCGGTCAGCTGTTGCACCAGGTCGACCACGTTCTGGCGGATGGTGGGTTCCCCGCCGGTCAGTCGGAATTTGGTGAAGCCCAGTTCGCTGAACAGGCGGGCCAGGTGAACCAGTTCCTCGTCCTGCAGCAGTTCGGCGGAGGGACGGAACGTCATGTCTTCGGGCATGCAGTAGACACAGCGCAGGTTGCACTGGTCGGTCAGTGAAATGCGCAGGTAATCTATCCGGCGTCCGTATTGGTCCTGGGGCATGGCGTGTCTATTAGTATAAGCCCCGGGAGGCTGTCCAGCAACGACGGTCCGGCACACCGCGTTAATTCCCATTGCGTTTTCGGAGCTGATTCCGCATTATTTTCCATCATGGAAATGTGATTCGCGTCCGGGTTTGCGCGGCGTGTGCCCGCGTCGGCCGAAGCGCAGTTCCGGAATTCAGGAGCCTCATGAAGAAGACTGCAGTTATGTTGGCTGTGCTTGCCGCCTCTGTCTCCTTTGCCGTTGCCGCCCCGGATGGTGCGACGATTTACGGCGAAAAATGCAAGAAGTGCCACGGGGAAAAGGGCGAAGGCAACCCCAAGGCCATCGAGAAGCTGTGCAAAGGGGTGGAACTGGAGAAGCTTAAGCTTGATCCCATGGCCACCAAGTCGGACG
>CAYTVN010000239.1:0-5709 GCA_964441655.1 uncultured Verrucomicrobiota bacterium | reverse complement strand
GGACGCCCCGAATAAGCATCCCCCAGAATTACGGTAATTCCGCTGGGAATGCCCATACCGCGCAGGTTGCCGGCGTTGGGCACTTCGACGGTAAGGCGGAGAGATTCCGGGACCTCAATGACCTGGTTGCGCACGGCATCCGGGAGATCCGAACGGTCCGACCGGGTGAGTTGCGCCCCTTCGGCCACGAAGCTGATCATGCCGCGGGTGGGCAGGGCTTGCCGCACCGCATCGGCGTCCTCCATGAGATCCACAAATTGTTCGACCTCGCGTTCGTCGAGGTTGCAATAGATCAGGGAGGCGTTGACCACGGCGGGCAGTTCGCGGAAGAAGACATCGCGCGCCTCCGCGCCCAGGATGCGCCGATTTCGCGACGGCAAATTACAGGTCAGGCGGGCTTCCACAAACTCATCAGCCACCACCAGGGCGGAACGGGGAAGAATTTTCTGGCCGGGCACCGCGATGCTGATGCGGCGGCGCGACACACCCTCGGCATCATAGCCGGAAGCCCGTTCAATGGCTTCCGCCATGCGTCGGGTCAACAAATCCTCAAGGGCAGTACGGCGGATGGGCGTGTTGGTCAGGTGAGGTGGGAATTCCGCCACCATCTGAGGTACCCGCACCACAAACAAGACTGAGGTTCCCTCACCTTCAGCCGGTATGCGGTTGAATTTCACCACATAGCGCGAAAAATCGAAATCGCCGATGATGCTGGCGTATTCGCTGAAATCCTTGCCATCAATGTCGGCGAGTAGTTGGTAGAATTCCTGTTTATCCTTCATGATTCACTCCTGCCGGCTCACGGGCCGGTTGTCGCTGCTTCAATCACGCCATCCTTGACCTGGATCACCGCCATACGCTCCAACACTTCGCGCTCGCGGAACAGCCCGCTGAACACGCCGGCCGAACGCAGGGCCAGCTTCTGCGCCAACCCGTGCGGCAGCGGCAGATGCCCCATGCGCATGGAGGTGACCTCGCAGGACCAGCGGTCACCCTGCCGGACCGGGACGACCTGCATTTCCTGGGTCAGGCGAAGCGGCCCCTTTTCCGCCACCAGCAGGACCGCCACCCGCCCCTCCAGCACATTCAACTGTGCCGCTTTTAAATCAAGGCCTAGCCAATGCCGGGCGGCCGGGGGTGAGCGACGAGGGATTTCATTCAGGTAGGCATTGACCTCTACTTCGGGCAGGGCCTCCGCGGTCTCCCGCCGCTCCATCAAGCCCTCCTGCAAGGCTGTCAACTTGCGGCCCAGTTCGTTGGCATCGGTCCGCCCGCCCACCTCAGCCGATGGAAGCACCGGGCGCACCAGCTGCACCAATACGACCAGCAAGCCCAGGCTCAGCAGCAGCCGTATTCCCCGCCCCAACACAGCCAGACGCGCTTCGGTGCGTCCGGATTGGGCCACGGATTTTTCCGTCACCTCCAACTTGGAGCCACAGGACATGCAATACAGCCGACCCAGAGGATTGCTGTGGCCGCAGGAACCGCAAGTGATACCAATACTCATGAAGATTTAGCCTTGCTGTCGCCCGACGGCTTGGTGCTGGCGGGGGATGGGCTGACATCCGCCTTGGCAGACTTCTTATAACCATCGCTGCGATAGTCCGTGATGTAAAATCCACTCCCCTTGAACAGCAAGCCCGCCCCTCCACCCAGCACACGGCGTACCGCGCTACGGCACCGGGGACAGCGCTTAGCGGGCGGCTCGCTGATACGCTGGAATTTCTCAAAGGTGTGACCGCATTTGCGGCACTCGTATTCGTATGTCGGCATAGGCAATCGGGCTAAAACGGTTATGGCGTTGCAGCGCACGACTATAGGAGTGAGTGCGGCGGGTGTCAAACCCGCCCCGTAACCGGCCCTGAAATAGCCTTGTCAGCGATTCACGGCCCGCTACCCTGCGACCATGTTTGATCTACGTTCGTATCTGACGGAGCGACGGCATCGGGTGGAACGCTGCCTGGAGGAACGGCTGCCGCCGGAGCACACGCGGCCCACCCGCTTGCATCAGGCCATGCGCTACAGCGTGCTGGGAGAAGCGAAACGCATGCGTCCCATTCTGTGCCTGGCCGCGGCAGAAAGCGTCGGGGGAACACCGGAGCCGGCCCTGCTGCCCGGTTGCGCCCTGGAAGTGCTGCACACCTACACCCTGATCCACGATGACCTGCCCGCCATGGATGACGATGATTTGCGCCGGGGACGCCCCACCTGCCACAAGGTATTCGGCGAAGCCACCGCCATCCTGGCTGGCGACGCCCTGCTCACCCTGGCCTTCGAGTGGCTGGCGGAATGCGTCGCCCCTGCCCCCTATCACCCCAACCAGTTGGCTCTCGAAGTGGCACGCGCGGCGGGCAGCCAAGGCGTGATCGCCGGACAGGAAGAGGATTTGGCCGCCGAAGGGCAACCCGTTCAGGCGGAGCGGGTGGACTACATCCACCGCCATAAAACGGGCGACCTTCTACGAGCGGCCGTGCGCATCGGCGGCATCAGCGCCGGCGCCTCCGCCGACGACCTGGCCGCTCTCGATGCCTATGGCGATCAAATGGGCCTGGCGTTTCAGGTGGCGGACGACCTGTTAAATGCCACCTCGGATGCAACCTCGCTGGGAAAAGGCGCCGGCACGGATGCCGCGCGCGGCAAACTCACGTACGTCGCCGTGCACGGGCTGGACGGCGCACGCACGCGTGCGGCAGAGCTGGTGGCGCAGGCCCGGCAAAGTGTGCAGAGTCTGCCCGGCGACCCCCGGCCGCTTCGGGCGCTGGCTGATTACGTGATCGCCCGCACGTCATAACCACACGGACATGAACCTTCCTATCGTTGCATTTGCCCTGCAGGAAATTACCGCCTTTGCCTGGCTGGGACTCATATGGACCGTGCAACTGGTTTCCTATCCGGGCTTCCTGCATGTGCCGGCCGATCAATTTCCTGCCGTTCACCGGGCCCACTCCCGGCGAATTTCCTGGGTGGTGGTCCCCCTGTTCATCATGGAAGTTGCTGCCTGTGTGGCTTGGTTGTGCCTCCTGCCGGACACCCGCACCGCATGGCACGTCAGCGTGATGGCCTGTGTGGCCATGGCCTGGACGTCGACCTTTCTGATTCAAGTCCCCTTGCATCACCGCTTGAGCAAGCAGCCCGAGACTGCGGTGATACTCCGGCTCATCGCCACCAACTGGCTACGTACGATTGCCTGGTCCGGCAAGGCCGGTTTGATGGTGTGGCACGCGCTAGCCCCGTAAGCAACCCGCCTGCCGCGGTCAGTGAACGGTCCAGGTCAGCAGGTCATCCGGCGTGTCCGAGCGCCGGTCGGGGCCGCATGACCAGATGGCATGACTCTGGCCGATCAGCCGCCCGTATATGCTCTGATCGATGGTGCACGCATTGTCAAAATTAGCATCAAAAACCATCTGATAAGGGGTGCCCCAGGCGTCCAAGAAGGCCCCATCGGCATCCAACCCGGACACCCCCTTCTCATAGGGTTCAACCTCCAGAAAGACAATTTGCTGCTCGTTGGCCATATGCTGGGGATTGCCGGGCCCATCTTCGGCGCGCAGAATATTCATCACCTGGGCATTGGAAATGGCGCGCCCAAAGCGGACATCTTCCGAGGGATTCCCGAGCGAACCGGGCCAGGTGCCGTATTCGCGATGGTAACGCTGCACCGCATCCACCAACACGCGCAGATCGGCCCGCACCATAAGCAGGCGTTGATGCCGCTGCCAGGCCCACCAACCCGGACCGATGGTGGAGGCCAGCAACAGCACCAGTCCGGCCACGATCAGCGCTTCAGACCGGGATAGCCGGGGCCTTTGTTTAGACGCTGGCACGTTCATGTCGGGATGCTTTCCCGGAACGAGGCATGGGCCTCAGCTCAGCTTGCCAATGATGGAGATCAGGGGCAGGAACAGAGAGATCACAATCGTGCCCACCACGACGGCCAGGAATACGATCAGGATCGGCTCGATAATGGAGGTCAATCCGGCCACCGTGTTATCGACCTCTTCATCATAGGTGTCCGCAATTTTCATCAACATCTCGGGCAAGTCACCCGTCTCCTCGCCCACCTGCACCATGCTGATCACCATGGGCGGAAATATCTTGGTAGCCTCGATGGGCGGGGCCATGTTTTCGCCCTCTTTCACCGCGTCATGGATCTGGGAAACGGCGCGCGCGATCACGGCATTGCCCGAGGTGTCACGTACGATATTCAACGCCTGCAAGACCGGTACGCCGGACGACATCAGGGTACCCAGGGTCCGCGCAAAACGACCTATGGCGGTTTTGCTGATCAGCACGCCAAACACCGGCAACTTGAGCTTGATCTGGTCCAGGATGGCCGCGCCTTTTTCGGTGCGGCCCATCATCTTGATCAGAACTACGATCACAACTGCCGCACCAACCAAATAAGGAAGGCGGGTCGTCATCATGGAGCTGATGCCCATGACGAACTCGGTCAAGGGAGGCAGGGCCTGTCCTTCCAGCAGATCGGTAAAGATTTCCTTGAATTTGGGGATGATGAAAATCATGAGGAAGGTTAGAATGCCCACCGCCATGACCATGACCACCATGGGGTAGACCATGGCGCTGGTCACCTTGCTCTTGATGCGTTGTGCCTTCTCCATGAACTCGGCCAGACGCAGCAACACCTTGTCCAACACGCCACCCACTTCGCCGGCCTTGGCCATGTTGACGTACAGCTTGTTGTAAATTTTGGGATGCTGGGCCAGGGCCTCGGCAAATGTACTACCGGACTGAATGGTGTCCGCCATTTCGCGCAAGGCGGACTTCAAAACAGGATGCTTTTCCTGCTTCTCCAGCACTTCCAAGCTACGCACCAGCGGAAGGCCAGCGTCAATCAGCGTCGCCAATTGGCGCGTAAAGACCATCAACTGCTTCGGTTTAACGCGGTTCATGAAACTCGGCAACTTGAGTTCCATGTTCATAGCTCCGCCCTTGCCCGGTGCCTTGCGCGTGCCGGTTGAGGTCTTCTTGCCCTTGGATGCCGATGTGGCGGCATCCACGACGCTGGTGGGGAAAAGTCCTTTTTCGCGAATACGCGTCAAGGCCACCGTCTGGTTGTCGGCCTCAATCTCACCCTTGGTCTCACGACCCCGGGAATCCATTGCTACATAGGAAAATTTAGCCATGACGTATTCGGTAAATTGTTAGTGGACTTTAGCCTGCGGCCGTTTTCGATGCAATCGTTAAATCGTTTTACTGATTTCTTACTACGTGTATTTGAGCACTTCTTCCACAGTGGTGTGACCATCCAGAATGCATCGAATGCCGTCTTCGCGCAAAGTGCGCATACCCAGTTCCACCGCTTTGTCGCGGATGATGATGGTGGGCTTACGCTCATTGATCAATTCACGAATGGGATCGCTGACACGGAGGTATTCGTAAATACCGCGCCGGCCACGATAACCGGTTTCGTTGCACTGCATGCACCCTACCCCGTGGAAGAAGGGCCGACCCTCCACCTGCGCATCGGTCAGGCCAAGCCGCTCCAGCACATCCCGGTCCGGTTGATAGGGCTGCCGGCAGTTGGCGCAGATGGTGCGGACCAGCCGTTGGCCTAGGACGGCTTCAATGGTGGACGAAATCAGGAAGGGCTCCACCCCCATGTCGATCAATCGCGTAACCGCACCAGGCGCGTCATTGGTGTGCAGCGTGCTGAACACCAAGTGACCCGTGAGCGAAGCGCGCACCGCG
>CAYTVN010000238.1:0-5775 GCA_964441655.1 uncultured Verrucomicrobiota bacterium | reverse complement strand
AGTATGCAAAGCTCGTGACGTCGGCCTCGGTCGGCGCTGTCACGGATGCGAACCTGTTCGACTGACGCGCCGGATCAACCCTGATCCAACAGTTTGGTGAGTGCCGCCTCGTCGAGGATGGCCACGCCCAGCTGCCGGGCCTTGTCCAGTTTGGAGCCGGCGTCGGCTCCTACAATCAACCAGTCGGTTTTTTTGCTTACGCTGTCGGTGACGTGGGCCCCCTTGGTGCGCAACAAGGCCTTGATCTCATCCCGTCCATACGTGGAGAGCGTGCCCGTGACTACCACGGTTTTGCCCTGCCACACCGATGAGGCAGACGCGGTTTGGGCCGGGGCGTGGCCCTGGGGGTTCAGCCCTAACTCCTTCATGCGCGCAACCAATTTTTTTCCACGCTGGGAGGCGAAGAAGTCCACTACCTCGCGGGCCACCGCAGGGCCGAGGTCGGCCAGGCCCCAGCGCGACAGCTCGCTGTTCAAGGCAGCCAGCTCGTTTTGCGCTGCTGCATACCGACGGGCCAGGTCGGCTTTCTCGGTTTCGGATTTCTTTTTGTTCGCCTTGCGCTTCGGATCCAGGTCGTGCACCTGCTGCTTCAGCGGCTCCACTTCAAAAATGCGGGGGAGTTTCTGCGAGTGGGCCAGCTCGTGGATATCGCGATGACAGCCGGCCAGCTTGAAGGCGCTGGTCTCACCCACGCTGGGCAGGCCCAGGGCGTACAGCCATTTCGCCAGCGGTGCGGTGCGGGCCTCGGCCAGCGCATCCAGAATTTTCTGAGCGGTCTTTTCGCCCAACTGGCGAGGCTCCTCATCGGTGCCCAGATTGAGGTCGGCCAGCGGTTTGAGTTCCAGGCGGAACAGATCGAACGGAGTGTACGCCAGCCCGCGCTCCACCAGTTTGTCCGCCACCACTTCGCCCAATCCCTCGATATTCAGCGCGGTGCGGCTGGCAAAGTATTCGAGCAGGCGGGCCTGCTGGGCCGGGCATTCTTCGTTTTCGCAGCGCAATGCCACCTCTGCCCGGTCGCCATCGGACAGTTTGCGCTGGTAGACCGGCCCGCCGCAGGATGGACATTTCCCGGGCATGGCGAAGGGTGTTTCCGTGCCGGTGCGCCGGTCGTCCACCACGCGGACCACGGCGGGGATCACCCGGCCGGCGCGTTTGATGACGATGGTGTCCCCGATGCGGACGTCCTTGCGTTTGATATCCTCGGCATTGTGCAGGGTGATGCGTGAGATGGTGGTGCCGTCCAGGAAGACCGGCTCCACTTCGGCCACCGGGGCGAGCACGCCGGTGCGGCCCACCTGCACCACGATGCGCAGCAGTTTGGTGGTGGCCTCGTTGAACCACTCGGGTCGCTTGTAGGCTACGGCGTAGGCGGGCACATTGGTTTTCAGCCCGAGCTGGCGGCAGACCTCGTTGTCATTGACCTTGATCACGCAGCCGTCAATTTCGTAGGGCAGGTCCCCTTCATTTTCCTTCATGGCCCGGGCCTGTGCTTCGGCCTTGACCATGCTGTCGGCGGTACGCCAGGCATCGGGCACGGTCAGGCCAAACGCGCGCAAGGCCGCCAACTCGTCCGTGTGGGTGTCGTAGGAAATTCCCTCAGTGTGGCCCAGCGCGTAGAAGACCGCGCGCAGCGGGCGCTCGGCCACGATGCGTGGATCCAACTGTTTCAAGGAGCCGGCGGTGGCGTTGCGGGTATTGATAAAGGTCTTGTCCCCGCGCGCGCGCAATTTTTCATTCAGCGCGATGCGGTCGGCTTCGCGCATGTAGGCCTCGCCCCGCACTTCGAGGTGGCGGGGCGGGGGACCGTCGCAGGCTAGTCGCAGGGGAATGTCCTTAAGCGTGCGCAGGTTGACGGTGATGTCATCGCCGAATTCGCCATCGCCCCGGGTGACCCCCTGATTGAACAGACCATCCACGTAATGCAGTGAAATGGAAACTCCGTCGATCTTGGGCTCCACCACGTAGTCAGGTTTGAAATCCGGAACGGTCTTGCGGATTTCCTTTTCAAACAGCTCCAGCTCGCGCAGGTCCTCTTTCTTTTCGAGGGACAGCATGGGGGCGCGGTGCCGCACGCGCTGGAATTCCTTGATGGGCTCGCCGCCCACGCGCTGGGTGGGGGACTCGGCGGTCACCAGATCCGGGTGCCGGGCCTCCAGTTGCTGGAGCTCCGCGTAGAGCACATCGTAGTCGCGGTCGGAAATCTCCGGCTGGGCCTCCACATAATAGAGGCGGTTGTGCCGCTCCAGGGCGCGGCGCAATTCCTGGATGCGTTTTTCGTCAGCGTGCCGGGTCATGGTGGGAGGGTAACAAAGCCAGAAGAAATACGCACGCGGCGCCGGTGGCATCGGCCACCCAGTCCCACACGTCGGCCACGCGGGTGGGGGTGAACAGCTGGTGGATTTCATCGCTGGCCCCGTACAGGGAGGCCAGGGCAAAGCCGGCGCAGGCGGCCAACCAGGGGCGGCCGCCGTGGCCTGTCCGCACCGCAAAGTAGATGCCGAGACTCTGCAAGCCGAACAGCACGGCATGCACCACCTTGTCGTTGGCCAGGATCCACGTGGGAGGCAGTTGGTTGGTGTGGCGGGTGCTCAGGAAAAAGATAAAGGCCGCCCAGAGGCACGCGGGCAACCAGGCCACGACGAGTGGATAGCGGTTCTTGAACATCGGTCAATTTTAGCCGCAAATAGGGCCCGCGCAAGCTGTTGTCCTGCGGCCTTGATTCGCTCCCCGCCTTCCGATAGCCTGCCCCGTCTTTTTAAGGAATTAATTGATCCATGATGAGGATTCTTTCCGGCATTCAGCCCTCGGGTAAACTTCACCTGGGCAACTACTTCGGCATGATGCAACCCGCCTTGGAATTGCAGTCCAAGGGGGAGGCCTTCTATTTCATCGCCAATTACCATGCCTTGACCACCGTCTCGGATGCGGAATCCATGCGCCGGGGTACGCTGGATGTCGCCCTGGATTTCCTGGCCTGCGGGTTGGATGCAGAGCGCACGGTGTTTTACCGCCAGAGTGACGTGCCGGAGGTGACGGAGCTGATGTGGCTGCTGTCCGTGGTCACGCCCATGGGTCTGCTGGAGCGGTGTCACTCCTACAAGGACAAGGTGGCCAAGGGCATCGCGGCCAGCCACGGTTTGTTTGCCTACCCGGTGTTGATGGCGGCGGACATCCTGGCCGTGAATGCGAACGTGGTCCCGGTGGGGCGCGATCAAAAGCAACACGTCGAGGTGACGCGCGATCTGGCGGTGAAATTCAACCTGCAGTACGGCGAGGTTTTCACCGTGCCCAAGGAAGATATCCGCGACAGCGTGGCGGTGGTGCCGGGGCTGGATGGGCAGAAGATGTCCAAGTCCTACAACAACACCATCGAAATTTTCGGCGACCCCAAGGAAACGAAGGCGCGCATCATGCGCATTGTGACCGACAGCAAGGGCGTGGCTGACGTGAAGGACCCCGAGACGTGCAATGTCTTTGCCCTGTATCGCCTGTTTGCCAGCGAGGCCGAGCGGGAGGCCATGGCGGCGCGCTATCGCGCGGGCGGGCTGGGCTATGGCGAGGTGAAGAAGGCCCTGCACGAAAAATTCGAGGCGCACTTCGGCCCCTTGCGGGCGAAGCGTGCCGAACTGGCCGCCCAGCCGGAAGCCGTGGAAGCCATCCTGCAGCGTGGCGCGGCGCGCGCGCGCGAACAGGCGGCCGCCACCCTGCACCGCGCGCGGCGCGCCGTGGGATTGGACTAGGCCATGCCGGGACAAGACGAATACAAGGTGCAGCTGGAGGTCTTTGAGGGTCCTCTGGATCTGCTGCTTTACCTGATCAAGCGCGACGAGTTGGATATTTACGACATTCCCATTGAGCGCATCACCCAGCAGTACATGCAGTACCTGGACGTGATGAAGATGCTCGACCTTTCCATTGCAGGCGAATTTCTGGTCATGGCGGCCACCCTGATGATGATCAAGAGCCGCATGTTGCTGCCGGTGGAGGATCGTCCGGAATTGGAGCCCGAGGAGGACGATCCGCGCTGGGATCTGGTGCGTCAGCTGGTGGAATACAAGAAGTTCAAGGATGCCGCCGATCACCTGGAGGCGCTGGCCTTGCAGCGGGAGGACGTGTTCATCCGAGAAGGCGAGCATGTGGAGCTGGGTCCGGAGCCCGAGGTGGCGCTGCAGGATGTGAGCATCTTCGACCTGATCACCGCCTTCAACGAAGCCCTGAAGCGGGTGAAGAAGGAAGACCTGACCGAGATTTTCTCGGATCGTTATACGGTGGCCGACAAGGTGGACTTTCTCAGCAATCTGCTGCGGCGCGAAAAGCGGGCCAGCCTGACCACCATCTTCGCCGGCATGTCCCACCGCTATGAGATGGTATGCACGTTCCTGGCCATCCTCGAGTTGATCCGTTTGAAGCAACTGCGGGCGGCCCAGTCCGGTCCGTTCGGCGATATCGAAATCCTGGCCATCGACGCGTGAGGGATGGAGTAGACCATGTCAGATCAAGCTGTATTACCTGAGTTGAAGCAGATCATCGGGGCCATGCTGTTCGCCTCCAAGACGCCCATCACGGTGGGGGACATTCGACGCTGCCTGGAGCAGGTGGCGGAAGCTCACGGGGGGCCGGTGCGCGACTTTGCAGCGGTCACACTGGAAGACATTCGCACCGCGCTGGAGGCCTTGGGCCAGTTGCTGGAAGCCCAGAAGGTGGGCTTTCACATTCTTGAAATGGCCAATGGATTCCGGCTGGAAAACGACGCCAACTGCGGCTTGTGGCTGCGTCATCTGTTGCAGAAGGGCCGGCCCAACCGGCTCAGCAAGCCTGCCCTGGAAACCCTGGCCATCATTGCCTATCGCCAGCCCTGCACCCGGGCGGAAATTGAAGCGGTGCGTGGGGTGGCGGTGGACCAGATCCTGCGCAATCTGATGGATATGCAGCTCATTCGCATCACCGGACGGAGTGAGCTGCCGGGCCGGCCCTGGATGTTTGGCACGGCGCAAAAGTTCCTGGAATATTTTGGTTTGCGCGATGTGAAGGAATTGCCTGGCGTCGAGGAGTTGCGTCGCATGGAGGAGGAGCAGGAACGCAAACGGGCGGAAACGCCGGCCGCCGCGGCGGAACCTGTCCTGGAAGCCGCTTCATCGTCGGCATCCGCAGAAGTACCGCCGGAGCCTGCGTCTGAAGTCACCCCGGAAACTGCCGAGGATGACGAGGACGAGGCGGACGAAGCGGACGAAGAGGACGAAGTGGACGAGGTGGATGCCGAAGATGACGCGGATGATGAAGACGAGTACGACGACGACGATGATGATGACGAAGAAGACGAAGATGACGACGATGGCGATGACGACGACGACGGCGAAGAGGATGAGGACGAGGACGAGGATGAAGAGAAAAAGTCCTGACCCGCAACGTGTCGACCGTCAATTAGCCGGGCTGCGACGTCGCATTGATGTCCTGGACGGGCGGATCGTTGCCTTGCTCAACGCGCGCACGGAAATCGCGGTGGCCATCGGTCGTATTAAGCATGAGCGCGGAGATGCGGTGTTTACGCCGGGCCGCGAAAAAGAAGTCGTGCAGCGTATCACCGCCGGCAGCCGGGGTCCGTTGCAGGCGCGCGAACTGCGTGCGATCTACCGGGAAATCATGTCGGCGGCCCTGTGTTTCGAGGGCGGTTTGACGGTGGGGATTTGGAAGGGCGATGGAGCGGGGGCGGTACTGGCGACCCGGCAGCGGCTGGGCGACTGCACGCAGATAAAAGCATTCACGTCCCTACCT
>CAYTVN010000237.1:0-5805 GCA_964441655.1 uncultured Verrucomicrobiota bacterium | reverse complement strand
GCTCTCGTTCCTATCCTCTTCTCAACGACAGTAGGAACCGGATATAAAACGTATCACATCCATGACGATGTTCACTTCGGCGACGACGCCCGCGTTTTTCTTCTCCTCCATTCCTGCTGTTTGCTTTTCCTCCCTCCTTCCTTCATTGGTGAACGTGACATCTTTTTCCGCGGCGAACCCGAATGAGATTTGCACGGAGAATTTCCGGACGGCAGCCCGCTTCGGCGTGATGCAGGTTCGGGTGTAAACATAACCTACGAACGAGTGGAAGGGAGGGAACACACATGGCGAAGAAAGCAGCGAAGAAGGCGGCCAAGAAGCCGGCGGCCAAGGCCAAAGCGAAGAAGAAATAATCGTCCTTAATCGGACAGCCGGTTGCTTCGGCAGCCGGGCAATGAAATGACGACTCCCGATGCAAATCGAAGGGTCGTCATTTCTTTTTCACCCGGCTTTGTCGCCAACCAACCGGAGTGGCCGTGGACGGCGTATGCTTGACAAGGCCACAACAGGTTGGCTAATGAGGATGCAACGCACCTAAATAGAGTACCCCCAGCCCAGGCGGAACCATGCGCTGTCCGAAGTGCAGTCATCAGGATGACAAGGTCATAGACAGTCGCTCCGTGCGCAACGGGGATGTGATTCGCCGTCGCCGGGTGTGCCTGAAGTGTGGCTACCGGTTTACCACCTACGAAGAAGTGGTGAAGGCCAGTCTGCGCATCATCAAGCGCGACGGTCGCCACGAGGATCTTGACCGGCATAAATTGCTCAGCGGCATCGAGCGTGCGTGCGAGAAGCGCCCCATCAGCGCCCAGCAGATTGAAGCCCTGGTGGACAGCATCATCAGTGAGATGGAGAGCGAGTACGAGCGCGAGGTGCCGAGCACGATTATCGGACAGAAGGTGATGGACCGGTTGGAACAACTGGATGAGGTCGCCTACGTTCGCTTTGCCTCCGTGTACCGCCGCTTCCGCGACGTGAACCAGTTCCTGAGCGAAGTCGAGGGGCTGATCGGACGAGAATGATCGCATTTCAACAAGAAGAACGGCACGACGCAGATCTGGGTCGCGTGCTGGACCGGGTTTTGCCGGCTCATCCTCATGTGCGCGAGGTGACGCGAGCGGTGGAGGCCGTTCTACAGGGCGAAGCGGGCATCCCTGTGTTGGCTTCGGATCGCGCCTTATGGACCGCGGCGCGGGCCCTGGCTTCCGTGGGCGACCGATCGGCTGCGGATGCCGTGCTGTCTGCGACGTGCAGCTTGGCTGAGTGGTCCGGCAATCTTGAACTTTCCACACTGCCCGAACCGACCATCCGTCTCATTGAATCCGGCATGGTCCAGGCCACGGCGTCCTCGGTTTTGGGGGGCGGCCTGCTGGTCCGTCTCGATCTGCGGCGATTGCCACGCGAAGCGGCGGGTTTGGAGTTGATCTATGTTGCCCTGGTCCACCGCCTGGTGGATGCCTGCCTGCCGCTCTGGCATGGCGTGCAGGGCCATGGGGCCCTTCTGGTTCACGGACTGCATCTTCATGCGGGCTCATTGGGGCGTGGCGGGCGGACCGGCGTCCGTGCTGTGCACTGGCTGCAGGATGTCTTCCAGCAACGATTGGAACAGTGGGCCCGGCGGGAAGGCTGGACCCATACGCCGACGCTGGTTCAGGCCAGTTAAGGATTTAGGGCCTTGACGCGAGCCGAAGGCCTGCTATATCTACGCGCCTTTGTTTCGGCGGCCCAGCCGCCAGTTAGAGGAGAATACGACCATGTCCATGCACACCAGTTTGAAGTCGAGTTCCAAAATCGTGGCCAAGCGCAACGTTTTGAAGCGTTTTGAGCGCATTGACCAGTTGCGGAAAAAGGGCAAATGGAAGGACGGCGACCGCGCCTACAACCTGCCCAAGACCAAGATCACTTGATTCCCATCAACCGGGAACGGAAAACCCCGTGGCGAATGCCACGGGGTTTTTTTATCTCCGGACTGGTTCTCAGCTCAGATGCTGGGTGACAAAGTGCTCCTTGATGTAGGCGCACGCGGCTTCCAGATCGGGCAGCAGCTTCGTGCAGAAGCGCACCATCCACGGGCTGGAATCCTTAAAGCTGAACGGTGTGAAGGCGACCACGAACTTTTTCAAGTCGTGGGAGGCGTAGAATACCTCCATGGAGGTGCCGATGGAATTCTTGTTGTAGTTGACCAGTACGATGTCGGCATCCCGGATATCCTGCAGGTCGAATTCCACGATCTCGTTGGCGCTGTCCACTTCGCGGTCCTTGAAGTTGCGTCGCATGGGATCCAGCAGGATGAAATCCTTCGACAACAATTCCTTGGCCTTGGCGCGCCAGGCCCGGGCCTGGCCCTCGTGTTCGTCCATGATGGGACCACACAGGTAAATTTTGCGTTTCATGTTGTTCCTTTATAATGAATGGACGCTTCGAACTAAACGATTCGAGGCTGGAGCAGGCAAGAACGAAAGAGGTTACCGCCGCGGTTTTTGTTTTACGTAATCATTCAGGGCCTGGACCAGCTCGGGGAAGCGGCTGTCGGTCCGAAGGAAATCCAGCTGCGGGTCACCGATGGAGGCCAGGGTGGAGTTGGGATCGGTCTGGGCGGCGATGGCCAGGTTCTGCAGTGCTTTGTCCGTTTCTTTTTTCAAGCTGTAGACACAGGCCAGGTTGAAATGCACGCTGAACATGAGGGGGAGCCGGTCCAGGGCGTCGGGGTAAAGTTCCAGCAGGGTACCCAGGGCTTGATCGACCTTGCCCATGGTCATCAATACCGCGGATAGATTGATCTTGGTGATCACATCCTGATTTTGAGCGTCCAGGGCTTGCTGCATATAGTCGGCCGCGAGTTGATAGTTTTGCTGCCGGAACTCATAGGCGGCCATCCGGTTCAGGCTGAGGCCTCGGTTCCGCGGATTACGAAGGTACTTGTTCAAATCCTGCAGCAGCGCAATGGCGTTGGTGGGGTCGCCCTGGCGAAACATGCGATCGGCCATGACCACACGCTCGCGTAACATGTTGCGCTCAAAGCGCTCCACCACCTGGGTGGCGGAGAGTCCGGAGGCAGCGGGCAGGGCGCTGATCCGGGTCACGATCAACGGGGGAGCTTCAAATTCATTGGTGGCGGTGTCCAAGGCGCTCAAGGCTTGTCGCGAGGGGTCGATCGGAAGCGGAGGCGGCCAGACAATGGGGCCGGAGGGCTGTTGCTGGTAGAGCTGATTCGGGCCGCGGCTCCAGGCATTGGAAGCCACCTGTTCGACCTCTATATCGAGCGCCGCCGTAACCCGGCTCTCAGCATTGCTGTTGGCGTGCGCGGTCAATCCGGCGGCGAGGAGGATCACGCCCGGCAGCATCCAGCGTCGAGCAAACCTTGGGACGCTACGGATGGGCTGCCATGGGGTGATCACGCCGGGAAAATAATGCACCGATGGAGACAGCGCAAGTCGCGCGGGTCGTCATCTACCATGCTTGCGCCGGAGCCCGGTAATCGGTATGTCTTGACCACGTTTATTCAGTTCAAGCGAAGTCAGAAGGAGTGTCACCCGTGCGTTGGTCCCAACAATTGATTCCCACCCTGCGCGAAGTTCCGCAGGAAGCTGAAATTCCCAGTCACCAGCTGCTGCTGCGCGCCGGCCTGATTCGCAAGCTGGGCGCGGGCCTGTACACCTTCCTGCCCCTGGGCCTGCGCGCCCTGCGCAAGGTGGAGCGAATTGTGCGCGAAGAAATGGACCGGGCGGGCGCACTGGAGGTGCTGATGCCGGCCTTACAGCCGCCGGAAATCTGGCACCAGAGCGGGCGTTACAAGGCGGCGTCGGAGGTCTTGTTCAAGGTGGAGGACCGGCAGGGGCGCGAATGGCTGCTGGGCCCGACCCACGAAGAGGTCATCACCACCCTGGTGGCGGGCGAAATCAATTCCTACCGGCAATTGCCGCGCAATTTTTATCAGATCCAGGTGAAATTCCGGGACGAGATACGCCCCCGCTTCGGGCTGATGCGCGCCAAGGAATTTATCATGAAGGATGCCTACAGCTTTGACGCCACGGACGAGGCGGCCCAGGCCAGTTATCACCGGATGTACGATGCGTACACCCGGATCTTCAAGCGCTGCGGCCTGAATGCCTTCCCGGTGGAGGCGGACACCGGGGTCATGGGCGGCAAGTTTTCCCACGAGTTCATGGTGCCTGCGGAAACCGGCGAGAATGAAGTGGCTTATGTAGAGGGCGGGGCCTACGCCGCCAACATCGAGAAGGCCTCCAGCCGGGGTCCGCTGGTGCCCACGCCCGTCGTTTCTACGGGGGCGGCTCCCGAGAAATTCCCCACTCCGGGGGTGGTGACCATTGAGCAACTCGCCGCCGCACCGCACGGAGTGGAGGCCCACCGCCAGATCAAGACCCTGGTCTACATCGTGGACAGCACGCCGGTGCTGGCCCTGTTGCGCGGGGATGACCAGTTGAACGAAGCCAAGTTCGCGGTGGCCCTGGGTTCCGGCCAGTTCCGCGCGGCCACGGCGGAAGAATGTGCGGCGGCCCTGGGTGCACAGCCGGGCAGCCTGGGGGCCGTGGGCGTGGCCCAGATCAAGGTAATCGCGGACCTCACCTTAAAAGATGCGGCGGGCATGGTGACCGGGGCTAACGAGGATGGGTTCCATCTGCGCCATGTCGAGGTGACGCGTGATCTTCAGGTGAAGCAATGGGCCGACCTGCGTACGGTGAAGGTGAATGAGCTCGAGGTGGCTTCGGGGTCCCCGTTGAAAATTCGCCGCGCCATCGAGGTCGGGCATGTTTTCAAGCTGGGCACCAAGTACAGCGAGGCCATGGGCGCGCGCTTCCTGGATGCCGACGGCCAGCAAAAGCCGTGCATCATGGGCTGCTACGGCATCGGGGTGACCCGCACCCTGCAGGCCGCCATTGAGCAGTCTTTTGATGCCAACGGTATTGTGTGGCCGGTCTCCATCGCTCCCGCCGAGGTGGAGGTCATGGCGATCAACGCCCAGCACCCGGAGAGTGTACGGATCGCCGAACAAGTGGTGGCGGAACTGGAAGCCCTGGGGGTGGACGTGTTGTACGATGACCGCGACGAGCGGGCAGGTGTGAAATTCAAAGATGCCGATCTGGTCGGCGCCCCGGTGCGTATCAGCGTGGGCGAGCGGTCACTGGCCAAGGGTGCGGTCGAATTCAAGCTGCGGAAAACCGGGCAAATGGATATGATTCCGGTGGCCGAGGCGGTAGCCAAAACGCGCGAAATGCTGACTCGGATGAAGTCGGAATTGCAGCCCTGAGGAGTGACTTGATCATGACGAGCCGATTCCACGTGCAAGGAACCAAAGTCTATTTTTATTGGTCGATGGGCTTGTTAGCCCTTTGCTTGTGGGCGGTTAAGGATGGGTGGTTTCCATCGGAGGACATGGTTAAGCATCAGGCCTTCAACAAAACCCTGGCCATGATCAGTCTGGTCGGATCGGCGGTGTGTGGCTACATCCATAAGGTGGTCAAGTAGTTGGCATAAATGAGCCTGCCCTTTGCCCTTGACCACAGGGAGCGGGGGCGTAGTATGAAGTGGTCAGGGAGAGTTGTTGGCTAAGTCCAGCCAATACGGACACTTACGAGGAGATGCAGGTGGAGACTCAAGGCGCAAACATGACGAAGCGGGATCTCGTCGTCCGCATTTCCGAGGAGACGGGTCTCATCCAGCAGGACGTCTATGCTGTGATCCAGAAGACTTTGGATTATATCGTGGACGCCTTAGCCAAGGGCGAAACCATCGAATTCCGCAATTTCGGTGTTTTCGAGGTACGCCAACGCAAGCAGCGCATTG
>CAYTVN010000236.1:0-5821 GCA_964441655.1 uncultured Verrucomicrobiota bacterium | reverse complement strand
TCCCAGCCCGGATATCGTCGGCGACGATCACGGCACCTCGTGTGGCGGCGTGGCGGCGGCCCGCGTAAACAACGGCATCGGCGTCAGCGGCTCTGCCCCGGAGGCCAAGCTGGTCGGCCTGCGCCTGATTTCAGCCCTCGCCAGTGATAGCGAAGAGGCCAGCGCCCTGAACTGGAGCAATTCGATCATTCACATCAAGAGCAATAGCTGGGGTCCGGCCGATGACGGCGCCACCCTGGAAGGACCGGGCACGCTGACCACCGCCGCGCTGTCCAACACCTGCACTGTCGGGCGAGGCGGCAAGGGAAGCCTGATCTACTGGGCTGGCGGCAACGGCGGCGAAGCCGGGGTAGACGACTCCAATTACGACGGCTACGCGAACTCCATTTATTCCATCGCCATCAGCGCCGTGTGCATCGTCGGCACGCAATCGTGGTACAGCGAAAAAGGAGCCAACATCGTGGTGGCCGCGCCCTCCAGCGGCGACAACTCCTTGGGCGCCGAAATCGGCATTACAACGGTGGACCGCACGGGCGCCGACGGCTACAACGATGGCGCCACCTCGGGCGAACCCGCTGACAGCAATTACACCGCCACGTTTGGCGGCACATCCTCGGCCACTCCGCTGGCGGCCGGCGTGGGCGCCCTGATGCTGCAAGCCAACACCAACCTGGGCTGGCGCGATGTGCAGGAAATCCTTATCCGCTCGGCCACGCGGAATCATCCCTCGGACCAGGACTGGCGCACCAACTCGGCCGGCTTGGTGTTCAACCACAAGTACGGCGGCGGCATGATCAGCGCCAGCGGCGCGGTGGCGATGGCCACCACGTGGACCAATCTGGGCGCGCAAATCAACCTCGCCACCAACCAGTCCGGCCTGAGCGTGGCCATCCCCGACAACAACGCCGCGGGCGTCACCCGCTCGTTCACCGTCACCTCCGGCATGCGGGTTGAACATGCCGTGGTCACCCTGAGCGCGACACACGCCACGCGAGGCCAACTGCGCATTGAACTCATTTCCCCCGGCGGCATGACCAGCGTGGTGGGCGCGGTGCGCTCCGCCGATTCGGGCAATGATTACGCCTCTTGGAATTTCATGTCCGTCCACCACTGGGGTGAACAGATCGCCGGCACCTGGACCGTACGCGTGGCCGACCGCGTAGCGGGTACCTCCGGCACGCTAACGTTCGCGGGCCTGACGTTCTTCGGCACCGCAGGCGCCGGGCTGACCAACCAGCCCCCGGCGCTGGCCGCCATCGGCAACAAGAACATCACGATCAGCAACAACCTGCAGTTCGCCGTGACCGCCACCGATTCCACGGACAACGACCCCATCACGCTCTCCGTGCAGGGCCTGCCGGGCGGCGCGACTTTCGGGTCCACGAACGGAAACGGCACGTTCACCTGGAACAACGTGGAACCGCTGGGCGTTTACACCTCGACCTTCTTTGCCGCAGACAAGGACGGGACCAATTCAGAAACGGTGTACATCACGATTAACGACGGCAGCTGCGTTCCTTCGAACATCATGACCGAGACTTTCGACGGATCCACCTCCGTGCCCGCAGGCTGGACGGATGGCGGAACAGCCAACGACACCGCCTCTCACTTCCAGAGCTCACCCAACGCCCGCGCGTTGGGCTCCGGCGACAGCTTGATTTCACCCACGGTGGATTATCCGACACAGATCGTCTTCTACGTGGACGCCAGCTCCGGCGGCAACGGTCAGATCGCGACCCTCGAATACTCGGTGGGCGGCGGCGCCTACAGTTCGCTCTCCAGCTTCGCCGTTAGCAGTGCGGGCGGCAACTTCACCTTCCCGCTAACGTCGTCTCCCAACCTCAGCGCGTCAGCCGGGGTGAAATTCCGTTTCGCCTCGACCTTCAACACCTGGTACCTGGACGATGTGAGGATTGACGGCGGCTGCCCAGGCGCGCCGCCCGCGCAGACCCCGCCCACACTGAACGCGATCGGCAACAAGTCGGTCACCATCAGCAACACGCTGCAATTCGCGGTGACCGCCACCCCCACGGACGGCGACACGGTCACCCTGACCGCCAGCAACCTGCCCTCCGGCGCGGTGTTCAGCTCCACCAACGAGAATGGAACCTTCACCTGGACCAACGCCTCGCCCACCAACGTCTACAGCGTGACCTTCAACGCTGCGGACAATGACGGGGCGGACAACGAGACCATCACCATTACGGTCAATCCGACCGTCGGCGGGGGGGGCGACCCCGGCAGTTTCACCAACATCCTCTTCCAGGGCTTTGAGCCCGGCGACGGCTGGAGCATCACGGCGGGCAGTGGCAATATTTCAACGAACAACGGCGCGGCCGAATTCCCGCCGAACCAACGCGTGCGCACCGACACCAACTCCTGGCAGGTCATCAACGCCTCCAACATACTGGATCTGGCCTCATCCCCCATTGCCGGATTTACTGGACGCCAGGTCCGCCTCTATCTGTCCAGCACCGCCAGCACGGGAACTCAGGGCTCCGAAGCGACCGACGTCGTGCGCGTCTACGCTGCGCTCGATGGCGCCGCGTTTTCCGCCACGCCGGACCTCGTCGTGGCCGGGGCGTCCGGCAGCAACGCGCGCTGGGGCTATTGGGCCACCAATACGCTGGCGACCACCGCGGGCGTCATCGCCTCCAATCAATCACCCCAGACCGGACAGAGCTCGAACAACATCGCCACACTCGTGATCAATCTGCCGGAAACTGCGACCTCGATTGCCTTGCGCGTCTCGGCTCGTAATAACGACACGACGGAACGCTGGAACGTGGACGACATTTCCGTGGTTGGTTACACCACCGGCGGCGCCCCCACCCCCGGACCTGGGCTCGCCATCACCACGGTGAACCAGACGGTTTCGTTTGCCGTTACCAACCTGACCGTAGGCGGGACATCCTCCAACCTGGTGGGTGAAATCAGTTGGACCAACGCACTCAACGGTAGCGTGGGCACCATCAGCGCTGCCACCAGTTGGCTGATTGGCAGCGTGAGCCTAGACGTGGGCACCAATGTGATCACGGTGAGCGGCACCAACAGCGTGGGCTTGGCCAGCGCCGCCGTGACCTTGATCCGCGAAAGCAGCGACACCGACACGGACGGCATTGAGGACAGTTGGGAGGACTTCTACTTCGGCAGCCTGACCAACGTCACCGCCACCTCGGACTGGGACGGCGACGGCTTCATTGACCTGCACGAATATGCGGCGGGCTCAGACCCCACCAGCACCAACTCGCTGCTGAAGGCCTCCAGTCTCGCCGTACCAGCCGTGGGCAATGTGATTACGTGGCAAAGCGAAGCGAATAAGAGCTATCTGCTCGCCCGCTCCACCGACCTGATCAGTGGCTTCATCGGCATCGCCTCCAACATCGCGGCCACCGAACCGCTGAACACGTACACGGATGCAGTCAGTACCAATGTGCTGAACTTCTACCGGGTGGAGTTGGAGTAGTCCCAGGTTCCACGTTCCAGGTTCCGAGTCTTCATTGACTTTGGACCTGGGACGTTGGACGTGGAACGCTATTCTTCGCGCAAATACCGCCGCAGGAAATCCAGCGGGTTGTAGCGACGATGCTCGGCGTCGCGGGCCTCGAAGTGCAGATGCGGGAAGGCGGCCATCCAATTGCGGGCATCCGAAATCCGACTGGTCGCGCCCAACGCGCCCAACCAGGTCCCCGCCCGCACCACCTGGCCCGCCATCACCTGGACGTTCGCGAGATGTCCATAGAGCGTGTAAAAGGGCAGGCGGCTTTGCGGCCAGGCATGGCGCAACACCACGTGCAGGCCAAAATCCGAATCGGCTTCCCGCGCAACCGCCTCCACCACCACGCCGTCCGCCACCGCATACGCATCATCTTCCGCAATCCAGCCCGGCACTTCGGCCGGATATTCTTCGCGGGTGGACAGGCGGGTGAACATCAGCTTGATGGTGATCCCGCTGGGCTGCAGGCGGGCCGGGGCAATATCCACCCCGCGGTGAAACCGCTGCCCCCCGTCACGCGTCCAGCCCGGCTGGCCATAGTCAGGATTGGCCGGGGTGCGCACCACATAGGCATCGGGTTGATCAAACAGATCGCGGCGCCGGGTCGGCCACGCCAGCGCCAGCGTTTCGTTTTCGGGCAAGGGCTGGAAGTCCTCGCGCATGCGGAGGATTAGCGGCCCGCCTTCAGGCGTTCGTTTTCCTGCGTCAACTCCTGTAGCTTGGCCTCGCGCTGGCCCGCCTCATCACGCACGGCCCGCAACTGGCGGGTCAGGGATTCAATCTGGTCATTCAGGGCCTGCTCCATATCCGACGAGGTGGGCACGCCCGCCTTGAGCCGGGCCACTTCCTTGCGTAAATCATCCACCTGTTTTTTCCACCCCTCGGTCAGCGTTGATTCTTTGTCCCGCAATGCCTTCAGCGAGGCCTGCAACTCGACCATCTGCCGATGCGCCTCCCGAACCTGGGGTTCCAGGTCATCGCGCTCGCGTTGGGCCGCCTCGTAGGCGCGCAGCCGCGTTTCCGCCTGGGTCTTGCATTGTTCCAGCGCTTCCCGGGCCGCCTTGGTATCCGCCCGCGCCTGGGCCAGTTCCGCCTGAAGATTCTGCTCCTGCTGCCCCGCCGCACCCTGTTGCGAACGCACCTGCTCAACTTCCTGGCGGGCTTGATCACGCTCAGCCTGCGCCTGCTCCACGGCGGCGTTGGCCTCTGTCACCTGCCGGCGTACCTGTTCCAGCTCCTGCTCGACCGCCTTCTGCTCGGCTTCCAGCTTGGCATTCCGTTTCTCTTCCCGCTGCGCCCGCCGCTCCACGCTGGCCTCCAGCTTGGCCAGGGCGGCCGCCCGTTCGTCGCGCTCCCGGGTCACGTCGTCCACCTGTTTGCGCAGGGACTCCACTTCGCCCTGCCCGCGCTCACGCTCCTGCTTCAGCTGCTCTTCCAACTGCCGCAGTTCCTCCGTGCGATCCGGCATACGCGGAGCCGATTCCAGCTCAGCCACCCGGGCGCGCAATTGATCCCGCTCCGCGACCACCGCCGCCTGATCCAGCTCCAGCTGGGCCAGCTTCTGCGTGACCACCAGCGCGGCCTGCAATTCCGTCACCTGTGCGCGCAGCGCCTGAACCTCCTGCTCCAACGCGGGTGATTCGACGGGCGGGCTGGACGGAGGAGCCACCTCCGGCGCGGGTTCCGCCGGCTCGGTCGGCGACGGCGCGGGGGCGGGCTTCACCTCGGGCGGCGGTTCGGCGGGAGCTTTGGGCGCCTTGAGTTTGTCCAACTCCTGGAGGCAGTACTGTATCCGGTACTGCACCACATCCGGATGCCAGCGCGGGTCGCGTTGCTTGATCCCGGTATATTTGGTGAGTGCCTCTTCATAACCCGCCAGCGCGGGCAGGGATTCACCGCGGTCACGAGCACGATCCGCCTTGGTCAACGCCACATAGGCCGCCACCTGGTCGCGGGTCAGGTCCTGCTGGGCGGAGGCCACCGGCGCCAGCGCCAAACACGCCAGCAAACCCAGCGCGAGCAGCGGCCTCACGGGGCCGACCCCTGCTGTAGGAGCCGATCCAAACCCTCGTCACGGGAGGCGCCCGCGGCGAGCGCTTTCTCGTACCATTCCGCGGCTTCCTTGATTTCGGGCGGTGTGGAGGAAGCCAGTAAGATGGCCAGATTCAGCATGGACTCGGCGTGGCCGGGGTCCAGGCGAATGGCTTCCCGCAGCTGGTCGCGGGCTTCCGAAGACTGGCCCAGGGCGTGCAGGATGATGCCGCGATAGTTGCGCAATTGTGGATCGTTCGGCGAACCCGCCACGGCGCGCGCGGAGTCGTCGTC
>CAYTVN010000235.1:3757-5858 GCA_964441655.1 uncultured Verrucomicrobiota bacterium | reverse complement strand
CGGAACAGATCATCCGGTGCGCCTTTACCATTTATAACAAGATGGGATTTGGCTACCTGGAGTCTGTCTATGAACGATGCATGGCCATTGAATTGCAGAAGGCGGACTTGAAGTCTGTGTTTCAGCAGGAAATACCCGTATTTTACGAGGGTAAGTCCGTGGGGGTATTCGTGGCGGATTTGCTTGTGGAGGATTGCGTGCTCGTCGAATTCAAATCCGTGCGCCAGTTGGCCGATATCCACGAAGTCCAACTTGTTCATTATCTGAAATCAACTGGTATAGAAATCGGCCTTTTGATCAATTTCGGCCCCGCTAAAGTAGAAATTCGCCGCAAGTTCAGGACCCTCCCCGCCCCTTCACCTTTGGCGCCATCCGATCCGGTTGATCCTGTTAATCCCGTCCACCATCCATAATTCCAGCATGATTCTTGATATCCATACTGTCTCCAAACGCTTCGGCGGGTTGCAGGCTTTGAGCGACCTGAGTCTACAGGTGGAGCAGGGTCAGATATTTTCCGTGATCGGCCCCAACGGGGCGGGAAAAACCACTTTATTTAACGTGCTGACCGGCGTCTACCGGCCCGACCAGGGCAGCATCCTGTACAAGGGCAAGCGATTGCACGGTCTCACGCCGGAACGCATCGCCCACCGCGGGGTGGGCCGCACTTTCCAGAACATCCGTCTGTTCGGCTCCATGACGGTCTATGAAAATGTGCTGGTCGGAATGCACCACCTGATCCGCTATAATTTCCTGGATACGGTATTCCATTCGCCCCGCTATTTTCGTGCGGAGAAAAAAGCCCGCATCCGCACCCTCGAACTGTTGGACTACATGGGCCTGCGCGAACGCGCCTTCGAACTGGCCCGCAATCTGCCCTACGGCGAACAGCGTCGCCTCGAAATTGCACGCGCCCTCGCCTTGCGGCCGGGGCTGCTGTTGCTGGATGAACCGGCGGCCGGCATGAACCCGCAGGAGACCCACGCCGCGACCGAATTGATCAAACGTTTGCGCGACGATCTCAAGATCACCCTGCTGCTCATCGAACATCACATGCAGGTGGTCATGGAAATATCCGACCGGGTGGCGGTGTTGGATTACGGCCGCAAAATTGCCGAGGGCACGCCGGACGAGGTGCGCCGGGTGCCGGAAGTCATCGAGGCGTATCTGGGCAAGGGCGCCAAGGTGAACGTGTCATGAGCGCCCACCCACCACCCCTGCTGAGCCTGCGCGACGTACATACGTCCTACGGCCATATTGAGGCCCTGAAAGGTGTTTCGCTGGAGGTGCATGCGGGTGAAATCGTAACCCTGATCGGCAGCAACGGCGCGGGTAAAAGCACCACCCTGCGATCCATCTCGGGCATGGTGCGACCGCAGTCCGGTGAAATCCATTTCCGCGGCCACTCTCTGAAGCAGTTAAAGCCATTCGAGGTAACCGCCCTCGGCCTCGGTCACGTGCCGGAAGGACGTCGCATCTTCCCGCAGCTGACCGTGGAAGAGAATCTGGACATCGGCGCCTACCTGGAACGAAGCCAGGTCGTCATTGCCAAGCGCAAGGAGGACGTCTTCACCCTCTTCCCGCGACTGGCGGAACGGCGTCGCCAGCAGGGCGGAACGTTATCCGGCGGCGAACAACAGATGCTGGCCATCGGCCGGGCCCTCATGCAGGACCCCGCCCTGCTGTTGCTCGATGAGCCCACCCTGGGTCTGGCCCCGGTCCTGGTGGAGGCCTTGTTCGAGACGCTGACCCAGTTAAATGTCGCCGGGAAAACCATCCTACTCGTAGAGCAAAACGCCTGGCATGCCCTCCAGATTGCCCACCGCGCCTATGTGCTGCAAACCGGCCAGATCACCAAGCACGGCCCGGCCAAAGCCCTGGCCGATGACGAGGATGTGAAACGCGCCTATCTGGGCGGCGATTGAGGCTTGCCCCGTACCTGCACAGGCTGGTAGAAGATACGCCTTCTTTTGGGGCGGTAGCTCATCTGGTAGAGCGCCTCGTTCGCAACGAGGAGGTAGAGGGTTCGAGTCCCTTCCGCTCCACCAGCCTTCGCTCGCCGCGCCTCGCGGTGCGAAGGCTGCCACGCCGTAGTCGCCGTCCA
>CAYTVN010000235.1:0-3657 GCA_964441655.1 uncultured Verrucomicrobiota bacterium | reverse complement strand
TCCCCAGCGAGACTCCGGCTTGGCGTGCCATCTCCCTTCGCTCGCCGCGCCTCGCGGTGCGAAGGCTGCCACGCCGTAGTCGCCGTCCACGGCGCGAAGGCGGGCTTCCCCAGCGAGACTCCGGCTTGGCGTGCCATCTCCCTTCGCTCGCCGCGCCTCGCAGTGCGATGGCTGCGCCCTCACCTCAGAAGCGCTGACGGTTTTCCAGAGCCCGGGCCAGGGTTGCACTGTCCGCATACCCAACCCCGCTTCCCGTGGGTAAACCACGCGCCAAACGGGTTACCCGGATGCCCTGTGCCCGCAAGGCCTCCGAAAGAAAACTGCACGTCGCATCGCTTTCCATGTCCGCATTCAAGGCCAGGATAACCTCCTGAATGCCCTCCGGTTTCAAGCGGGCGAGCAAGGCATCCATCCGGGTGTTGGCCACCCCTTCCCCGCGCATGGGGGAAAGCCGACCCATCAGGGCGTGATACCGGCCGCGGAATGCGCCTGACCGCTCGATCCATATCAGATCCGAGGGATCCTCCACCACGCACAGGATATGATCATCCCGGTGGGTGTCCGTGCACAAACGGCAGGGATCCTCGGCTCGCGTGGTGATGTTGCCGCAGCGCGAACAGGCCGTCATTCGCTGCGCCGTGTCGGCCAGGGCCAGGGATAAGTCCCGGGTCAATCCACCGGGATCGCGCGCCAGAGCCCACGCCATGCGCTCGGCCGAGCGTCGCCCCACTCCAGGCAGACGGGCCAGCAATTGAATCAGTTTGTCCAGCGGTTCCGGCATGATCCTTACATGCCGGGAAGCGCGAGGCCGCCGGTAATCTTGCCCATTTCCTCTGCGGCGGAATCACGCGCCAGCTGGAGCGCTCCGTTCACCGCGCTGATGACAAGATCCTGCAGCATATCCACATCCTGGGGGTCCACGGCCTTGGGATCCACGGTCAGGCTCACCAGCGTCATATCGCCCTTGGCCACCGCTTTCACCACCCCGCCCCCGGATGAAAATTCATAGGTGCGTTCCGCCAGGTCAGCCTGCAGCTTCTGCATGTTGCTCTGCATGGCCTGGGCCTGCTTCATCAATTTCATCATGTTAACCATGGTGCAAACTCCTTTATTCCCGAATATCGACGATGTTTCCGTTGAATGTTTCCAGGGCCCGTTTCACGGCAGGATCCGCCACCCAATCCTTGCCGCTGCGGGCGGGCGGACGACGATCAGAGGCGGCCGGAGTCTCCCCTGTACTCGCGGGTGTGCCCTCGGATTCCGCCACCGCGCCAACCTTCAGGTCCAGCACCACCTCGTGGCCCAAGGCCCACTCCAGAGCGGCCTGCACCGCCCGCAAAGCACGCGGTACTTTCAGCTTTTCGCAGCTGTCCGCAAATTCAGGGTCAAATGCGAGCGTGACCCGATGCCCGTCCACCTGGGCCGGGGCGGCGTCCTTGAGATAGCCTTTGGCCAGAGGCGCCGCCGCGTGCACACGTTCCAGAATCTGCGGCCATTTCTGCCGCAAACGTGCCAGACCACCGGCGGCTGGCGAAGGCGTCGGAACTTCCGGCGCTTCCTCCGGCTCGTCGTAACGTGTGGTCGGCTCCGCGACCACAGGCGTTGCGACCGATGCGGTACCCGCCGCGGATTCAACTCCGGCCAACGCAGCCAGAACCTCATCCAACGTGGCCACGCTGGCCGCGCGGGCCGCCCGGATCAGGGCGACTTCCAAAATGGTGCGCCGGGCCAACGCATGACGGATCTGGCCCTGAGCCTCGATCAACACCTCAACCACATGGGCCAGACGTCCGGGCGGAACCAGGCTGGCCTGCCGACGCAGCGTCACCAATTGGGAATCCGCCAATTCCCGCTCGCCCAGCACATCCGCGGCATAGGCGATGACCAGCAAATTGCGCAGGTATTCAAGCACTTCGACGCTCAGCCGTTGCAGATCCTTGCCCGCCTCATCCAGCTCCGCCACCAGACGCAACAAGCCGGCCAGATCACCCTTCAACAAGGCTTCCACCAACTGCTCCAGATGTTGCCACGAGACCAGACCAAACACCGACAGCACGTTGGATTCGGTGATTTCCTTCCCGCAGAACGTCATCAGCTGGTCCAGGGCGGATTCCGCATCCCGCAGACCGCCTTCGGCGCCGCGCGCCACGGCCAGCAGGGCATCGTCATCAATGTGGACCTTCTCGGCTTTGGCAATCATGGCCAGATGCGCCACCATGTCGCGGGTGGCAATGCGGCGCAGGTCGAAGCGCTGGCAGCGGGACAGAATGGTGGCCGGCACCTTCTGTGGTTCGGTGGTTGCGAAAATGAATTTTACGTGCTCGGGCGGCTCTTCTAGCGTCTTCAGCAGCGCGTTGAAGGCGCCGATGGTGAGCATGTGGACTTCGTCGATGATGTAGACCTTGTAGCCACCCCGCGCCGGGGCGTAGCTCACGCTGTCCCGCAGGTCGCGCACCTGATCCACGCCGTTGTTGGAGGCGCCGTCAATTTCCAGCACGTCCAGATGCCCGCCCGCCGTGATCTGCTTGCAATTGTCGCACACATCGCAGGGGGTGGGCGTGGGACCCTTTTCGCAATTGAGGGCCTTGGCCAGGATGCGCGCGATGGTGGTCTTGCCCACGCCACGCGGGCCGACAAATAGATAGGCCTGAGCGATGCGTTTGCGCTGCACGGCCTGCACCAGGGTCTGGGTGACGTGCTGCTGGCCGACCACTTCGCTAAACTGCCGGGGCCGGTATTTCCGGGCCAGCACTTCGTATTTCTTCTCGTTCTCGCTCATGCGCCATCCTTCTCGCGCTGTACAAACGGCCGTGCACCCGCCTTCGACAGTTTCATCCAGTGGCCGTATCCAGTTCACGGCTCCAGCCAGGTGATCTGGGCACCCGGAGAACGTTGGTTTACCGTTGCTACCTTCCGGTCCTGGCGGGATTCACCTGCCTCCGTCACCCAAAGCCCAACCTTCAACACCGCCACCCGGGACGGCCATCCTTCTGTCACTGCCTGGCGCGGGAATTCAACCCTGCTGGAGCGGATTGCAGGTCCTTCCCGTTTAACCGGGAACTCAGGGCACCGCTACTTCCCCGTCTAGCACGGCCTTGCAACAACCGTACCGCCCCCGCCCCGGCATGGCAAGCCAAGGGCGTGATGCTTGCGCTTGTTCCGGCCCCCTGACCATGCCAGATTGTCGCCATGCGACTTCTCATCTGTAACGACGACGGTATTCACGCCCCCGGCATCCAGGCCCTTTACGACGCCGTGCATGATCTGGGGGAAACCCATGTTGTGGCCCCGGCGGCGGAGCAAAGCGCGGTCGGCCATGCCATCACCATCTCCAATCCCATCAAATGCCGCCGCCTGGACCGGGACGGGGCTTTCTTCGGCCACGCGGTGGGCGGAACCCCGGCGGACTGCGTGAAACTGGCGGTCAGCGGCCTGCTGGAACATCGCCCGGATCTGTTGATCAGCGGCATCAACCTAGGGCCCAACGCGGGTATCAGCGTCATCTATTCCGGCACCGTGTCCGCAGCCACTGAGGGCACCATCCTGGGCATCCCCAGCATGGCGGTATCGATCAACACGTTTACCGATCCCCTCTGGGACACCCCGGCCCGGGTCGCGCGTGACAACCGCCGATGCAGCCCCCTGCGCCCACGCCCG
>CAYTVN010000234.1:0-5887 GCA_964441655.1 uncultured Verrucomicrobiota bacterium | reverse complement strand
CAAAGGTCGGCTTCAGGAGGTCGGGAATGATAGCGTGGTTCTTGGCCAGGTTGTGGCTCTTGGCTTCCGTCGTTTTCTTGTGGAACTCCGCCAGCTGTTCGCTGCCCTTCCCGGAACCGATGATGCGCTTGGAGGCCCACCCATCAATTTCATTGCGATTAAAAATCAGTTTCTCCCCCTTGCGCTCAAAGGGGATTTCATTGCGGCGGACCAGGCGCTCGATGTCACCGCGGGACAGGTGGAGGTAATCCGCCACTTCGTACAGGTTAAATATGCGGTGCGCCACGTTGAACTCCTGCGCCTCGGACCTACCGCCCGGGCGATCTGATGGTGGAGCCAACAGTCGGATTCGAACCGACGACCTGCTCATTACGAATGAGCTGCTCTACCAGCTGAGCTATGTTGGCCTGAAAACCGCTAAAGTTTAGGGAGGCGATGGGCAAAGTCAAGGTCGTGGGTCGGCGGGATCCACCGGGCCCTGTTGGCGCTCGGCTTCGAAGCCGAGGACAATCTTCTGCGTGCCCACGTCCAGAACCTCCACCCGGAGGTTTCGCACCTGATTCCCGGTCTGCGCGGAGGCCTTTTCCACGTTCATTTTCAGGTGCTGAATGGTGCGCCCCGGCACCTGGGCCGGGGTCAGCCAGAGACCGACCCCTTCCACCGATGCCCGTGGTGAGGCCGCGCCATCCCACCAGACCACCCGGCTGTCCGACATGGCAAAACGTGTGCCCGACGCCTTGAGCCGGTCCGGCCACTCGTGCGCCCCGGCAAAAACGGAGGGGCTGGCCTCGTTCGTGGCGACAGGAACGGACGCCGCCGCGGTCTTGGGTTTCAGATCGAACTCCAGCCAGGGAGCCATCAATTCACCCAGGGCCCGGAATTCGCGGGGCGCCCAATCGCCATCATCCTGCAGCTTGAACACCACCGAACAATGATCCAGTTCAACGGCACGCAAGCCGATACCGTCGCGCCACCACCGTGCAAACGACCACGCCAGATGAATGCGCCGGGCCCGCAGACCGGGACTGTCCGGCCGTTTGGTGCCTTCGGTGACCAGGTTCAGCAGGGTCAGGTCAAACCGCCAGTTCACCGAACTGCCCTCGATTTTAACCGGCATGCCCATCAGGGATTCCAGCCGCTGCCCCATCAGGTCGCGAAAACCCGCGGTGCGCGCCATGGCCTGACCAGCCCCGTAAAGAATCACAAACAGGGTGAGCGAAATCAGAAATAGATAGCGGCATCGCGCCCAGAAACCGGCGCGCACCGGGGGTGCCTCTTCGTCCTCCCATTTCCGGCGACGGCTCATGGCATCAACCCTTGGAAAGTTCCACCGAGCGCTGCCGCGCCGCCGCCAGGGCCTGCACCCAGGCCTCCGCCACCGCGCGCGATCGCACCACTTCCAGGGCCGCCGCCGTGGTACCGCCTTTGGACGTCACTCGCTCCCGCAACGTCCCGGGACCAACATCGCTCTGCTCCGCCAGTTTGACCGCACCGGCCAGGGTGCCATAGACCAGTTGCCTGGCCAATTCCGGCTCCAGCCCCAGCTTCTGCGCACCCTCCAGCAGGGCCTCCATAAAATAAAACACGTAGGCCGGGCCACTGCCGCTGACCGCAGTTACCGCATCCATCGCGGATTCATCCACCCGCACCACGGTGCCCACCGCACGCAGCAGGATCTCCGCCCGCTCCAGGTCCTCCGCAGCAGCACGGCGTCCCGGACAGATGGCGGTCACCCCCGCCCCCACCAGGGCCGGCGTATTGGGCATGGCGCGCACCACACGCGCAGTCCCGCCCAGCAAGGCCTCCAGCGTCTCTGTCCGCACCCCGGCGGCGATGCTGATGACCAGCGCGCCGGCCTTCCGATGCGGAGCCAGCCCTTTCACAACCTCGGACAGCTGCTGGGGTTTCACGGACAGGAAAAGCACGTCAGCTCGAGCCGCGGCGGCTGCATTATCACCCGTACCCGCCACCCCAAACGTGGATTGAAAGTAGGCCAACTGCTCCACCCGTACATCGGTCACGGTAATATGAGCGGCCGGGCAGACCGCACCCGCCAGCAATCCCCGCACCAGGGCCTCGGCCATGTTGCCTGCCCCCACAAAAACAATCCGGGCTTCCTCAAGTTTAGTCATGGTCGGCTCCTGCTAGTCCGCATCGTTATCACTGGGGATCGGCTTACGTTCCCGCGCACCAAACAACAAGGTGCCCACCCGAACGCAGGTGGCCCCCTCTTCAATCGCCACTTCGAAGTCGTGGGACATGCCCATGGATAGTTCCGGAAGCGGGGTTCCGGTCGCCGCCGACCAGCGATCGCGGAATTCACGCAGCCGACGGAAATGCGGACGCGCTTTTTCCGGATCGGGCGCCAGCGGGGCCATGGTCATCAACCCAACCACATCCAGCCGGGTCAGGCCATTGGCGGCCTCCAGCAGCGCGGGAACTTCCTCCGGTTTGGCTCCGAATTTGCTGGCTTCACCCGAAACGTTGACCTCGATGAAAATCCGGACCCGCTTGCACAACTCATCCCCCGCCCGATCCAACAACGGCAACAACTTCATGCTGTCCACGGAATGAATCACATCGAACAGCTCCACGGCGGCATACGCCTTGTTGCTTTGCAGATGCCCGATCAGGTGCCACATCAGACCGCTCGGACAGAGCGGGATTTTAGCCCGGCCTTCCTGCACCTTGTTCTCTCCAAATACCCGCAACCCGCACGACACCGCCTCGGCCACCGCGTCGGGTCCATGGGTCTTGGACACGGCAATCAGCTCAACCGAGCCATCCGGCCGCCCCGCCCGCGCACACGCGGCCATCATACGCTCCTGCACCCGGGCCAACCGATCTGAAAAGGACTCACTCATGGGTGGCGACTTATACCCCGTTCCGCCGGTTTACGCACTTGTGAAACCATTTCAGTGTGGTAGTTTTTCGCACCTTGGAGATCCATACCATGCGCACACTTCGTTACATCGGTCGCCTGCTGGGCGAATTTTTCAGCTTCGCCTGGGAGAACAAGGCGTGGTGGATCATTCCCATCGTATTGGTCCTGCTGCTGTTGACCCTGTTCATAATCACCGGCTCCAGCGTGGCCCCCTTCATTTACACCCTGTTCTAGCCGTGGTGGTTTCGCTGACCGTCGGGGTGTTTGCATCCAACTGCCATATTCTGGCAGATGAATCCTCGGGGCGTGCCTTGGTCATTGATCCCGGCGACGAGGCCCCCCGCATTGCCGCCACCCTGCGTGAAAACCGGCTGCGCCCGGCGCTGTATCTCTTGACCCACGGCCATATGGATCACGTATCCGGTCTGGCTGAATTGGCCGAGAAGCTGCCGGCGCCCATCGCCATGCATCCCACGGATGCGGCCTGGGCCTTCACCGAAGCCAACGCCATGCCGCCCTATTACGACACCCCGCGTGCGCCTAAAGCCATTGATCGCGCCCTGGCCGAGGGCCAGGAATGGACCGACCTGGGATTCCATTACCGCGTGCTGGAGACCCCGGGCCATTCTCCGGGCAGTGTCAGCTTCCACTTTCCCGAACTCGGCCTGCTGTTCCCGGGTGATGTTCTCTTCGCGGGTGCCGTCGGCCGGGTGGACCTGCCAGGCGGGCACGCCGCAACCCTGTGGGCGTCGCTGCAAAAGCTGATGAAATTGCCCCCCGAAACGGTGGTGTATCCCGGACATGGGCCGGCGACAACACTGGCCCGGGAACTCGCGACCAATCCCTTCCTTCAAAGCCCGCGCTGGTCCCGCTTCCCGACGCCGGGATGAGGCCGTTCCAAGTTCCACGTTTCAGGTTCCAAGTTCCACGAATCTGCGCCCAGTTTCTCGCGCCGTCCTTTGATCTGTAGGCGCGCACGTTGGGCGCGCGGCTCCAGCCTGAAGACGGTTCTTCCGTCACTCGAGTCGTTGAGAACGCGCCGACATGCCGCTCGCGTAGCGGCTTCTACAACGTTCACACGACTAGTAGCCGAGGATCGGCGCCAGCCAGCGCTCCACCGTGGCCAGATCTCGGCCGGTGCGCCGCGCATAATCCTCGACCTGATCCTTTGCGATACGGCCCATCCCAAAGTAGGTCGAATCGGGGTGCGAGAAATAAAAGCCGCTCACCGCCGCTCCCGGCATCATGGCAAAACTTTCGGTCAGCTGAATGCCGGCCTTCTCCGTGGCCTGCAGCAGTTCGAACAGTGGGCCCTTTTCCGTATGATCCGGGCAGGCCGGGTAGCCGGGGGCCGGACGGATGCCCCGGTACTTTTCCTGAATGAGGTCATCGTTGGTCAGCACCTCGGCCGCATCGTATCCCCAGTACTCCTTACGCACCCGCTCGTGCAGATGTTCGGCAAACGCCTCGGCCAGGCGGTCGGCCAGCGCCTTGAGCAGGATGGCGTTGTAATCGTCGTGGGCGGCCTCGAATTTCTTCACCTGGGTTTCGATGTTCAACCCGGCGGTGACCGCAAACAGGCCCAGGTAATCAGCCTTGCCGCTCTCCTTGGGCGCGATGTAGTCCGCCAGACATACGTTGGGGCGCTCGGTGGACTTGCGCATCTGCTGGCGCAGGAAGTGGAAGGTGTGAAGGACCTGGGCGCGGGATTCGTCGGTGTAAACCTCCACATCGTCGCCCACCCGGTTGGCCGGCCAGAATCCGAACACGGCATTGGCCTGCAACCAGCGGCTATCGATGATCCGCTTCAGCATCTTCTGCGCATCCGCGAACAGGCGCTTGGCCTCCTCGCCCACCGTCTCATCGCTGAAAATCTCCGGATACAGCCCATTCAGCTGCCAGGTCGCAAAGAACGGGGTCCAGTCAATCCGCTCCACCAGCTTCTCTAGGGGATAGTTCACCAGCGGTTTGACCCCGAGGAACGTGGGCCGGGGCGGGGTGTACGCCGCCCAGTCGGTGCGCACCGGATTGGCGCGCGCATCGGCCAGGGACAGGAACTGATCTTTACCCTGACGCTGTTTCTGTAACTCGCGGATGGCCTCGTACTCCGCCGCCACCTCCGTCGCATAGCCTGCCTGGTGTTCCGCGCTGATCAACTTGCTGACCACATTTACCACCCGGGACGCGTCCGGCACATACACCACCGGGTGATCATATTGCGGGGCGATCTTGACTGCGGTGTGCACCTTGGAGGTGGTGGCGCCGCCGATGAGCAGCGGGACGGTGAACCCTTCCCGCTTCATCTCGCTGGCCACGTTCACCATTTCATCCAGGGACGGGGTGATCAGACCGCTCAGGCCGATCACATTGCACTGCCGTTCCCGCGCGGTCTTCAAAATCTTGTCGCACGGCTGCATGACCCCCAAATCAATGACCTCGTAGTTGTTGCACTGCAGAACCACGCCCACGATGTTTTTCCCGATGTCGTGCACGTCGCCCTTCACCGTGGCCATCAGGATGCGTCCCTTCACGCTGGCCGCGCCCTGCCGCTTCAGCTCTTCAAAATAGGGCTCCAGATAGGCCACCGCCTTCTTCATCACCCGCGCACTTTTCACCACCTGGGGCAGAAACATTTTGCCCGCGCCGAACAGATCGCCCACCACCCCCATGCCGGCCATCAGGGGGCCCTCGATGACCTCCAGCGGGGTAGCGACCTGCTGGCGGACTTCCTCCGTGTCCTGCTCAATGAAATCGGTGATGCCTTTGATCAGCGCATGTTCCAGGCGCTTGGCCACCGGGAGCTGCCGCCATTCCAGCTTGGCCGAATCGTCCTGTTTGCCGCCTTGCGATGTATCGAAGCGGGTGGCGTATTCCAGCAGCCGCTCGGTGGCGTCCGCCCGGCGATTCAACACCAGGTCCTCGACCAGATCGCGCAGCTCGGATTCCAGGTCGTCGTAGACCGCCAGCTGGCCGGCGTTGACGATACCCATGTCCAGGCCGGCC
>CAYTVN010000233.1:0-5900 GCA_964441655.1 uncultured Verrucomicrobiota bacterium | reverse complement strand
GTTAAAGGGACCATCGGTGGACGCTGCGGTGGATTCCAAGTAGACGATCTTGCGGGAATTCACCGGCGTGGACGCGGTTTCGCTGGCCGTGAGAATTTGGAAAATGGGCTTGCTGCTGCCTCCGTCATATTGCCGGTCCGCCGTTCCGTGCTCCGCCGCCGTGGCCACGGGCAATTTGGCGTAATCGTTCAAGAAGCTCTGCACGGCGGTCTTGATGGACTGCAGTTCGGCCTGGCACTGGGCCTTCTTGGCCCGCTGCATGGCCGTGGTCACGGCGGGCAACAAAAGTCCGGCCAGAATGGCGATGATGGCGATGACCACTAGGAGCTCGATCAGGGTGAAGGCTCGTTTTCCCGCCCCCGCTTGATATTTACGGTTCAGTTTCATCCTCTTTGTCTCCAAGTAGATACTACACCAGGGTCCGCCACCCGTTCACCCGTTTACGCGTTCGGGCCTAATATTTCCCACCCGTGCTGTCCACATCATCGTCGGTGGTGGTGGTCAGCGCACCCTGCGACCAAAGCCGGTACACGAGCACAGGTTGATTGGGCAATTTATTAGGCACATATTGATAGGGACGGCCCCACGGATCGATGCAGTTCAAGTTGGGCACATACTGAGCCAGGGTGTTGGTGAACGTGCTATAGGTGGCATCCGTGGTGGTGATGGTGGCATTGATGTAGCCGCCTTTCGCCATCCGGTATTCCTCGAGCGCCGTTTTGATGCGCTCCAAGTCAGACAGGGCCTTGGCGGTGGCTGACTTCTTGGATGAGTAGCCGGCGATGCCAATCACGATGCCCACCAAAATGGCGATGATGGCCACCACCACCAGAAGCTCGATCAGCGTGAAGCCGGAACGCGTGGAGGGGCGGGAAGAAGCGGGCCGAAGATGATTGGTTTTCATCGTGCTCTCAGGGTTGCGCGCCAATCGGTATAACCACGATGAAACCATTGGCTTACGCCTTGATACTGTATCTGCTGCCATATACGTTTGACGTGAAGATTACACAGCACAACGAGGACTGGAAAGCGGTTTCGCGGGAAATTCGGATGACAGGGTTCTGAATTGAGGCGAGGGCTCCCGGCCGGGCTCTCGAGTGCGGTCACCGGCAGGGTCATTTTTCGTTATCTCTGCCCATTCGTTTGACACGTGTTAGGGGGTGCGGCATAGTCGCACGCAGGCCTGTGCAAGATGAATTCTTCCGTACCAGAATCTATTGATACGTGTCTTCGCGACGTTCGCCAGCTCATGGCGGACGCCATGTCGCGCACGGTCCTGAGCCGCATCGCCACCTCGCCGGAAAGCCTGATGGGCCAGGGCAAGATGCTGCGTTCCCGCCTTATTTTCCGGGTCGGCCCGGCGGCCCAGGTGCCCTATCGAACGCTGGTCCACGCCGCCGCCGCCGTGGAGCTGGTCCATGCGGCCAGTCTGCTGCACGATGACGTCATCGATGGCGGATACCTGCGGCGCAACGCCCCCACCTTCTGGGTGGAACGCGGTATTTCCGGCGCCATCCTGGTGGGCGACATGATGCTGTTCAAGGCGGTGGAGCTGGCCTGCGATTCGGGCGATCCCCGGCTGACCCACCTGCTGGTGCGCCTGACCGGTGAAGTGTGTGACGCGGAATCGGAGCAGGAACTGGTGCTGCGCGGCAAAACGCCCAGCTGGGACAACGCGGTCAGCATCGCCCGCCGCAAAACGGGCGCACTGTTCGCCTTCGCGGCCGGAGCCTGCGGCGGCACGGATGCCACCCTGGCCGCCACCCTGACCGAGGCCGGCTATGCCGTCGGTACGGCCTATCAACTGGCAGACGACATCCTGGATGCCACCGGCACGGAGCAGTTGTCCGGTAAAAGCATGGGCAGCGACGAAGCCCGCGGGAAAACCACGGCGGCCACGCTGACCCCGGCCGAACAGGCGGACGCGGTGCAATTTGTGGAGCAACTATGCCTGCAAGCGGAGCAGGCCCTGACCGCATGGCCGGCCATGCTGGGCGCCTGGCAGTCCTTCATGAATGCGGACATGCGGCCCGCCCTGCGGAAGAACTTGGCCTTCGCGGCCAAGTGAAGCAGTGATCCGTAATCAGTGATCCGTCATCCGTAAACCGTGATCCGCATAGGCATACCCGTGATCTGGTCTATGAACACGGATCACGGACCGCGGATTGCGGATCACTTTTCTTCCCCCCGCGCATTGACATTGCCCGGCGGACCAGTACCCTATCGCGCTTTAACTTTTGCCGGTACAAGCACTAACCGCAGGTGACGATATGGCGTCGTTTCGTACGAAGAAGGGCCTGGACATCCGCCTCAAGGGTGCGCCCGAAGCAGTGGTGGTGGATGCACCTGCCGCGGACCGGATTTCGGTTTATCCGCAGGACATCGCGGGCCTGAAGCCCCGTTTGCTGATCACGGAAGGTGCGGCGGTGAAACGCGGCACGCCTCTGTTTTACGACAAGCGCAACGAAGCATTCCGCGTCACCGCGCCCGCGGGCGGCGTGGTGGAATCCATTGTGTACGGGCCGCGGCGCGCCTTGGAAAAAATCATCATCAAGGTGGACGCCCACGAGCAGGCGGAGTCCTATACCCGCTATCAGCCCACCGACATCCGCAACCTGAACCGCGACACCCTGCTGGGGCACCTGCTGGCCACCGGCTTGCTGGCCCTGATCCGGCAGCGCCCGTTCGGCCGGGTGGCCAATCCGGCGGCCCAGCCCAAGGCCATCTTCATCAACGGCATGGCCACCGCGCCCTACCTGCCCGATCTCAATGTGGTGGTGAAGGGACGCGAGCTGGCGTTTCAAGCCGGCGTGGATGCGCTCTCCCGGTTGACCGAAGGCAAACTTTTCCTGTGCCTCGACGGGAAGCTTTCCAATGCGCCCGCGCTGACCGCGGCCCGCAACGCCGAAGTGCACACCTTTGAAGGACCCCACCCTGCTGGCAATACCAGCGTGCACATCAGCCGCCTGGCGCCGATGAAGCCCACCGATGTGGTGTGGACGATCAAGGGCCAGGATGTGATCCAGATCGGGCAGTTGCTGCTGAACGGCGAGGTGCCGGGCACCCGCATCATCAGCCTGTCCGGCCCGGGCGTGGTGGACGGATCGCGCAATTATTACCGCGTGCGCAACGGGCAATCCCTGGCCAGTCTGCTGCGCGGGAAGCTGGCGTCGGAAGAAACCCGCATCATCCGCGGCGACATATTCGCGGGCGTCAAGAGCTCGCTGGACGACAGCCTGCACAACGATGACCAGGCGCTGACCATTCTGCTGGAAGACCGGGAACGGCACCTGCTGGGCTGGGCCACCCCGGGTTTCTCCTTCTTCAGCGCTTCGCGTGCCTTCGCCTCCACCTGGCTGGGCGGCCTGAAGCGCGAATGGGCGCTCGGCACCAACCAGCACGGCGAGTTGCGACCCATGGTGCTGACCGGCCTGTACGACCAGTATCTGCCGCTGAACATCATGACCGACTACCTGGTGCGCGCGGTGCTGGCCAACGACACCGACGAGGCCGTCAAGCTGGGCCTGCTCGAAGTGGAGCCGGAAGACTTTGCGGTGTGCGCCTTTGCCTGCCCGTCCAAAATGGATTTGATGAGCATCATCCGGAAGGGTCTGGACGATGTAGAGAAGGAAGGAATCTGACGTGAAGAAGCTCCTGGAAAAGCAGATGGAGAAGATGCGGCCGCTCTTCCTGCCCGGTGGGAAGTTTGAACGCCTCTTCCCCCTGCACGAAGCCAACGAAACGTTCCTGCTCACCCCGGCCGAGGTCACCCACGGCGCGCCGCATGTGCGCGACCAGATTGACCTCAAGCGGGCCATGATCATGGTGGTGCTGGCCCTGATCCCCTGCACCCTGTTCGGCATCTTCAACGCGGGCTACCAGCACAACACAGTAAACATGGTGGCCAATGCCGGGTTCATGGAACACGTGATCCAAGGCCTGATCCTGTGCCTGCCCATCATCATCACCTCCTATGCGGTGGGCGGCATCTGGGAAGTCTTGTTCGCGGTGGTGCGCAAGCACCCGGTGAGCGAAGGCTTTCTGGTCACCGGCCTGCTGTTTCCGCTCACCCTGCCCCCCACCATCCCTCTGTGGCAGGTCGCGGCGGGCGTCACCTTCGGCGTGGTGATCGGCAAGGAAATCTTCGGCGGAACCGGGTTCAACATTCTCAATCCCGCGCTAACCGCACGTGCTTTCCTGTATTTCGCCTATCCGGCCCAGATCACGGGCGACCGGGTTTGGACCAGCGTCGTCAAGGGCGGACCGGTGGTCGAGGGTTTCACGGGGGCAACCCCGCTTTCCGTCGGCATGGTCCAGCATGGCAACGAGACCATCCTGGATTCGTTACATCACGCCGGGTACACCCTCAAGTCCATGTTCCTCGGTCTGGAACCCGGCAGCATGGGCGAAACGTCGGTGCTGTGCTGTCTGATCGGGGCGGCCATCCTCATTCTGTCGGGCGTGGGCTCCTGGCGCATCATGGCGGGCGGCCTGCTCGGTCTGGCCGCGACCTCCGCCCTCTTCCAGCACTTTGGCGGGCCCAGCCTGAAGCCCCTCGCCCACCTGCCCTTCTACTACCACGCGGTCATCGGCAGCTTTGCCTTCGGCCTCGTGTTCATGGCCACCGACCCGGTATCGGCGGCAGCCAGCAATCCCGGCAAATGGATTTACGGCTTCCTCATCGGCGCCCTTATCATCCTGATTCGCGTGGCCAACCCGGCCTACCCCGAGGCGACCATGCTGGCCATCCTGTTTATGAATGTCATGGCGCCCCTGGTGGACCACTACGTGGTGCAGGCGCATATCAAGCGGAGGACGCGTAATGTCTACGCCTAAGGGTGATTCGTTCGTCATTATCTATGCGGCCATCGTCTGCCTGATCTGCAGCTTGATGCTGTCCGCCACGGCTTCCACCCTGAAGAAGCCGCAGGACTACAACGTCGAAATTGACCGGAAAATGAATGTTTTAAAGGCGTTCGGCGTATCCATCTACGACGAAAACCACAAGCGCATCAAGGGTCCGGCAGTGGAGGCCATCTTCAACGAGCACATCTCGGAGCTCACCCTTGACGGAGCCACCGGCCAGGCCGTGGCCAGCGCCGCGGAAGCCAAGGATCCCCTGCCCCTCTACGTGTGGAAAGAGGACGGCGTGGTGAAGAAGTACGCCTTCCCGATTTCCGGCAAAGGGCTGTGGTCCACCATCTACGGATACCTGGCGCTGGAGGGCGACCTGGCCACCATCGCGGGCACCACCTTTTATCGTCACGGTGAGACCCCCGGGTTGGGCGGAGAGGTGGAGGCCGATTGGTTCCAGAACAATTTCAAGGGTAAGAAGGTGGTCAGCAATGGCCAGCGCGTGCGGTTTGAAGTAGTGAAGGGCAAGGTGGCCGACAAGTACCCGCAGGGCAACGACCACGCGGTGGACGGCATCAGCGGCGCCACCCTGACCGGCAACGGGGTGACCCGTTTTATTAACGCGACCATTGATAAATACGAATCGTACTTTAAGTTGCAGCGCGGCAGTTAGCGAGGAGCCCCCATGGCCACGTCCATTAAAAAAGTAATTGTCGATCCCCTGTCCGAAAACAACCCGGTCACCATCCAGATTTTGGGCATCTGCTCCTCCCTGGCCGTGACCACCCAGGTGGACAAAGCCTTCGTCATGTCGGTCGGTCTGACCGTGGTGACCGCCTTCTCGAACCTGGTCATCTCCATGATGCGCAACCAGATTCCGAGCAAAATCCGCATCATCATCGAACTGGCTGTGGTCTCCACGCTGGTTATCGTGACGGACCAGATCCTTCGCGCTTACGTATACGACATCAGCCGCCAGATGAGCGTGTTTGTGGGGTTGATCATCACCAACTGCATCGTGATGGGCCGCCTGGAGGCCTTTGCCC
>CAYTVN010000232.1:0-5905 GCA_964441655.1 uncultured Verrucomicrobiota bacterium | reverse complement strand
GCGGATTGGCCACCACCCAACTGATCGCCAACGCCGCCACGATTTCCGGATTTGCGACCAACCTTTTCCGGCTGGATCTGTCCGGCCTGAGCAATCCGTATGATGGCACGTGGGTCATCCAGCAATTCGGCAGCACCAACATCGGTCTGGTCTACAGTCCCCCGCCCCCCGACATCCAGTTGCTCGGCATCAACGGCGCTTCCATTGCCAGCGGCGAACTTACCACGGGATCGGCCATCGGCACGGATTTTGGTTCCCTGGATCTAACCAGCAGCGGCATCTCCAGGACCTTCACCATCACCAACGCCGCCTCCGGCTTGCTGCATCTGAATGGTTCACCCGCAGTGAGCATCAGTGGCGCCAACGCGGCGGATTTCGTGGTGACCACCCAGCCTTCTACCACGCTGTCGGGAAACACCAAAACCACCTTCACGGTCCGCTTCCTCCCGCTGGGCACGGGCACCCGGCAGGCCACCGTGTCCATCGCCAGCGATGACCCCGACGAAAATCCCTACACGTTTGCCCTGCAAGGAACGGGCACCTTTGCCAGCAGCGCCTTCCCCTACCGCGTGCAGGTTCAGTTCTGCGGTTACGGCCGGGAAAACCTGACCAACTTCCCAGCCCTGGTGGTGCTGGGCAGCGCCATCACCAACTTCAACTACAACGGTTTTCTCAGCGCCTCGGGAGCCGACCTGCGCTTCACGGACGGCGGCCAGACCCGCCTGCTGAACTACGAAATTGAAACCTGGTCCACCAACACCAATTCCTACGTGTGGGTACAGGTGCCCGGCCTGGCCAGCAGCACCACCACGGTGTGGGCCATGTGGGGCAATGCCTCCGCCGCCACCGCGCCCGCCTACACCACCAACGGCGCCACCTGGTCGGAAGGCTACGTGGGGGTCTGGCATCTGGGCGAAACCAGTGGCGAATACCGGGATTCGACCGGCGCCAATCCCGGGACCCTCGTGGACGCCAACAGCAGCTCGGCACGCGGCACGAACAGCTTGATCGGACGGGGCATCAAGTTCATCGGCGGGGGCGGCGAGCCCGACTTCATCCAGATCGCGAACGAGTCGAACTTCAAGCTGTACTCAAACTTGACGCTGCTCGCCTGGGTAAAGGGCGTGAGCGGCGACGACTGGTCACCTTGGGTGAGCAAGCGCGGCGAAGGCCAGGGCTATGCGCTACGCCACCGCGCCGGGGGAGCTCCCGACTGGTGTACGCGCGGGACCACGACGGATGAACAGTTTGGGCCGTCCATCAACAGCACGGACTGGCATTTTATCGCCGGCTCCCTGAGCTCGGGCAGCACGAAAACCAAACGCCTGTTTATTGACGGCGCGGTGGCGGCCGAGACGAGCGTGACCGGCGCCATCGTGGATACGCCTGACCAGCTGCTCATCGGGGCGCGCACGAACGGCACGTCGTACTCGGGCGGCATCATTGACGAAGTTCGCGTGTCGCGCATTGAGCGTTCGACCAACTGGGTGTGGGCGGAGTTCCAGAACAGCAGTTCAAATGCCGCCTTCAACTGTTACGGCACCGTGTCCGGCGGACCTGAGATCGGCGTGCTGGGCACCAACCTGGCCAGCATCACGGATGGCAGCGGGTCGACCTCCGTCGCCCTGGGCACAGACTTCGGTTCCATTACCCTCGCCATGGGTACGCGTTCCGACCGCATCTTCACCATCACCAACTCCGGCAACGCGACCCTGACCCTGAGCGGCAGCCCCATCATCTCCCTGAGCGGCGCCGCAGCCAGCGACTTCAGCCTGATCGCCGGCCCCACCCGCACCAACCTGACGCCGGGTCAGACCGCCACCTTCACTGTGCGCTTCCAGCCCAGCGCGACCGGCACCCGGGCCGCCCAGGTGAGCATCGGCAGTGACGACGGTGACGAAAATCCCTATGACTTCGCCATCGCCGGCGCCGGCCTCTTCTCGCCCAGCGCCTATACCTACCGGTTGCCCCTGCAATTCTGCGGCTACACCCGCGCGGAAACCCTGACCAACTTCCCGGTCCTGGTGGTGCTGAACACCGGCGTAGCGGGTTTCAACTACAACCAGTTCAAGGGTGCCAACGGTGGCGACCTTCGCTTCTCGGACGGCGCCCAGAGCAGCCTGTTGAATTTTGAAATCGAATCATGGGACGTTAACAGCAATTCCTATGTGTGGGTGCAGGTGCCCGCACTTTCCAACGGCAATGCCACCATCTACGCCTACTGGGGCAACACCAATGCCACCACCCTGCCCGTATACGCCACCAACGGGATCACCTGGTCGGAGCGTTATGCCGGCGTCTGGCACCTGGCCGAAACCAGCGGGAACAGCCTGGACTCCTCCACCAACCGGCTGACCGGCTATCCCAGCAACGGCATCACCCAGACCGCGACCGGACAGATCGGCGGCGGCGATGACTTCCCCGGCGGCGGCAGCCGGACCTTCCTCGGCACCCCCACGGTGTTGAACAACCTGACCAACAACTTCACCGCGTCGGCTTGGTTACGGCCGGATGCGCTGGGCGGCAACCGGGTCCTGTTCGGTGCCCACTGGGGTAGCTTGAACGGCTGGAGCTTCCGCCTGGCCGGGGCCAATCCCGCCCTCGAGCGCCTGCCCGGAGGGGCCCTCGATTCCGGCGTGGCTCTGTCAGCTGGCCAGTGGGCCGCGGTGACGGTGGTCTACGACTCGGCCAACAACGCCACCTTCTACATCAATGGCAACAAGGTGGCCACGGTGGCTGGCACCACGGCAGCCGCAGTATCCACCCAGCCCTGGTACCTCGGCGCCAACAACGGGGACTATTTCGACGGCATCATGGATGAGGTGCAGGTGAGCCAGATCGCGCGCTCCTCCAATTGGATCTGGGCCGCCTATCAGAACACCGCATCCAACAGCACCTTCACCTGCCCGGGCGCCTTGCAGGGACCGGGCGAGTTGCTGGTTCTGGGCACTAACGGTGACGTCATCGCCAGTGGCAGCACCACGGCCACCGAGCTCAACGGCACCGATTATGGATTGGTTCCGGTGTCCTCCTACCGCGAACAGACCTTCCGGCTTACCAACGCCGGCGTGGGCACGCTGACCATCACCGGGGTTACCACAACCGGCGTGCACAAGGCCAACTTCTCGGTGCGCAGCTTCCCCACCAGCATCAGCGGTCTCACGGCCTCCAACCTGGTGATCCGCTTCACGCCGCCGGGTAGCGGGTCACGTACGGCCACCGTGACCGTGGCCAGCAGCGACGACACCGCTCCGGCCTACAGCTTCACCCTGGTGGGCAGCGATTCGTCCGCCGGTATCGCGGTGGGACCGACCAACCTCGCCTTCTCCGGCGTTCTGGGCACCAACTTCAGCCAGACGTTGGGCGTGACCAATATCGGCAGCATCAACCTGCCCTACAGCTTCACCAGCGACGTGGCATGGATCACCAGTCCGGATGCCGGCCTGATCTTCACCAACGCCGCCTTGGTCGGCCAGCAGCACACCCTGGCCATCAGCTTCACCAACCCGCTCTGCGAAGCGGGCATCTTCACCGGCCGGGTGGTGGTCACCGCTCCGCTGGCCACCAACAGCCCCATGGTCATCCCGGTGGTGGTCACGGTCTCCGGCCCCGCCATACCCACGTCGGTGTCGGCCACGGCCTCCGGCCAGGAAATGGTTCGGCTGGCTTGGACGCCCGCGGGCAGCGATCCCGTGATGATCGTGCACCGTGCAGGCGCGGCGCCTTCCGCCAACCCTTCCGGCTGTTCTTCCTACGCGGCGGGCTCCAGCCTCGGCGACGGCACCGTGATCTATCTGGGCACGGCTTCCGCACTGGAACATGTGGTGCAGGCCGCCAGCACCAACTATTACCGATTCTACGCGGTGCGTTCGAACGTCTACTACTCGGCGGCCACCGCGGTTTCGGCCAGCACCATTGCCTACGGCGACAGCCTGGTGCTGGCGGAATCATTCGCCTACACCAACAGCCTCGGGCTGGGAACCCTGAACGGCGGACTGGGTTGGACCAATGCCTGGGGCAACGGCAGTTCCTATCTGGTGGCCACCTCTTCCCTGAGCAACGCCAGCGGCTACGCAGGTGGACTGGGCAACTCCGCCACCAATGCAGCGGGCAGCCAGATCCTCCGCGGAATACCTCCCCTCACCCCCGCGGGAGGCCGCCGCTATCTCTCCTTCCAAATGCGCTATTCGGGTACCGGCTATGCCGGCCTCAGCTTCTTTGATGGCGGCAGCGAACAGATGTTCGTGGGTCAACGCAGTGCCGCCCACGAATTCGGCATCGTGTACTACGGGGGCACCAGTCCGAGTCGCGGCGTCAATTCCATGGCCGTCGGCACGGATTACACCATCATCGCCATGCTGGATGTGGCCAATGGCACCATCTCCGCCTCCATGTACACCAACGCCTCGGAGACCGTCCCTGCGGTCGAGCCCACCACCTGGCAGGTAACCGCAACCGGCCCCATCACCAGCATATTTAATCGCGTCCGACTCGGTTCCGGCGTGGGAGCCGGATTCGATGAGATCCGCATCGGCCACACCTGGCGTGATGTTGTGGACACGACGCCCTACACCTTCACCGTCCAGCCCACCAGCCTGCTGTTCCACGTCAATGCCGGCGCCACCAGCACCAGCCAGATTTTCCAGGTGGTCAACGGTCAAGCCTCCTCCTATGGCTACACCAACGTGGTGACCTACGGCAGCGGGGCCTCCGGCTGGCTGCACTTCTCCACCACCAACGCCTCCCTGAGCGCCTTCAGCGCCGTTACCCACACATCCTGGGTCTCCGGCATCCTGGGGGCCGGCGGCACCTACGTGGCCACCAACCGTATTATATCTCAATACGGCACGTTGACCCAGATCGTGACCGCGGTCATCAGCGCGATCCCCACTCCCACCGCGGCCAGCGTGATCGCGGACGGACCCGAATTGCGGCGCCTGAGCTGGACCGAGAGCAACAACCGCGACGTGATGATTGTCTACCGCAGTGGCGCCGCTCCGGCAGCCGAACCCGTGCAGGGCAACACCTACACCGTGGGCAGCACCATCCCGGGCAGCAGCGCCACCGTGATCTACATCGGCACCAACGGTTTCCTGGAACACGTTGGCGCGGCGGGCGCGGCACCCTATTACAAATTCTACGCGGTCAGCGCGGGCACCATCTATTCCACCGGCGCGCTGGTCAGCGTGGCTGCCCAGTCCTTCCCCGCGGGCGTGATCGTGGATCAGGCCGCGGCCACCTCGTCGGTCGCCCTGGTTTCACTCGGCAGTGGTCAAGGCTGGGCGGGCGCCTGGTCCACCACGTACGCGGCAGGCGATTTCACCATCGTCACCAACGCGAGCGCGGGCACGCCATCCTTCGGCAATATCGCTGGCTTCCCCACCAGCTACGCACACCGAATCAAGATGCCCAACCAGGGCAGCGGCGGCACCGGCACCGCCTCGCGCAGCTTCACCCCTATCTCCTCCGGCAAAGTCTATGTGTCGTATGTCATGAGTTACCAATACCCGGGCGCACAGAAATTCATCGGCATCTCTCTGATGTCATCCGGCACCGAGAAGGCTTTCTTCGGGGAGACCGGCAGCGCCAATGGCAGCCTGGGTATCGACAGCTACGGTGGCAGCGGCGCCTACAACTCGGGCTTGGCCATGCCCAGTTATCAGGAAGGCCTGGGCAACGTATTCCTGGTCATCGGCGCCTACGACTTCGCCACCCGTGAACTGAAGGTCACCGCCTACCCGGCGAATCAAACCGTGCCGGCCAGCGAGCCGTCGGTGTGGACGCTTTCCACCAACCTGTCAGCCGGACGAATCACGTCCCTCAATGGCGTTCGTCTCATCGCAGGCTGCGCAGATGGCGCCAATTCCATCGGGGACGCCTACTTCGATGAAGTCCGGGTCGCACG
>CAYTVN010000231.1:0-5963 GCA_964441655.1 uncultured Verrucomicrobiota bacterium | reverse complement strand
GTTTCCAGACCAGGGCATGCTCGCGACCGCCGTTGCCGATGACGAGTATGATGGGTGATTCCATAAAGCCTAAACGTGCCGCAGATTACGAAAGGCGGCAAGCTTGCGCGTGAAGAAAAACACGCGCTACCAGAGCGGGATACCCGTCCAGACGCCCTGAAACCGGAGGGAAACCGTCGGCCGGAACCGTTCCCCGTGGGGGGTTAGGGGGTACAGGGTTCGGCCCGACCGACGGTAGAAATGGTCAGCGGTCAAATCGAACGGGCGTCGTGGGGCCCGTGCCGTACTGCACACCGCCGCGCGGCGAAAGGTTGGAGGCGGGATATTCGAACACAAAAACCGGCTTGGCGTAGGTTTCGATGGCCTCGTTGGTGGGCGACACCGTGGGCGGAGCGTCCCGCTGCACCAGGGTGGGCGCCTCGTTGGTCATCAGACTGACCGCTTCGCGCTCCGGAATGAGGCTGAGGGTGAGCACGTTGATACCCACCAGGGCCACCAGGGCGGTGACCATGGCGTAGCGCAGGGCGGGCGACGGGGTTTGCTCGAACCAGCCCCACACCCGCTGGCCCCAGGATACGTGCTCCGGCAGGGCGGCGATGCGGGTGCGGATGGCGGCCGCATTGCGGGCCTCGAAACCGGCATCCGGCTGCTCATAGCGCTTCAAACGCAGCAACCGCACCACTTCGCTGGATGAGTCGTCTTGAGGTTTCATGAGGCGTACTCCGTCAACTGTTTCTGCAACTCCTGCCGGGCGTAGAACAGCCGGGACCGCACCGTGCCTTCCGAACAATCGAGCATCCGCGCAATTTCATCATGCTGGATGCCCTGTATATCATGCAGCACCACGACCGTTCTGTGTTTCTCTGACAGGGTCTGCAGCGCTTCGTTCAATTTTTTTTGCAATTCGCCCAGGGTGACATCCCGCACCGGCGACTCGCGGGACCGCAATTCCACATAGTCCGGGTCGCGCTCCACCGCCTGATCCATGTCATCCAGACTGAGCGCCTGGTTGCGCTTGCGCTTCTTGAGGTAGTTGATGGTGCGGTTGACCGCGATGCGATAGACCCAGGTGTAGAACGACGAATCGCCCTTGAAATGCGCTAGCGCGCTGTAGGCTTTGACAAAGACATCCTGGGTCAGGTCCTCCGCATCCTCCCGGTTGGAGGTCATGTTGTAGACGAGCTGGTAGATCTTGCGCTGGTAGCGTCGGATCAGCTCGTCATAGGCCGCGAGATCCTGCCGGCGGGCCCGCTCCACCAAGTCGCGGTCCGCCACCTCATCGCTCTCGTCACATACAGCTGGATCAGACGTATTCATAAAACCACGGATAAACACCGATAGACACGGATGGCGGACCGATCGGATCCGTGTTCATCTGTGTCCATCCGTGGTTCTACCCGCCTACGACTCCGCTTCCACCAGGCTGGTGGCGGCAGCCCCCGCCCCGATGGCCCGTTCCAAACAATCGCGAAACTGTTCCAACCCGGTGGCCGGGATGATGATGGCATCCCGCCGCCCGCCCACATCCTCCGTGATGCGCAGGAACCGCCCGCGGGGATTCTCCTTTAGATCAAAAAAGAACTGTTTGCGTTCAATTTGAATTTTTTCACTCAGCAAAATGGTATCCACCGTCGGCTCTCCCATAAAATATCAAGGGTCCGATGTAAGCATCCCCGCCCGGCGGAGCAAGCCCTATTGTGGGGTACCTCAAAAGAATACCACCAGAAGCGGTGGGGTCGGCCGCCCCGTGCTCTAGCAATACAAGATGCCTGTGCTACCGGGAGGCGGTCAGAAAACTGCTCGCGTTGCCGCTTTCAAGGTACCCCACCCGGCCATCCACATACGGCAGCAGCCGGTTCGGCGGCATGGAGCGGACGTGCCCGTCACCGAAGATCAGCTGGACATAGCCCTGGTGACGGAAATGGTAGGTGGGTAGCTCGTTGGGGCGACTCGCCAGATAGTACCACTCTTCGAGCATGGGATTGCTCGGTGAGGCCGGGGCCTGGAACATGTTGATCTGCGCCGCATCGCCCCAGACGAGCATCTGGTCGGGCCGGGTCAGGCCGGTCCACGTGGAAACACCGGTGCGCCGCGCCTCCAGCGAATCCGCGATCAGATAAATGTTGATCCCGTACCCGTAGGAGGCGGTTTCGTATTTGCGTTTGAAGGCGGTGGAACCATAGGGAAACGAGGGACAGGTTTCCACCGTGTGCACCCCCATATAGGGAGCCAGCAAGGCCTTGGAGCGGTCCAACCCGCGCGCCCCCTCCCCGACACCGCCGGTTTCCAGTCCCCAGTACCACAAAGTGCCCTGCTCGGTGTTTTGCCGCCACGGAAAGAACCGTCCCTCGTGGTCATTCAAGTACAGCAGATAGGCGGCGTGCATCTGGCGCAAATTGCTGGCACACGCGGCTCCGCGGGCCGCTTCGCGTCCGCGCTGAACCGACGGCACCATGAGCAGGCCAAACAGGCTTATCAGGCCCATCACCAGCAGCAATTCGACCAGGGTAAAACCGCGTTTCATGGAAGATCGTCTCGCTCCACCCGCCAAACCTTGACCTCACCCGACCAGTCATTGGTCACCGCGGTGAAATTCGAGCCCGCCTGCACCACGGCCTGCGTCATCCACGGCCCACCCATCAGATTATCCGTGGCCACCACGCGATAGGTCCCGCCGGTTTCGGAGGCCCACTCCAGGATCACGCCATCCGGCGACATCCGGGCCGACGCCACTTCCGCGTCCGCAAAACCTTGCTCAACCTGCAGGTCATCGAAGCTTCCCTCCGCCCGCACCGGATCACCGGCATACACCACGTTCACGTAGTTGTAGAAGCCGGCGTGCGTCACCGTAAACGAACGATCCGGCGGCACGGGCCAGGTCCAATAGAACATCTGCTGGGTGCCGACCTGCAAAATCTGGGTGCGCGCCGCGTCCGTATACAACGCCATGTACCCCCGGCGGGCCGTGTCATCGGTGGCCGCGCCGTAGTACACCAGGTCGAGGTAGATCGTGGTTTCCTCGGGCAGCCGCCCGCCCGCCCCCATGGCGGTGCTGTGGTACCAGGGGTCCCCGCCGTTGTAATTGAAATGGTAATCGCCGAATTGCTCGGTGTGCGCTCCGATCGTCATTTCGGCGCTGCGGGAGAATGGGAAAAACGAAGAGGATGAATCATCGCCGGCAAAATAATTGAATTCCACGAAGTCGCTGCCGTCCTTGATCTTGGTCACCGCGACGCCATCAAAGTTGTCGGCCATGGCCCGGTCCGCGCCCATGGTTTCCGGGTTGTACAAGCCCACGTTGGCAATCTGATGATATTCAATCGTATCGTTCAGGGTGTTGGTCGCAATGACGAGGGTGGCGCGCAAGCGGAAGGTATCACGGTCCGTCAGCGGACGCGGCAGCGGCGTCAACAGGCGCGAGGGTCGAATGGTATACGGGTTCCCGACGGAAATGCTGTTGGTCTGGTTCCACTCCGCCCGCACCACCCCGGCGGTGGCATCGAGTCGGAACAGGGCTTGATCCTGGGTATTGGAGACCCCGGCATAGGTCCACCGGCTCGTCGCGGCGGCTCCAAAATCCTCGTTCAACAGATTCCACCATGAAGCCTGGGCGGTGGAACAAGCCAGCACGGCCAGCACGGCCGCCCTTCGGAGTACGATCGACATGTCCGGTCTTTCTGCCCCTTACGCGGGAGCGTGTACGGTTGCTCGCGGGGGAACGGAAGGGCCGAGACCAAAAAGGCCTCCGCTCATCCGGAACGGAATAAGCGAAGGCCGTAAAGCCGACACCGATTCCCTTCCCTCGCGAAAGAGACTTTAGCAGGCAGTGCGACACGTCTTCTGACTTCCGGCTTCAATCCTCCTCCCCGCCTTCCTGATTCGGAAGTGATCCGTTTTCCGTGATCCGTTGTCCGATTGTTCGGATCACGGATTACTTCTATCGGATCACATCTTCCACAGTGGCCTTGGGGATTCGTTGCCGGTTACAGCGGCGCGACCGCGTCCGATTCTCACGGACTTCCGTTTGTCGCTCTGCTCCTGGCTGCCAAAGAACTGATCTGACGCTAGAGGATCGATGGAATGGATGTCAACGGTTTCGTGTTGAGCATATTCGGTGCTGTGACATACTAGCCGCCTACCGAAGTCGTTGCTCTACTTTAGAAAGGCTAAAAGCCATGCGACACAACGCCGTTGAACGGATTTGCAGGCATGTCGTCGGCGCACTCTTGATCAGCACCCTGCATGCGGGCGTGGCCTCTGCCGATCTCATTGAGTTTGACGTTCATTTCTCCTCGTTTACGGCATCTTTTAACGGTGTATCGCAGGCTACGGGACCGTTGACACTGAGCATTCAGACCGACACGGCAAATCCAAACCTTGTTCCGGGATGGGGCATCTACAATGCAACCTTCGCGGTTACAGCCCCGGCCCTTTCGCTCGATCATGCAGTCGTGACTTCACCCACCTATCTCTACATCAACGTTCTGCCCAGCATCATAGGCATGTTGAACACCCCGAGCCTTGATTACAATTATCTCTGGACGGTATCCGTGGGTTCTCTGCCCATAGCACACGCGGATGACCTTTCGACCCTGAATGTGCCCTTTGGTCCCAATCCGTACTCAAACTATTTCCTAAGCACGAGCAATCTCGGTGGTGCCCCGATTCAATTGGATAACGGCAGTCAATTCGATGCCGGACAATTTCTGGTGGGCGGAAATGATGCATCCGTAAGCGCATTTGTTGTCCCTGAGCCAAGTGTTTCTGTTCTGCTAGCCCTCGGGATTTTGTTGATGCGTGCGCGGAAAAACCAAGCCGTGCGCCATCTTCCTTGACTTGACCTCCGGTTGGCGGAAGCATCCCGCCCCCAATGAAGCCGCATCACGTACGCGAAGTCATGATTTCCGCGGAAGCCATCGCCCAGCGGGTGGACACCCTGGTGGAGGAGATGCAGAAGGCCTGCCGCAGCGACAACTTCGTCATGATCGGCATCCTGCGCGGCAGCTTCATCTTCCTGGCCGACCTGGTGCGCGACCTCTACCAGCACGGGGTACGCCCGCGCATCGACTTCATGACCCTGGAAAGCTACGGCTCGGGCACCGAGTCCTCCGGCGAAGTACGCGTGGTGAAGGACATCCGCATGGACGTGGCGGGGGCTGACGTGCTGGTGGTGGACGATATCCTGGACAGCGGGCGCACCCTCACCTTCGCCAAGCGGCACCTGCTGGAAAAAGGCGCCAAGTCCGTGCTGACCTGCGCCCTGCTGGACAAGCCCAGCCGCCGCGTGGTCCCCTTCGAAGCCGATTTCGTGGGCTTCAAAGTCCCGGACGAATTCGTAGTCGGCTACGGCCTGGATTACGACAGCTTCTACCGCGAATTGCCCTACATCGCGAAGGTGACCTTCACGGAGTAACGCGGCCCGCTCGCTGCATTGATCTCCGCGTCCTCTGCGGTGAGTCCGGATTACGCTTCGCCCGCGGGCTGGTAGTCGCGCAGCATCTGGAAAAATTCCTTCACCGTAATCACCCGCGCGCCCCGTTTCGCCTGCGCGGCCCCGATCTCGAAGGCCAGCCGCCATTGCGCGCACAGGGTGCGCCAGCCGTACAACGCATTATGTTTCGGATCGTAGATGTGCGTGGTTTCGGAGGTCACACCATTCAACTCCATGATCTTGAACCCATGCCCCGCACGCAGGGCGTCCACCGATTCCGCGCGCAGGTCGAAGCGGCCAAAGGCAAAGCCCGCATACCCGCGCGCCACCTCGTCCAGCGCGGCCGCCAGGGCCGGGGTGCCGAGCTCGGTCCCATCAAGGAAAATGGTGCCCCGGCAGTGATTGCCGATGTCCACCAGCGAAATACGCTCCCCTTGGGCGGGCACCCACGACAGGCGCTCGCGGAAGCGGGCCAGGTAGACCTTCGCCATGCACACCGCGCGCCGGTCGGCCAGGATCAGGCGCTCCAGGG
>CAYTVN010000230.1:0-5967 GCA_964441655.1 uncultured Verrucomicrobiota bacterium | reverse complement strand
TCGGTGGTGGAGCGGATGTGTCCGTCCAGGATGGCCAGAATTAAATCCTTGGTGAGCAGGGTATTAAAATGTTCCGAAATTTCCACGCCGGCTTGGTCGCCCGGCGCCTTCAACATAAACGGCACACGAAGGTCCTTAATCCCGTCGTAGAGATCCGACTCGCGCCACCAATGGTCCGACGTCAGCAGGAGCCAGGTGTTGGACCAGGTTCCGGCTGACTCCATCTGCTGCCGCAAACTACCCACTACATGATCGGCGAGGATCAGGTTGTTAAAATAGCCTTCCACAATGGGAAGCTGGGTGATGGAAAAGCGGTTCTCATCCGGCAGATAGATGCCGGGTTTGTGCGCGCCGGGCAGGTGGATCAGGCTCAGATCATAGCTCCGATTGGTCACCACCTGGAGCGCGTCGGATAATGATTTCCGGTAAACGTTCAGGTGCAGCCGGCGTTGCTGGAGGGGCGCAATCATGGACCAGCATTGGTTGGCCATGGCTTCCCGCAGCGTCAATCCGCGCGCCTGGTCGAACAGCGGAAGCGGGTACCAGGAGCAATAAACCAGATGGTTTCCGAACAGCCGGTCATAGGGCAGATACCACGTCACCGCGGCGCAATTGACGGTCCGGGAATGGGCTTGCGAAAACAAGGTGGGTTGCTCGCTCCATTTGGACGGCGGGTCCGCCCCGGCCCACGTCAGCACGGCATCACCAGCGGCACAAGGCTCCGTGGCCAGGACGCGCCGCCCGGTCGTCAGGGACGGCATGGAGATCAGGGTGCTGTTGCCAGGTGGGTGGGCTTGGCTGGCAAACAACGTTTCGCTACGCAAACGATGCAGTTCGGGCAGGCGCACGTGGTCCGGTCGCTTCTCAAAAGCTATGCGATAATCCAGCTCATCGAGAATAAGCAGGATCACCCGGGGCTTCACCGCGGCATCGCTTCGCAGGGCCGCCAGCGCCGGCGCTTCAAGGACGGGGCTGCCCAGCGCCATTTTAATCAGGGCAACCAGGAGGGTCAGCCAGGTCCACAGGCTCAAGGGAAGAAGGATGAAGAGCACAGCACGCACCACGCGAATGGCCTGCCCGCTCCAATACCAGATCAGTCCCGCTGCCATCGCCAATACCAGCGGGGCAATCGGATGATGGATCAACCCAATCATGACCGTTCCGGTGATATTGAGGTAGTTCAGACGGGCAAAATTCAGGGGGATGAGAAACAGGGTGACCACGACCAGGGCGCCGACCCGGTTCAGCCAGCCCAGGCGCAGACGATGCAGGGCCGTGGCGGCCAGCCAGAAAAGAAGGGTGAGCAGGATCAGGTTTAGCGCCAGACCAGTCAGGGAAAATCCATTCACCGGGGTGTGGTTGAAGAAGCCATGATGGTGGATGTACAGGTTGCCGTAGATGGCCCGAACCAGGCAGAGGTTGGCCAGGGAGGCGGCCAGGCCGAGATGGGCCAGATGCCGGGTGGACGGCTTCACGTTGACGTCCCCGTTTTGCGCAACCAGTAAAGCCAGCGGTGACTTTCGCCCAGCCGGATGGAGCGAAGGAGGTCGAAGTGGCGACGGCATGCGTGCTCAAACTGATGCACGTCCAGCCCCGCATGCAAATGGTCGCGCCCGCGGGCCAGGCGGCGAAACATGGCGTCTTGCGGCGCGACAAACTCGATCAGCAGGTAACCGGTGGTCAACTCGGATGCCAGGGCCAGCACCTCGTCCAGCGGCACACGTTCCGTGACCAGCAGGTGGTGCAATACGGCCAGCATCAGGACACAGTCAAAGCGACCCTGCGCGCGTTCAAGGAAGGATGGGCATTCGCGGTTCCGCCAGCCCAGCGCCGGAGTGGGCCGGGCGAAATCCACCACCAGGGGCAGAATGTTCAGCGTCTTCTCACGCGCGCGCTGCCAGATGTTTCCAACACAGCCGGGATCGGAATCTATCGCCACCACGGCCGCGCCCGCCCCGGCGGCTATTTCGCTGAAATGGCCGGTGTTGGCGCCCACGTCGAGCACATGGCGTGGACGGGCTTCGCTGAGCGCTTCGCGGACGAAGGACTCTTTGGCACCGAACGACGGCTCGCTGTAGCTGTGGGTTTCCATGTAGTCCGACCAAGTGGACGCCTTCCCGCGTCGCGGTTGGACTCTAGCCAGGGCGCGTCGCAACCGGTGCAATGCCATTTCGAGGACAAATTGGGCTTTTTCCGAATTGGCCAATAGATGGTCCCGATACATCTGCTCGCTCTCTTTGCGGACGGACAGCCAGGCCGGCAGGGTGACCAGGCCCAGGAAAGGAGGAAGCAGCCGCTGCAGCGGATGGCACCAGCGATAGACCGACTCCGGCTCTAAACCATCCCGGTGCGCGCCGAAGACATCGGCCAGCGGCATCCCCCACTGGCGGTTGGCGAGCAGGGGCAGCAGAAACGTCCGCACAAACTGGGCGTAGGGCTTCCAGGTGGGGTCGGCGGGAACACGCCGCTCGAACGAGGGCAGATCGATAAACACGGGCTGCGGCCCGGAAAAAAGCACGTTGTAGGGAGTGGCGTCTTTTAGCCCGTAGCCTTCCGGGCGCGCCTCCAACGCCAGGGCCAGGGTCAACTCGGCGGCCGCGTGCAACATCTCCGGCGGCCATTCGCAGGGATACGCAGGAAAATAAATCCGCTCATGTTCGTACAGATGCTCGCCCGTCAGGGCTTCCTGATAGGCCGGCGCATTGTGCAGGGTTCGCACCGCCTCCCGTTCGGTCGCCGTGCCCAACTTGCGGCTGGCCACCAAACGACGCTCCTCCATCCAGCGGCGGGCGATGGGCGATTGCAGAAAGGCGTCGAGTTCCCGCGCATGTTCCGGCGCCACGACGCGCACCACGGTTTGGTTGAGCAGCCAGCAGGAACCCGTGGGATCCCGGAAACTATGTACCGGGACCATGATCAGGTACTAGCGGATGTGGGAGGTGGCCCGTTGCCATCAACGTGGTTTGTTCGGATTGAAGATTTTGGCGCACAAGGCGACGACGAAATCCCGGCTTTTCTTCAGATAAAAAACCAGGCCAACCAAAGCCGCCATGATGGCCTGCCAGATCAGCAACCCCGAACCCGGATCAACGTAAGCAAAGGTAAGCATGCAAACACCCAATGGAATTGATTTAAAAAATAAATATGAATCCTCAGCTATTCGGTAGCAATGGAATATTTTGAAAATTCGTTGCGGCCAGTCTACTTCATCAGCAACAACCAACCCGCCAGCACGGCCAGGCTGGCCAGGGTGATGGGAATGCCGGCGCGCGCGTGTTCGCGGAAACTGATGCGCACCCCGAACATGCGGGCCTGCTCGAGGGTGATCAGGTTGGCGATGCTGCCGATGGTGAACAAGTTTCCAGCGAAGGTGCTGGATACGGCCAGCACGTACCACGGAACGGGATCGGCGGGATCGAGAAACTTGATGAGCAGCATGCTGGCCGGCACGTTGCTGACCAGGTTGCTCAACACCACCGACACCCCGGTCAGGGTGAACGGGTCGCCGAGAAAGACGCCGTGCGTGGCCAGCCAGGCTACCGCACGATGCGGCAGGCCGGTGACTTCCATGCCGCGAATCACCACAAAAAGGCCGCAGAACAGGGTGATGAGATGCCAGTCCACCAGCCCCAGCATTGACCGCGTGGTCAGACGACGACTGCACAGCAACACCCCCGCCGCCACCATGGCCGACAGCTCGCGCGGTATGCCGGTGAAGAAAAGACCCACCAGAATCACGGTGACCAGCCACCCTTTGCGGGTCTGCCAGGCGTCATAGGCCGGCCAATCGGACATCACATCGGGCTGGGGCGCCGCCCCCGTCCACCGGTTCCGGTACAAGACCACCAGCACGCCGTACGCGGCCAGCAAACCCAAGGCCGAAGGCACGGCGCACCAGGCCAGAAATCGCCCGAAGTGCAGCTGGCCCACCTGCCCGATCAGCATGTTCTGCGGATTGCCGATGATGGTGGCCGCGGAGCCGATGTTGCTGGAGGCGGCCAGGCCGAGCAGGAAAGGCAGCGGATTCATGCCCCGCTGCAGCAACGCCACGCACAACACAGGCGTAAAGGCCAGGCACACGATGTCATTGGCCAGCAACGCGGAAAGCACCGCACTGGCCAGCATGAGCATCAGCAGGAACCGGCGTGGCTGGTCCATCCACCGCGTCAGTTGCAAGGCCACATGGGTGTAAAAACCACCCAGCCGGAACTGCGACGAAACCACCATCAGCCCGAACAACAGCAGGAGCGTCGGATAGTCCATGGCGGCCATGGCCTGCTCCGTGTTCAGCACTCCGAAGGCCACCATGGCCACCGCGCCCAACAGGGCCATGCCGGTGCGGTCCAGGGTCAGGCCGGGGATCTCACCGATGGCCACCAGCACATAGGTCACCACAAAAATCACCACCGGCGCGGTAAGGAATTCAGGCATGCGGAGAAGTATCCATGACGTGATGATCAAGGCAATACCATGAACACCCTTTCACCTACCGCCCTGATTTTAGGCGCCACCGGCCAGGTGCTGGGCGTGGATGGCGGGCTGGCCACGGTGCGAGGACGATAAACCATGTTCACCTTTATCCAGCAAACCGCGATCCCGCGCAGTGCGGAGGATGTTTATGACTGGCACGCTGCGGGCGGTGCCCTGAACAAACTCATTCCGCCCTGGCAAAAAGTAACGGTACTGATGCACGACGGCATTGATGAAGGAAGCGTAGCCGTGCTCCGCATTCACCTCGGCCCGCTGCGGATCGTATGGCAGGCCCTGCACACCGACGTCATTCCCGGCCGGCAATTCCGCGATGTTCAGTTATGCGGCCCGTTCAAGTCGTGGACCCACACCCACTGCATGACGCCCACCGGCCCCACCGGTTGTCTGCTCGTGGATGAAGTCCGGTGCGAAGTGCCGGGGGGCCGCCTCGTCAATGCGCTGGCCCGGCCCTTCCTGCGCCGCATGTTGAAACGACTCTTTGCCTACCGGCACGCCGTGACGCGGGCCGCCCTCTCCACGCCGCCCGGTCCGCTCGAACATGCGGCCTGAAATGCAGGCGGGATCAAGCGCCGTTCGGCCGGTAGTCGCGACTGTGGGCTTCGGTCATATAGGCCACCAACAGGCGCACCGCCGCTTCCACGTCCTTCTTGCTCACCATTTCGTTGACGGTATGGATGTAGCGGGTGGGAAGGCTGATGGTGATGCTGGCCGTGCCGCCCCGGGTGCGCTGCAAGGCCCCGCCATCGGTGCCGCCGCGGGGCAGAATTTCCATCTGGTGCAGAATGCCCGTGCGTTCCGCGATGCTGCGGAAATGTTCCACCAGGCCGGGATGGCAGATGAGCGAGGAGTCCATGATCTTGATAGCCACACCCTGGCCCAGACGGGTGATGGCATCCGCCTCCGGCAAGCCGGGCAGATCGTTGGCCAGCGTGGTATCGAGCGCGATGCCCACCTCCGGTTCCACGGAAAACGCCGCCGTACCCGCGCCGCGCAGCCCGATCTCCTCCTGCACCGTGGCCACGGCCACCAGCTCGGCCTCGTGCGGACCCAGCGCGCGCAGCGTCTCCAGCATGACAAACAGACCGATGCGGTTGTCCATGGCTTTGCCGATGATGTGGTCGCCGCAGGCCTCACAGGTGCGGTCCATGGTCACCATGTCGCCCACCGCAACGCGGCGCTTCACGTCATCCACGCCCAGCCCCACGTCCACAATCACATTTTCCACTTTGGGCGAATCCTTCAACTCATCCGGGTTCAGCAAGTGCGTCGGCTTGGTGCTGTAGGTCAACACGCCGCGCAGCGACTCGCCGGGCCGCGTATGCACCAGCACCCGCTGGGCGAACAACACACGCGCGTCAAAGCCGCCCAGGGCCTGCAGACGCAGGAACCCCTTGTCGTCGATGTGCCGCACCATGAAGCCGATCTCGTCCATGTGCGCGGCCAGCATGACCCGGCGTTTCCCGCCGCCCCGGCGGC
>CAYTVN010000229.1:0-5982 GCA_964441655.1 uncultured Verrucomicrobiota bacterium | reverse complement strand
CTCCACGTGATCCATGTCGGAAAATTCCTGGTTCTCCCCGCCCATGCCCCACACAAAACGATAGCCGCACGTGCCCGCACCCGCGTGGATGGACCAGGGGGGCGACAGCGCGGCCTGCCGGTTGCGAACCACAAGGTGACGCGTTTCCGCCGGTTGACCAAGCAGATGAAACACAGCCTGGCTCTCCGGTACATCGAAATACAGGTAGACCTCGGTGCGCCGCATATGGGTGTGCGGCCTCATCGTGTTCCACACACAACCTTCCGCGAGGTCGGTATACCCCATGACCAGCTGGCAGCTCTTGATGCCGCCGGGATGGATGTATTTGTAAATGGTGCGCTCGTTGGCTTCGGCCCGGCTGCCCAGGTGGGCCGGGGCGGCATCGGCCTTGCGGGCCAGGGCGGTCGGATAATCGGCATGGGCTGGATAGCTCAGCAGGTAAAAGCAGGCCGGGTCCACCGCGGAGACAGAGGAAAAAACCACCTCTGGATGGCCGCGCCCGATATAGAGAGCATCAAACTTGGCCAGCTCATGGGTCGCCGGGCCGACCTTGATCCGACCCGCGCCGCCCAGGTTCATCACACCCACTTCGCGGCGTTGCGTAAAATAGTCGGCCGCCAGCTCCCGCTTGCCTGCCACCAACGGAAGACCCGCTTCGGTCGGCACAACGCCGCCAATGATGGTGCGGTCGCATTCCCAGTAGGTCAGCGATAACTCGCCGCGCTTGAACAAATCATCCAGGAGGAAGTGGCCGCGTAATTCGCCCGTGTCCATCAGTGCAAACCGCGCGGGATCCGTCGTCAGGATTGTTTTCATGGTTAATGAGTATTCCCTACACGATGCAATTTACCTTCCATGCGCCTGAACAAAATGCCCGCGCAAACGGCCTGTATGGTAATTAAAGCCCATCCGTTTAGCCATCCGGAATGGCACGCCGCCACGGCGTCACCCGGCCACGCTGATGCGCATTAACCTTCTGTGTGCTGTTGCAATGACCTTATATTCCGTCAATATACGCGGGCATGTGTTCGGCCCAGTTTATGAAAGAAATTCTTGCCCAACGCGTTGTGCCCGTGGCCGTAATCGAGAAGGTCGAGGATGCGGCGCCTATCGCGCGCGCCTTGCTGGCCGGCGGGCTGAGCACGCTGGAGTTAACCCTTCGAACCCCCGCGGCGCTTGATTGCCTCAAGGCCATCCGCCGGGAGGTGCCGGAAATGAAGGTCGGCGCCGGCACTGTACTGACGGTCGGACAGGTTGATGAAGTGTTCGCGGCCGGCGCGTACTTTGCCGTCGCACCCGGCTTCAACCCGCGCATCGTCCAACACGCCCGCTCCATCGGGTTGCCTTTCTACCCCGGCGTGATGACGCCCTCCGATGTGGAACTCGCCCTCGAACTGGGCTGCACGCTCCAAAAATTTTTCCCCGCCTCCGTGGCGGGCGGGTTGGACATGATCAAAGCGCTCGCCGGCCCCTATGGCCACACCGGGTTGAAACTGATCCCGCTGGGCGGCGTCACGCCGCAAAACATGCGTGACTACTTGGCCCACCCGCTGGTGGCCGCAGTCGGCGGCTCCTGGCTGGTGGATAAAAAACTCGTGGCGGCCAAGGACTGGGCGGGCCTGACCCGCCTCGCCGCTGAAGCGGCCGCCCTGGGCCGAACGGGGGCTTGATCGAAGCCAACCATGTCACTCTATCTAGCCATTGATCTAGGTGGTACGAAAACGGCGGTGAGCGTGGCCGATGCCTCCGGCGCGATCCTGGCCGGGGACCGCATACCCACAGAGGCCGAAACGGACCCCGCAGTGTGGCGTACCCGCCTCGACGCCCTTATACGCGAAACCCTCCGGAAAGCAGGGGTCACCCTGCCCCAGATCTCGCGCGTCGGCCTCGCCGTACCGGGCCCGATGTCGGTTCGCGAGGGCCTGGTACTGGCCCCCCCCAACATGCCGGCCTGGCGCAACGTGCCGGTCCAGGCTTGGGTCGAGGAACTCACCGGTCGCCCCACCAGCATTAATAACGACGCCAATGCGGCCGGTTTGGCGGAGTTTTTATTCGGCGAATTCCGCGGCGTTCCGGATCTCGTTTATCTGACCATGAGCACGGGCATCGGCGCGGGCGTGATCTCCGGCGGCCAGCTCGTGCAGGGCGCCGACGACATGGGCGGCGAAGTCGGCCATATGGTGCTTGATCCCGCCGGCCCGCCCTGCCCCTGCGGCCAGCGCGGTTGCCTGGAAATTTTCTGCGGCGGGCGCAACCTCATCCTGGCCGTGCAGGCGCGCCTCGCCTCCTCCCCCTCGCCGATCCTGGTCGAGGAATCCGGCGGCGACGCGAAAGACCTGACCGTGTCCGCCATCGCCCGGGCCGCCAATCGCGGTGACACACTCGCCACGGAATACTGGCAGCGATTCCTGGACCGGCTCGCCCAGGGCGTCGGCATCGTCGTGATGACGTACAACCCACGGGCCATCATCATGGGCACCATCGCCATCCATCTCGGCGACCTGCTGCTGGTGCCTTTGCGCGAGCGGCTGGCCCGCTACGCATGGCCACAGGCCCTGCGCCATCTCACGATCCGGCCCAGCGCGCTCGGCACCCGCATCGGCGACCTCGGCGCCCTGGCTGTCGCCATCGCGGGCGAGAGCGCCGCCCGGACCAAACTTCATCAGGAAAATCCATCATGAAGATCAAAGCCGCGGCCGACTGCCTGTGGGATGAAGTATCGCTGGGCGAAGTCATGCTGCGCCTCGACCCCGGCGAGGAACGCATCCACACCACCCGCTCCTTCCGGGCCTGGGAAGGCGGGGGCGAATACAACGTGGCCCGCGGCCTGCGCCGCTGCTTCGGCCTGCGCACCGCCCTGGTCACCGCCTTCGCCGACAACGCGGTGGGCCGGCTGCTGGAGGACTTCATCCTGCAGGGCGGCGTGGACCAGCGGCATGTGAAGTGGCTGCCCTACGACGGGGTCGGCCGCAACGTCCGCAACGGGCTGAATTTCACCGAGCGCGGCTACGGTGCACGCGGTGCGGTCGGCGTGAGCGATCGCGGCCTTACCGCGGTGTCCCAACTCAAACGCGGCGACATCAACTGGAAGAAGATATTCAAGGACGAGGGCGCGCGCTGGTTCCACTGCGGCGGCATTTTTGCCGCGCTATCGGAAACGACGCCCGACGTGGCGCGCGAGGCCATGGAGTGCGCGAAGGAAAACGGCACCATCGTCTCCTACGACCTCAACTACCGGCCCAGCCTATGGAAAGCCATCGGCGGCTCCAAGAAGGCCATCGAGGTAAACCGCGCGCTCGCGCCCTTCATCGACGTGATGATCGGGAACGAGGAGGACTTCACCGCTGCGCTGGGCTTCGAGGTGCCGGGCCTGGACGAGCACTGCTCGAACCTTGACCCCGCGAACTTCAAAAAGATGATCGAGGTGGCGGTGAAGGCCTTCCCAAACTTCAAGGCCATCGCCACCACCCTGCGCCACGTGAAGAGCGCCAGCATCAACGACTGGAGCGCGACGTTGTGGATGGATGGTCAATTCAGTCAGGCCAAGCAACGCACGCTGGAAATCCTCGACCGCGTGGGCGGGGGCGACTCGTTTGCGTCGGGGCTGATCTACGGATTCCTCAGCGGGTTCGATCCGCAGGCCTGCGTGGAATACGGGGCCGCCCACGGGGCCCTGGCCATGACCACGCCGGGCGACACCTCCATGGCCACCCTGGCCGAGGTCAGGAGCCTGGCCGGCGGCGGGAGCGCGCGCGTGCAGCGGTAACACCTGAGAAGACCCGGACGGATAGCCGCCTCACTTTTTATTAAGTAAGTAGAGAGACTCATGAATCCACTCCAGCAGAAGGTCATTCAAGAATTCAGCGCACGTTTTCAAGCGGAGCCGGAGTTCGTCGTCCGCGCCCCCGGCCGGGTCAATTTGATTGGCGAGCATACGGATTACAACGAGGGCTTCGTGATGCCCATGGCCATTGATCGGGCCACCTGGATCGCCCTGCGCGCCCGCCCGGACAGCACGGTCATCCTGCACTCGTTGGACCACCAGGAATCCACCACCTTCGACGCAACCGCGGTTTCCCGGGATGCCATGTCGTGGCGGGAATACCCGAAGGGCGTGGCCCACGTCCTGCACCAGGCCGGCTATCCGCTGCGCGGCTGGGAGGGCGTAACGGTGTGCGACGTGCCCATGGGCGCCGGACTTTCGTCCTCCGCCTCCTTCGAACTCGCTGTGGCGCGGGCCTTCAGCGCGGCGTCGGGCTTTTCGTGGGATGCTCCGCGCATGGCGTTGCTAGGCCAAAAGGCGGAGAACGAATGGGTGGGCGTTAAGTGCGGCATTATGGACCAGATGATTTCCGCGGTGGGCGAGACGGATCGCGCGGTCCTGATTGACTGTCGCGATTTGAGTTGCCGGTCCGCCCCGTTACCCGCGGGAACTTCGGTGGTCATTCTGGACACCATGACGCGGCGCGGGCTGGTGGATTCGGCCTACAACGAACGCCGCCGCCAGTGCAGCGACGCGGCCCGTCATTTGGGCGTGACCATGCTGCGCGATGTGAACGAAGCCCGATTGGTCCAGGCGAAGTCGGATCTCGACGCCGTGGTATACCGACGGGCGCGCCACGTGGTCACGGAGAACCAACGTACGGTCGATGCCACCGGGGCCATGGCCCGGGGCGACGCGACCGCGCTCGGTCGGTTGATGAACGAGAGCCATAACAGCCTGCGCGATGACTTTGAGGTGACGAACCGGGAACTCAACCTGATCGTGGATCTGGCCCGCCGCCAGCCCGGCTGCTTCGGGGCCCGCATGACCGGAGCCGGTTTCGGCGGATGTGCGGTAGCCCTGGTGGCCACCGAACAGGTTCCGGTCTTCGTCCAGCAGGTAGCCCCGGCCTATACCGCCGCCAGCGGCAAAACGCCTGCGATATATATAACGCCTGCCGTCGCGGGCGCGTCCGTGGTCATCAACAGGAAAACGAGCACACCCTCATGAACATCCGTTGCGAAGTCATCCCTTACGGCGGCTGGGCCAACTGCGTACGCCTCACCAACGGGCGCACCGAACTCGTGGTGACCACCGACGTCGGCCCGCGCATCATCCGCTACGGGAAACCGGGCGGCCAAAACTTCCTCAAGGAGTACCCGAAGCAACTGGGTAGACGGGGCGGCAGCAGGTGGAGGATCTACGGCGGGCATCGATTGTGGATTGCGCCTGAAGACGTCAAGCGCACCTATGTGCCCGACAACGAGCCCGTGGCGTGGGCCTGGCAGAACAACGTCCTCAAATTCATGCAACGGCCGGACGCGCTGACCCGGCTGGCCAAGGAAATGCGGATATCCTTCGCGCCCGGCGGGGCGGTACGGATCGAACATCGCATCACCAACCATGGCCGTGCGCCGGTGAGTTTTGCTCCGTGGGCGCTGTCCGTGATGGCTCCGGGTGGCGAGGCGATTTTCCCGCAGGAACCTTTCCGCAGCCACCGGGCGGTGAAGCTGCCGTCCCGCCCCCTCGTGCTCTGGCCATACACCGACATGAGCGATGCGCGCTGGACCTGGGGCAAATCCGAGTTCCGGCTCCGCCAGGATTCCACGCGGCCCGCCCCCCAGAAGGTTGGTTTTCTTAGCACGCAGGGATGGATGGCCTACGCGCTCGGTGGCCAGGTTTTTGTGAAGCGTCACGAAATCATCCCCGGAGCCACCTATCCCGATTTCGGCTGCAACGTGGAGACATTCACCAACGACGAGATGCTGGAACTGGAAACCCTGGGCCCGCTGGTAAAGTTGACCCGGGGCCAGCACACCCGCCATATCGAAACCTGGGAAATCCGGGCGAGACCCGGAACTTAAGAGCCTGCAGTTGAGAGGAGCGGACCTTGCCCCCGTATTTGGTGGAGAGCCGAGAGCCCGTTGATGGGGTTTGCTTTATCTGGTGCACCTATACGACATGGCTCGAACCCATTTTCAAGGACAATCCCACCCGTG
>CAYTVN010000228.1:0-5987 GCA_964441655.1 uncultured Verrucomicrobiota bacterium | reverse complement strand
TCACCCACCGCCAGCGCACCGTGGTGCTGGAAGGCGGCGGGCTCGACGTCAACGGCCGCGGCACCCTGCTCACCACCGAGGAATGCTTCCTCGACCAGGTCGTGCAGTGCCGCAATCCCGGCTTCACCCGCGACGACATGAACCGGGTGTTCGCCGACTACCTGGGCGCGCGCAACGTGTTGTGGTTCGGTCGGGGCATCGCGGGCGACGACACGCACGGGCATGTGGATGACCTCGCCCGGTTTGTGAATCCCACCACCATCGTGCTGGTGCAGGAGAAAAATTCCTCGGACGCCAATTACCGCCCCCTGGCCGAAAACTGGGAGCGCGTGCCTGATTTTCGCCTGGAGGACGGCGCCCGCCCGCAGGTGGTAGCGCTGCCCATGCCCGCGCCCGTGGTGTTCGCCGGACAGCGACTGCCCGCCAGCTATGCCAACTTCTACATCTGCAATGCCGCCGTACTGGTACCCACCTTCAACGATCCCAACGACCGCGTCGCCCTCGGCATCCTGGCCGAACTCATTCGCGATCGTCCCGTCATCGGGGTACACGCGCTGGATCTGGTGTGGGGCCTGGGCACTCTGCACTGCCTGACCCGGGAACAGCCTCATCAATAATTCACCATTTGAGGCCTGCATTCCCCCACGCATTGCGCTAAAGTGCGTACCGGAGTGGGGCAGAGAATGAGCTGAGGAGTTGTATGGCCAGCTACAGAAAAAAAACCGATTGGAGCGGACTGCTCACCCTGATGCTGCTACCGGTGGTGGCCATCGGCTTAATTTTCGTTTCCTCTCGCTCCACCTACAAACTATCGGACATGCCGCGCCCCCGCCCGGCCCGCCTCCTGCCCCCCAAGAGCATGCTGCTGGATCGTTCCGCCCCTGTGTCACGCGATCTGGGCATTGGCAACATCACCGATCAGCAGATGACGCGCCTGGTATCCCGCATGGAGGCGCTCACGGACACCAAGCCCGGCTCCGAACTGCCCCTGCTCGACCTCAAACCCGCGGAGGCCACGCCGACGCCGCAAGCGCCTGCCGAATTGACCGCACCCGCGTTCCGTTTCAGCGTGCTAGCTGATGATCTGGACGCGCCCGACGGCCTGGCCCTGGACCCCCGCAACGGCAATCTCTTCGTGAGCGAGGAAGAAGCCAGCCGCATCGTCGTCATCAACACCAAGGGCCGTAAACGCGTGGTGCTGGAAGGCGACGAGCTGTTGCCGGACGATTCCGGACCCCAGCGGGTGCGCCAGCCGCCCCTGCGCTCCCCGGAAGGCTTGGCCATGGACAACGACGGCTGGCTCTACATCGTGGAAGACCGGCCGGGCGGACGATTAATCCGGGCCAAATGCGATGACAACGGCAAAGTGAAGAAAATTGAGGTCGTACCCCTGCCCGGTCACTGGGAACCGTTTGCGTGGGAAGCCATCGCGGTGAGCCCCCGCGGCGAACTCCTGCTGGGCGGGTCTTCCGCGGAAGGCTCCATGAAGGAAGGGGCCACGCTGTTCCAGGGTGCCCTGCTCTACCGCGACACGGAAAAAACCTGGTGGGTATTGAGCCTCCGGCCCGCCAGCGGCGTCTCCGCGGCGGCCTTTTCGCCCGACGGTGAGTTCGCCATTTATACCGATGAAATCAGCGGGGCCATCTCATGGATCGACCTGACCTCGCACGAGGTGAAGGAAGGCGCGAGCTCTTATTCGGCGCGCTCGCCGGAAGGACTAGTGGTCATGCCCGATGGCCGGCTGGTGATCGCCGAGGAACGCGGCCGACTGGTATTGGTGGATCCACGCCAGGAAGCCACGCGCACCCTGATGGACGATCTGGGCACCATCGAATCGGTCGTATGGGACGACGTGAGCCACCAGTTGCTGGTATCGTCCGACGGTAAAGGGCAGATTCTCGCCCTTCCGGTGGAATCGCCGTGGCCCACGGATCAGAACGCTATGGCTGCCGCCCCCGTGGTGGTGGAAGGCGCGGTGAAACATATACCCGATTTCATTCCCGATTTTCTGTCACCGCTCATTGATCTGGGCCTGGCCAGCACCAACGACCGCAGCGCGAAAGATGTCTTGAACGAGTTAACGCGCAAGGTGCCGATGATGGCGGCAGATTCGCGGACCACTCTGCTGTACAGCACGGAGACGGGCGGCGACCCCATCGTGCAACTGGTGTTTGTCGCCCTGGCTCCGAACGGCATTATGTCCTCGGACTTGAATCAGGAATTTTCGGTCAGCGCGGTCATCCTGCGCACGCGGTCCGGACAGGTCTATCGGTCCAAGTTGACCCGCATGTCCGTGCTGGCAGGTAACATGGTGTCGGGCCGCTTCGACAACCTGGGCACCTTTGATCTGCCCATCCCCTTCGCCTACCAGGCCAAGGTCAGCCCGCGCGGCCACGCGGTCATCCATTTCGCCGGACTGGGCCAGTCCCCCGACGTCTCCATCGCCATGAACCCTGAGAAACCCAACGAGAGTTTTATGGTCGTGACCTACATCTCCGGTCTGATCGAGCAATACCGCCTGGAGCGCGCCCCCGACGGCAGCATCAACAACTGGGTAATCTCCCTGCCCCCGCGTCAGCCCGACACCTGGACCAGCCTGCAAACCGCCGCCCGCGAAAACGGCAAACCCGCCGCTGGCAAACAACCGGCGTTGTGAGGCGAGCCGGCACCTGCGAAAAGTCCTTACGGCCCATCCGTCTTAACATTATCCTAACATTTGACTCCTCCTCGCCGAGCCTTTGGCGTAGTCTTCGTTCATGATACTGCGCCTGTTGGGGGTGTTGCTGCTTCTGGGCTGGCCGGCATACGGGGAATCGACCAGGCCGGTCTATGCCGAGATATTCGGGGCGTCGGTGCTTTCCGGAAGCATAGGCGATACCACGGTTAGCCTGTACCTGGCTCCGTCGCCCTATATCCGGGACGCGGCCGGTGAATTCATAGCCTCGGCCACCGGCACCTTGGACGTCTGCATGTACGAGATCAACCTGCCCACCATCCTGGTGCGGTTGAAGAATGCACACGATCGCGGGGTTAAGGTCCGGCTGGCTGTTCCGCCCAGCGCCAAGCCCAGTCCCTATGAGGATACGGTCTACGATCTGTTCAAGGACCTGGAACGGCACAAGGTCATCCGGTACACCACCCCCAAGTCCGGGCTCATGCACAACAAGTTCATGGTGGCGGATGGACTCCGCATCTGGACGGGCTCCTACAACCTGACCCGTAACGACACCGAGTTGAACGACAACAACGCCATCACGTTCTCGAATGCCCTGCTGGCGGCCAACTACAGTGCGGAATTTGAGGAGATATGGGCGGACCAGCACGGGAAGAAGAATTCCACCCCGACCCCGCACCCATCCATCCTGCTGGGCGGCACTCCCGTGCAAAGCTTGTTCAGCCCGGAGGACGATCTGGAAGGCACCATGGTTCGCGAAATCCACAAGGCCACAAACTCCATCTACATCATGGCCTTCGGATTAAGCGACCCGGAGCTATTCGAAGCGCTATCCAACCAGATGGCCCGCGGCGTGGCGGTCTACGCCTTGTTTGATCTGGAACTCTCGCGCCAGCGCTCGTCCCAGAGCGAGTCGCTGAAGCAAGCCAAGGCCACCGTGCGCATCAGCAGCAACAATGGACAGATGCACCACAAAGTGATCGTGATAGACGGCACCGTGGTGATAACAGGCTCCCCCAACTTCTCCAAATCGGCCTTCGAGCAGAACGATGAGAACTGCTTGATCTTCACCTGCCCGCCCCTGGCCCGGGCCTTCATGCGTGAATTCGAACGGTGCTGGAAAGCCAAACCCTACATCTGGAACAAGTGGAGCCAGCAGGTGCGGTAACGCGGTCGCCGGGAGGCCCGCAAGAAAAGTGGTCGGGGCGAGAGGATTTGAACCTCCGACCTCTTGGTCCCGAACCAAGCGCTCTAGCCAGACTGAGCCACGCCCCGTAATCACTTACCGGCCGCGGGAGGACCGGTTAAAGCAAGGCGGCAGTTAAACGGGATGCGCCCCTAAACTCAAGCGCCGATTTCCGATAATGCGCGATTGATCAATCGGTCCACCGCGACCCTGCTTTTCAACGCCTTAAGGTATTTCTCACGCCGTACAGCATCACACCTCTGTGAATAGACTTCGGTATAAACGACTCTCCAAGTGCCGCGACCTCGGGTGGATCGGGTCTCACCTGTTTGGTGTTCCAGGTAACACCTAAGCAAATCTTGAGTGGAACCGATGTAGCGACGCCCATCCTTTGCGCATTCCTTGGTGGAGCAGCTTGGCCCACTTGTCTCGCCGTAGGCTCTGCGAAGGCGGAAGCCGCTCGATTCGCGACCAACTCCCGCGCATTGGGCCAACGCGCGCCACCGAATTGGAACTTGGAACCTGCAACCTGGAACTCCGTATCCCCTCCGGCGCGTTGACAGCGCACGCCTGAATCAATACGGTTCCGCGCAACTTTAGAGGAGTCCCCATGAGCGCATTTGCCCATACGTTGCAGACCCTGACCCTCCGCAACGGCCGCACGGTTCACTACTACAGCCTGCCCGCGCTGGAAAAAGCCGGCGTCGCCTCCATGTCCCGCCTGCCCTTCTCCATCCGCGTGGTGCTCGAATCATTGATCCGCCTGCAGGGCCACCCGGCTTATCGCCCGGAACAGGTGACGGCTTTCGCGGCCTGGAAGCCGGCGGGCGACGATCACATGGAGTTCCCCTACCAGCCAGCGCGCGTACTGCTCCAGGATTTCACCGGCGTCCCGTGTATTGCCGACCTGGCCGCCCTGCGCAGCGCCATGCAACGAGCGGGCGCCAACCCCGCGCGCATCGAACCCCAGATCCCGGTGGATCTGGTCATTGATCACTCCGTGCAGGTGGACACCTACGAAAACACCGATGCGCTGCGCCAGAACGTGGAGATCGAATTTGAACGCAACGGCGAACGCTACACCTTCCTGCGCTGGGGCCAGGGCGCATTCAAGAAGCTGCGCATCGTGCCGCCCGGCCTCGGCATCTGCCACCAGGTGAATCTGGAGTACCTGGCCCACGGCGTCATGACCGAGACCGACGGTCAGGGCCGCACCATCGCCTTCCCGGATACCCTGGTGGGCACGGATTCCCACACCACCATGATCAACGGTCTGGGCGTGGTCGGCTGGGGCGTGGGCGGCATCGAAGCCGAAGCGGCGATGCTGGGCCAGCCCATCCCGCTGGTCTCCCCCAAAGTCACCGCGGTCCGCCTGACCGGCAAACTGCCCGCGGGCGCCACCGCCACCGACTTCGCCCTCACCGTCACCAACCTGCTGCGCAAAGTCGGCGTGGTGGAACACTTCGTCGAATTCTGCGGCCCCGGCCTGGCCGCCCTTTCGCTGGCCGACCGCGCCACCGTGGCCAACATGGCCCCGGAATACGGCGCGACCATCGGCTTCTTCCCCATCGACGATGAAACCCTTCGCTACATGCGCGAGACCGGACGCTCCGAGGAACAGGTCGAGTTGGTGGAAGCCTACAGCAAGGCCCAGGGTCTGTTCCGCACCGCGGATTCGCCCCAGCCCGAGTTCACCCAGGTCCTGGAACTTGACCTCGCCACCATCCAGCCCAGCGTGGCCGGACCCAAGCGCCCGCAGGATCGCCTGAATGTGAAGGACGTGAAGTCCTCCTTTCAAAAGGCCCTGACCGCGCCGGTGAAAGAACGCGGCTATGGTCTGACCGCGGAACAACTGAAAGCCACGGCCAAGGCCGAGGGCTTCAGCCCGCTCCACCATGGCTCGGTCGTGGTCGCCGCCATCACCAGCTGCACCAACACCTCCAACCCGCATGTGTTGCTGACCGCCGGGCTGCTGGCCAAAAAAGCGGTGGAACGGGGGCTAACCATGTCGCCCGCCATCAAGACCAGCCTGGCCCCCGGATCGCGCGTGGTCACCGCGTACCTGAAAAAAGCCGGACTGTTGTCCTATCTCGCGGAGCTCCGCTTCCATGTGGTGGCCTACGGCTG
>CAYTVN010000227.1:0-6146 GCA_964441655.1 uncultured Verrucomicrobiota bacterium | reverse complement strand
AGCAGGGCCTGGCGGGCGGTGAAATCCGATAGCACCGCCAGCCCCAGCCCACCGTCTTGTTGCGGAACAGGCGGCTCCATTCATCGCCCGGCGCGTACTGGTTCAACCGCACCTTCACATTGGTCATGCCGTTGCGCTGCAGATAAGTGAACAGGGCCGCTTCCGTGTTGGTGCCGATGTGATGGTTGTCCATGCGGATGTTCCACAGCAGCAACTTGGACGGGATCCCGAACACCCAGCCCACCCCGTCAATCAACGCGTTGGGCTTGCCGCGTTCATACTGCGGCTCGCCCGGTCGCAGCGGCAACGTACCCGCCCCGCCCGGCCGCGCTCCATAGTGATAGGGAACGGTGGCACAACCCTGGGCCAGCACCAGCAGCAGTCCCGCCAGCAAAAAGTTCCAACGATTGGAAAAAGGCACTTTTGCAATTTCCAACGATTGGAACTTTTGGGGCCGGCTAGCGTCGGGCATGACCTTCACCCTGGCAGGCGCTGCACAATTCAACCCCTTCGCCGTGGCATTGCGGGCACTCGGCATCGCGATAGGTGCCACTGCCCTTGCAGCGCTTGCAGGCACGCACACCTTCGCCCGCACAGCCCGTGCAGAGCGCACGTTCGCCGCGGCCGTCGCATCGTTCACACCGCACCTCGCCCCGGCTCTCGCACGCGTCACACGAGAGGAAGCCCTGGCCCTTGCAGGTGGGACAATCCGCGACGCCGGTTTGCCGGCAGGTCGTGCATCGCCGGGTCAGGGTCCGCTCGTCCTCCTCGGCCTGTCTGCGGCGCGTGCCCTTGCAGTCGGGACAAACCACCCGCCCCCCAACACACTCGTCGTTCGAACAGGGCAGGCGTCCGGCCCCGCGGCACTCCTCGCAACCCAGCAGGCCCAATCCACGGCAGCTTTCGCACGGCCCCGCCACGGCACACCGCACCGCCGCGGTCTGACGCGCGGTCAGCGGGGCGATATCGGGCGGCAGCCAGGCCGGGCCGGATGCTTTCCAACCCGCATCGCGCATGCCCTGCAGGAAATCGCGCTGGGCCTGGGCAAAGGCGCCAGCAAGTTGATCTTCGGTCGGCCGGGCCAACCAGTGTCCCGTTCCCTGGCAGGCCGGGCACGCCTGACCCGGCGCCTTCTGCCGGCTGGGTTCGCCCTGTACGTTTACAAACAACAGGGTCTTGGTGCCTTCGCCCTTGCACACCGGGCAAACCCGGTCCCGCTTCCGCAGGGCGGCCAGCGCACCGCGTTCCACCTCGCTCCGGGCGGGCCCCAACTGGGCGGCGTCCGGGCTCAAGGCCAGCAGCCCGGCCAGATTACGAGCCTTCAGCCACGCCAGGGCGGGACGATCCCCTTCCAACGCGGCGCGGGCCGAGGCCAGTTCACCTTCCACCACCGAATGCATCACCACGGAACCCGCCGCCACCGGTTTCGCATCCGGGGTGGGCGTCACGGCATCCGGCGCAGGCGTCAGCGCATTCTGGCAATGGGGACAGATGGTTTGGGTGGTATCGATTTCGTGCCCGCAGCGGGGGCAGAGCAGCACACGGGCCACCACCGTGGCGGCGAGAATAAAGGTGACCACCAGGCCAAGCAGAACATTCCGCGCAGGCGAGAACATGCACACAATATTATTGAAGGCCCTGCGTTTTAGAAGGAGAATCGGGATGTTATGACGCCACGGAGCAAGAAAGCGGGCCAGGCTGCCACGGAGTTTGTGGTGGTGGCGGGCATGGTGCTGGCCATGGTGGGCATCACCGCCCTGTTGCTGTATACGTTTAAGGAATACGGCGGTCGCATTCTGAATTTGTTGGCGTCGGAATACCCCTGAAAGGCACCCCATGAAGAGAAACCTGCGCAGCAAGAGCGGTCAGGCCATGACCGAGTACATCATCATCGTCGCCGTCATCGCGTTGGCCGCCCTGGCCATCTTCGCGATTTTCAGCGACACCCTGCGGGCCAAACTGGGTGGCGCGGTCGAAGAACTCGGTGGCGATACCGCCGCCAAGGACGCCGCACTGGACCAGGGTTCCCAGGACTACCTGAAGAGCCTCGACAAGGACGGCGCGGGCCAGTAGGCCGAATATGTCCGATTTCGGATTTCGGATTTCGAATTTCCGGATTCGGGGCCGCACTTCGGGACCATCCGACATCCGACATCCGACATCCAACAGGTCCGGCCAGGCCATGCTGGAGTCATGCCTGGTCATCGCCCTGCTCGCCTTCGTGCTGTTCGGCCTGCTCCAGGTGGCCCGGCTCTCGGTGGCGCGCGAGACCATGGATTATGCCGCGGTGGCGGCGGCCCGCGCCCGCACCGTGGGCTTCAATGACTTCATGATCCAGAAGGTGGTGCGTGTGGCCAACATTCCCAACGCGGGCCGGATGGAAACCCCGGCCCTGGTCCGCGATGCCGGCGCTGCATGGGGCGACCTGACCCCCGGCGTGGCGTGGGACGCGGCCCTGCGCGCAACCCCCGGCTCCCCCCAGTACGAGTTGGAACGATCGCGCATACCGCTCTATCTCGCGGCGGAAAACGGCGGCCAGCTGCAGGCCATTCTGGATTATGAGGATTGGGACGACCTGCGCCATAATGTGGGCACGCCCGCCGACCAGATGATCGAGGTCAGCACCCGCCAGGAGCTTCCCATCACCCTGCCCTTTCATCGCGCCTTTTACGCCGCCGACGAAATCACCCTGGAGGGCGCGGCCACCCTGGAAGACCACGCCTCGCTGTACCTGGAATGAACCTGTTTCTCGCCAAGCCGCCAAGAACGCCAAGGAAGGACCCAACTTCCAAGCGCTTATACTTTGCGCCCTTTGCGTGTTCGCGAGAACCTTCTTCTCCGCGCTCCGGGCAGACCATGCTGTTTGCGCTCATGGTGCTGGTCATCGCCACCTTCGCCGTGCTGTGGATGTTCGACGTGCACAAGACGCTGTTCGTCAAGGCGCGCAGCCGCAACGCGGGCGATGCCGCCGCCCTGGCCGCCGCGCGCTGGCAGGGCACCACCCTGAATATGCTGGGCGAATTAAACATCCTGCAGGCGGTGTCCCTGGCCCAAAGCCTGGCCCTGGGTGATCCGACCTTCGCCGATGCGCACGCCATCGCCGACCTGCAGGCCCGGGTGGCCCTGACCGGACCCCTGATTGGTTTGCTGGCCTCGCAACAGGCGGCCAAACAGAACGGGGCCTACAACGAGGACACCTACACGGCCGCGTTGCTGGAACACGCCGCCGAGGTCCGCGCCTCCTACAACGACCGCTATGTGGCCCCGTACAACAACCAGCCCTCGCCGCCCACCGCCTGGGATGATTATGCGGGCATGCTGGAAACGGTGGCCGGGTTCGGCATCGCCGCCCTGCCCGACAATCCACACCTCTACACCGACTATGCGGATTATGACCACCTGCTGCTGAACCCCGCCTTCTACGACGCGGTGGCTTCGCGCGACTGGTGCTGGTTTTTCTTTCACGCCTACGGAACGCTGCAGGGCTACGACAGCTGGCGCGACTGGCCGCCCCTGCCCCTGATCGTGTTGCCCAACCCGGCGGATGCCGAATATTTCCGCCTGGGCGTGCGCCGCGTGTACCGGTTGGCCCAGCTGACCGTGCCGGAAGCCGGGCCCGATGCTCCCACGGCGGACGAACTGCTGGCCGAATTGGCCGACCAGGCGGGCCGTTCGTTTGACACCAATATCCTGAATGTGTCGGCCACCTGGTTCGCGTTCCGCGAGGACATCTGGTCGGGCTGGGACGAACTGCTGCCCGATGGCTTTGCCTTCCGGGGCGACATCAAGCCGGAATACAACTACGCCGGCGCCGACGCGGCGGTGCGCCTGGAATCGGATGCGGATCGCCTGACCCCGGGCCTGCAGAAGGAAGTCATCACGTGGAGCGCCGCCGCCAAACCCTTCGGCGCCTTGGAAGGCCCCGTGCGGCCCGACGCCTTCGGTCTCGTATTCCCCGTCTTTCGCGAGGTGCGTCTGATTCCCATGGACGCCTCCAGCGCGCCCGCGGGAGGCAGCCGCCCGGGCTGGTGGGAACACATCCAGCATCATATCCAGCCCTACGCGGCCAGCGGCCTGGGCGAACTGGTGGACGGATGCTGGTACTGCCAGCAGCTGAAAACCTGGGAAGAGGACGCGGTCCGCCAGGAAGGCCTCGACTGGCTGGAACTGAACAGCGCCAGCTGCCAGCAACACGGTGGTCCGGGTGATGGCGGAGGCGGACGGCGCGGACACTGAGATAAATCCCAAGCAAGAAATTCGAATGTCGAAACAACGTCCAAACACAGCCAGACACGAAAGCAGGAAATTCCGATTTCCTGATTTCGGATTTCGGATTTCGAATTTCGAATTTTCTTCGCGTAGCGGCCAGGCGTTGATCGAAACGGTCATCGCGCTGGTGGCCCTGCTGGCCGTTTTTGCCGCCCTGGTCCAGCTGTCGCGCCTGGGCCGCGCCCGCACGGTGGCCTTGATGGAAGCCCGCGAGGAAGCCGGACGGAACGCGCTGTCTGCGGCCTACGCCCAGCCTACTCCGACGCCCACCTTCATTTATGATTGGGAAAAAGGCGGCGATGACCGCTCCCATTCCGCCGATGACGTGTCCCGCGCCGCGCTATCCCAAACCGTGGCCACCGGATTGCTGGCCCCCGCGCATCCCCACGACCTGGCCGATCGACTGCCGGGCAACGCCCTGTCCGGCTTGCAGGGACTCGACCCCGTGGTGGCCGGTTTCGACTTCGTGCATGGCCGCGTGCAATCCGAACGCATCGAACTGCTGCCCGTGGTGCGCCGCCTGCTGTACGACGAGGAGGACATCCGTATCACCTCCGACGCCTGGCTCACCTGGGCCCGGGAGGTGCCGTGAACCGGACCCGCATAATCGCATGCCTGATGGTGTCGCTGGCTCTCGCCGGCGCATCCTCGGAGGCCCGCGTGTTCTGGCAGTTGGGCGGCAGCGGGACCTCATCCCACGGCGTACTGCACGAGCAGGAAGCCGACTGGACGCGCGCCTACGCGGCGCCGCTCCGCATCAACGGTGGGCGGGCCGAAGTTTCCGTGTGGGGCACCGCCCAGAACGTGGAGTCCGCGGTGGCTGCGCTCCGCCAGCGGGTGGCCGACCGGGGCGGAAAAATGTACTTCGCGGCCGGCGGCGAACTGGCCTGGGGCGTGGCCAGCGTGGACGGACGGGTGCTGCGCTTCCTCGTGTCCGCCGGGCCGGGCCAATCCGCCCAGGTTTTCCAATTGGTCCAGGATTACGACGACTACCGCGCCTCCCGCATCGCCCCCGCGGTGGCCGGCCTGCCCCATGTACCCGAGCTGCCGGAGGCCCGGGTTTCCCAGGTCCTGGCCAACGAAGCCACCGGGCTCACCCTGGCCAGTTCCCGGACCCACGCCAGCCCGGAATCGGCCCGGCAGCAGGCCCACGCCGTGCTGACCGGGGCGGGCTGGCAACCGTTGCTGTCGGCGGGAAACCAGTCCGGCTTTTATACCCGGGGACGTGATCTGCTGGTGATGAGCACGGTTTCGGCTGGTCGGGACGGAGAGACCGTGGTTACGCTGGCGCACAAACGCAAAGCGGCGGAAGGCGGACCCTAGGATTCACCGCGGAGGCGCGGAGACCGCCGAGAAATGATGTTAGTAGCAGACAAAATACTCGGTGTCCTCTGCGTCTCTGCGGTGAAGGATTGACCTTACAAGGAATCGGAATGAAACAACGCATTGTACTCATTGCCTCGGTGCTCATCGGTCTGCTGGCCTTCTGGCTCACCGGGGACCATCTGCAACGCGAGCGGGCCCGCCTCTACGCCGGCGCGGCCAAGGTGGAAATCCTGGCCGCCGCGCGCGACCTGCCTGCGGGCACGGTCATCAAGATTGAAGACCTCGGCAAAAAATCCGTCTACAAAACCGCGGTGGGTGAAAACGTATTCCGGCCCGCCGACGTCAACACCGTCCTGGACAAGAAGGTCCTCTTCTCCCTGAAATCCGGCGAGCCGCTGTGGTGGTCGCACGTGCAGCTGCCCGACCGCGCCCGCGGCGGTCTGGCCCCCACGGTGCGCCCCGGCCTGCGCGCGATTTCGTTGAATGTGGGCGGTGCGGCGGCGGTGAGCGGCTTGGTCCAGCCCAACGACCGGGTGGACATCATCGGCACC
>CAYTVN010000226.1:0-6150 GCA_964441655.1 uncultured Verrucomicrobiota bacterium | reverse complement strand
CCGCGCGCCGGATAGCAGATGCGGTTTCGCGGGTCAGCGGCACATCGCCGATGCGGACCTCGCCGCGGGCCACCGGCAGGTAGCCGATGAGGTGCAGGAGCAGGGTCGATTTACCCGCGCCGTTGGCGCCCACCAGGGCCACGGCCTCGCCGTGTTCAACGCGGAAGGAAACGCCGTTCAGGGCCTCGGTGCCATCCGGGTAGGCATAGGCTAGATCGCGGACCTCCACCACATGATGACTCATGAAAGCACTCCCGTGAGCCAGTGCCCACTCAGCTCGGCCAGATTCCACGCCCGCGCCGCGGCGAAAAAGGCGAGCCACCCCGCGACAAACAGCGCGTCCGTCCAGCGAAAGTGACCGGGCTCGAGCGTACGCACTTCGCCATCGAAACCGCGCGCCACCATGGCCCGGTATACCCGCTCGGCGCGGTCCAGGGAGCGCAGCAAAAGATGACCGACCAGCGACCCGTAAACCCGCAGCGAAAGGGCTTCCGCCCCGGCAGAGCGCAGTCGCACACTGCGCACCATGCGGTTGCCTTCGTCAGCCACCACGAAGAGATAGCGATAGAGGAACAGCAGCTGGGTCACGAAAAGTTGCGGGACGCCCAGCCGTTCCAATCCGGCCCCCAGCCGGTACATGCCGGTGCAGGCCACCAGAATCAGCGCCGCACCCACGGTCAACAGGAAGCGGACCAGAATGGACGCAAACGACAGCCAGCCCCCCGTGATCACCCAGCCACCCACGGCGGCCACCGGTTCGCGGTCCAACCAGGGATTAAACAATCCCACCATGACGGCGAACGGTGCGGCTACGGCAATTTTTCGGAGCAGTGGCAGCAGCGGCAGCTGGCCCAGCGACAACATAACCAGCGGGAAAAGGGCGAAGGGCGTCAGCGCCGACAGCTCATGGCGGTCGAAGGACATGAGCACGGCGATGAAGGCCACGGTGACCACGGACTTGGCCCGCGCATCCAGACGATGGACCGGGGTGTCCAACCGCCCCAGCTCATCCATGCCGCCGATGTCGATCCAATGCGCTAAGCCCATTCCCTCAAGTTCCGCCTATCTGGCAGGCTTCGGCGAATGCGCGCCAAGTCGCCTTAGCAAAAGGCCGATCAGCACCGCAATCACCAGCGTGAGGCCGCCGCCCACAATTCCGGATACGCTGGTTCCGGCGCTGATCGCCGGCCAGGACTCCGCTTCTGGTGCGGCATCTTCGGTGGTCTTGAATCCATAGTCAGGCAGAAAAGCAGTGCGTTCCTGCACCCGGGCCAGCTCGCCGTGAAGCCCGTCCTCGGGTCCCGCAACCTCCTCCTGTCCGGTGGTCCGGGCCAACGCCCATTCCAAACCATCGGGATGGGCGGAGGCGAACCAGCTCAGGATGCCGCCCACCAGCGCGGCCGCCAACACCAGGCCCAGCAACACCGGACGCAGCGGGGAAGCCGGTAGTCCAGCGGGAGCGGTGGGCAGCACTTCGGGACGGGCCCGGGCCACAAACGTCACCACCGCCGCGGTCGCCAGACCTTCCACGATTCCGATGGCCAGGTGGATGGGTTGCATGAGCAGGACAAAAGCCCCGAAGGGCAGGTCCGATATGCCGGACGCCTTGGTCTCCAGCACCACGCTGAAGGCGCCGAGTTGCAGCCCCACGATGGCCGCCACCATGGCCGCCAGCCAGGCGCGGGTCGTACCGTATTCACCGCGCGAGATGGTCCGATAGATCAGCGGATAGGCAATGAAGGAGGGGAAGAAGCCCAGATTAAAAATATTGCATCCCAGGGCCAGCAAACCGCCGTCGGCGAAGAAGAATGCCTGCACGGTCAGCACCGAAGCGATGACCAGGAACGCGGCATGGGGTCCGAGCAGCACGGCCAGGATCAACCCGCCGCCCAGATGACCGCTGGAGCCCGTGCCTGGAATGGTGAAATTGATCATCTGAGAGGCGAAGATAAAGGCCCCCAGCACACCCATCATCGGCACCAGATTGTCGCGCAGCAACTCCCTGGTTTTGCGGGCGCAATAGGCCAGCAAACCTGCCGTTACCGCCCACATCGTGCCGCCCACCGCCGGTGAAATTAACGCATCAGCCATATGCATGCTCGTTCTCCTATTCTTTCTTTCCAAAACCGGGCCACGGGTCACCGCAAACCAGATGAAGCGTGTAGCCAACGTCCTTGGCAGACGTATTGGGCACCACCACGCCGGTCATCAAATCAAAGGGACCGGGCAGCGGGATATTGACCCCGAAAGCCCCGGCGTTCTCCTTGCCACTCGTCCATTCGGCATAGCACCACCAACCATGACTCCATTCGTAATCCAGACCTACGATGGCATCCGTATGTCGTTCCTCGCTGACCGTCGCGCCAACATGTCCACGCAGCATGTCCCGGGTCCAGGTGGTTACGGCATAGCCTTCCGGCGTCTCCTCGTCGCCCAGATTGCGGAAGCCCAGAGCCAACTGGGTGGTTTCGGGCTCGTTGCTGAGCGCAATCACCTTGGCGTTGAACAGCCACGGCTCCGCCGTCTCTTCGCTGGCATCGTAATCCACCCCGAACTCCATAATCTTCAAGGCCCCCACCTGCAGGTTGATAAACCGGGTGTCGGCATCACCATGCTCAAGCGATCCGTCGACCTGCAGTTCGGCCACATATTCCTGGTCCGCCACCCGATCCGCCGTCGGCATCAACGCCAGCCCACTCGGCGCCGCCGAAACGCCGCTCACCGCCCACAAGCACAGACACCCTATCAGCCGTCCACATTACATCGCCGGTCCCTTCGTATTACTTTTATAAATATCGTATTATTCTTCGGGCGGGGTCAAGCTCCGACTGGGCACACATGAAAACGTTGGGCAATAATCCGGGGTGGACATGCGTTGTCTCCGGAAGCGACAATCAAACATGCTAACCACGCTTATCCAATCACGCTGGAACGCTGACACCGCCGCCCACCTGCTGAACCGGGCCGGCTTCGGGGCTGATCCGGCCACGATCGCCCGGGCGACCAGACAGTCGCCGGAGCAGGTGGTGGATGAGCTGCTGGATTTTTCGGGGCAGGATAAAATCGGCGCCCCCACCTGGTTGTCCGAGGAAGGGGCGGACCGGCGTCCGGACCAGCGCGCTTTGCGCGACCTTCCCGAGGAAGAGCGGCAGAAGATTCAGCGCGAAATGCGGCAACAGGAAGGCGAGCGCATGCTGGAACTGCGCTCCTGGTGGCTCTACCGCATGCGCTACAGCCCCCACCCGCTGCAGGAAAAGCTCACCCTGTTCTGGCACGGTCACTTTGCCACCAGCATGGAAAAGGTGCGCTCCGCCTACTGCATGTACCGGCAGAACCAAACCTTTCGCGCCCAGGCGGCGGGTCGCTGGGCGACCCTGGTGGAGGCGGTGGCCCAGGACCCGGCCATGCTGATCTATCTCGACAACGTGCAGAGCCGGGCCCTGCATCCCAACGAGAATTTCGCCCGGGAGCTGATGGAGCTCTTCACGCTGGGCGAAGGTCATTATTCCGAGGATGACATCAAGGCGGCGGCGCGGGCGTTCACCGGCTGGACCTTGTCGCGCAGCTCCTTCACCTTCGAAAACAATGAACGCATCCATGACCGCGACACCAAGTCCCTGTTCGGGCAAAGCGGTCCTTTTGATGGCCGGCAGACCATCCAGCTGATTCTGGACCAGCCCGCGGCCGCGCGATGGATCACGGGCAAATTGTGGACGTTCTTTGCCTATGCTGATCCCGAGCCGGAGCTGGCCGACTTGCTGGCGGACCGCCTGCGCGCCCATCGCTTTGAATTCAAACCATGGCTGCGTGAGGTTTTCTTGAGCAAGGCCTTCTACAGCGCACGGGCCCTGCACACCCAGATCAAAAGCCCGGTCCAGTGGCTGATCGGGGCCACCCGGTCCCTGGAGGCGCCACTGCCGGATGGACGCACCTGCAATGTGGGCCTGCGCGACCTGGGCCAGGATCTGTTCGCCCCGCCCAACGTCAAAGGCTGGGACGGCGGTCCGGCCTGGATTACCGCCACCACATTGTTTCACCGCTACAACTACGCCGGTTACCTGGTCAAAGGAGGGCCCGGTTCCGCGGGCAAGCTGGACGGATTGCCGCCTCCGGAGCGCAAAGCGCGCATCGCTGCGGCCCGGGTCAAGCCCGTCGTGGACCCGGCGGTCGTCCTGCCCCCCGCACTGCGCACCAGCCGGGAAAACGTCCGGCAAACGTTGGAAGGACGGCTATTCCAACGAACCCTGCGCCCCCAGGATCAGCAGGCCATGGATGACGCGCTGGTCCACCTGCCCGCGCCCGCGGAGTGGACGGATGACGATGTGCGCAAGGTGCTGCACGTGATGATGAGTACGCCGCAATATCAACTGACATGAAGGACGGGAATCCAACATGAACCAGGCCAGCCTGAAAACACGCCGTGATTTCCTGCGCACTTCCGTGCTGGGAGGCGCCCTTACCTGGACCGTGCCGTCGTTCATCGGCAGCACCCTGGACGTTCTTTGGGCCGGGGAGGCCGACGCGGCGGTGAACGGGCTCACGGGCAAGGACGATCCCATTCTCGTCGTCCTGCAACTGGCCGGCGGCAACGATGGACTGAACACCCTGATTCCGTACGGAAACGATTTCTACCGCCGGGCGCGCCCCAACCTGGGTCTGGCGGCGAAGGATGTACTCCGAATCAACGATGAGTTTGGATTCCATCCCGCGTTGACCGGACTGAAGAGCCTGTTGGACGACGGCGACCTGGCGGTCTGGCAAGGCGTGGGCTATCCCAATCCCAACCGGTCCCATTTCCGCTCCATGGAGATCTGGCAGACCGCCACCGACGCGAACCGGGTGGAGTCGCGCGGCTGGCTGGGCCGCTATTTCGACAGCCAGTGCCCCACCTGCGAGGCCGATGCCGCGGTGGGCCTGGTGCGGGAAACCCCGCAGGCCTTCGCGGGCCGGCAGCCACACGGAGTGGTGTTCCAGAATCCCAGGCAGTTCAAGCGCACCGACGATGCGGTGGCCGGTGATGATTCGCCGGAAGATGCGATGTACCGCCACATGAACCATCTGGACGAGGAGGCGAATGAAGGAGGTTCCATCCAGTCGCTTGGGGCACGACAGCTGAGCCAGGCGTCGCCCCTGGATTTCCTCGAGCGGGTGGCGCTGGATGCCGAAGCCAGCTCGGCGCGCATCCGGGCCATCGCCGCGCACACGCCGCGCAGCGGTTTCCCGACTACCCGCCTGGGGCGCGATCTTGAACTGGTGGCGCGCCTCATCGCGGGCGGACTCTCCACCCGGGTCTATTACCTTTCCCACGGCGGCTTCGACACACACCGCAATCAAGCCGGCGCCCACGAGCGTCTGCTGCGCGAATTAGGCGACGCGGTTAAGGCCTTCTGCGCCGATCTCAAGAGCCAGGGCAACCTGTCCCGCGTCGCCCTGTTGACCTTCAGCGAATTCGGACGACGGGTCTCGGAAAACGCCAGTGGCGGGACCGACCACGGCACAGCGGCCCCGGTCTTCATGGCGGGCGGCGGACTCCGGGCCGGCCTGTTTGGCGCCGCGCCTGATCTGAATCCCAAGCAGCTCGATCAAGGGGATCTGGTGCACACCCTGGACTTCCGCTCCGTCTACGCCACCCTGCTGGAACGACATCTCAAGGCGCCCAGCGCACCCATCCTGGGCCGCGCCTTCCCGCTGCTGCCGGCTTAGCTACGATCCATCTAGCCGTCCAACTCGGCGCGCACGGCCTTGCCCAGCGTTTCCAGGGCATAGGGCTTGGGAATGCATTGACGCAGGCCCAGCTTGCGGGCTTCCACGATGCGCGCGATATCGGCGAAGCCGCTGACCAGAATGGCTTTCTGATTGGGTTGCAGGGCGATGAGCGCCTTGTAGGTTTCCACCCCGTCAAAATCATCCCCCAGCACGAGGTCAATCACCACCACATCAATGTGCTGCTCGCCGGTGCGCCGGGCCGTTTCAAACAGTTTCACCGCCTCCCGCCCGTGGCTGGCCGTGAAAACCTGGTACCCCAGATCGCGCAGCAGTTCGGCGGCGACGTTGCGTTGCTCTTCGTAATCGTCCACCACCAGCACGGTTTCACGACCCGTGTAGTCGGCCTTCAGTTCAAGGGTCTCGCCCCCGACCGCGGCCACCGGG
>CAYTVN010000225.1:0-6220 GCA_964441655.1 uncultured Verrucomicrobiota bacterium | reverse complement strand
GTGGCCGAGTCGGTACTCCTCGACCTGCTCGCGGAGGCGGGCGTGCAGATTCGCTACGGCGTGAGTGTGGACAAGGTGAGCAAGGAGGGGCAAACCATCCGCAGCATCACGCTGACCGATGGTTCGCTGCTCAGGGCGAACGTATACGTGGACGCCAGCTATGAAGGTGATCTCATGGCCCGCGCGGGTGTGCGCTATGCCGTGGGACGCGAGTCGACCGCGGAGTTCGGGGAAGAGGCGGCCGGTATTCGTTTCGACAAGACACCGCGGAAAGCCCGTACCGTGGATGCCCAAGGCAACCTGTTGCCCGGCCTGAGCGCATGGGCGAATGAGCTCAAACCCGGCGCGGCACATCGGGCGCCCATGAGCTATAATTTCCGCCTGATCGTCACCTCCGACCCCGCGCGCCAGGTGCCCATTCCCACCCCCCGACACTACGAGGCATCCCGCTTCGCGTTACTGGCCGGGTGGTTGCGCGAACAGGCGGCGCAGGATAAGCCGGTAGCGCTCACCGATATCGTAGATCTTTATGCGCGGCGAAATGGAAAATTCGAGCTGAACAACAAGCAGTCCGCCATCATCTCCCTCGGACATCTGGGCGGTCAGTTTGACTGGTCCGAAGCCGGCTATGAACAGCGCGGGCAGATCTACGAAGATCACTGGGACTACACCCTCGGCCTGCTGCACTTCCTGGCCAGCGACGACGCCGTACCCGGAAACGTGCAGCGCGCGATGCGGTCGCTCGGCCTGCACAAGGACGAATTCGCAGATAACGGGCACCTTCCTTATCAGCTCTACGTGCGGGAGGCCCGCCGCATGCGGGGACGCTACGTAATGACCCAGCACGACGTGCAGGTGGACCGACGGAAGCCCGACAGCATCGGCATGAGCAGCCACTTTATTGACTGCCACCACGTCCAGCGGGTTGCCCTGAGCGAGCAGGAGTTTGTCAACGAAGGCCGCATCTGGCGGATGGGCTACGCACATCAAATACCCTATCGCGCTTTGACGCCCCAAACCGCGGAAGGCACGAATCTACTGGTGCCGGGCGCCGCCAGCTACTCCCACGTCGCCTTTTGTACGCTGCGCCTGGAAAGTGTCTGGATGATTGCCGGTCAGGCGGCCGGCGTCGCCGCTGCCATGGCCTGTGCCGCAGACTTGGCAGTTCAATTGGTCGATGTGCCGGAACTTCAAGCCAGACTCCGTGCGCAAAAACAGGTCATCGACTTCATTCCGGGCGAGCGGGAGAAATGTGAACATCTCAACGGTCCACCGGAGTTTTGATCAATAGGATGTCATTTGATTTTATACGCGGCCGCGCCCGGATCTTCGCGTTGTTCACCTTGCTGGCCTGCGGGCGTGGTTACGCGGAGAATGGCCAGACCCCGCGCCTTGGCATCCTGCAGCACACCCGCGAGCACCTTCAGGAAAACCGGGATGCCGGCGCGCAGGTGGTCGTCATCAGCCTCGCCTGGGACCGCGCGGAGCCCACGATGGGCCAGTTTTCAGAGGACTACTTTGAACAGGTTCGCGGATCCATTGAGGCCTGCCGAAAGCTGGGCTATGACATCGCCGTTGATCCCGGATTTCAGTATCCGCCCGCCTGGATATTTCAGCTTCCGCACAGCCGGTTTGTGAACCAGTACGGAAGTATGTTTGCTTCAACCCAGGTCGGCGAAAATATACCCAACGCGGTTTTCAACCAGGCCATCCGGGAGCGTCAGGAAATTGTATTGCGCCGCCTGCTCAAAGAGCTCGGCCCGGGGCTGGCCATGCTTCGATTGGGTTGGATGAAATACGGCGAACTTGCTTTCCCGCTTCACACGTTCGAGAACGACAAAAACTGCTACTGGGGTTTTGATGACATCGCCCAGGGCCGCGTACCCGGTCGCCCCCCTGGCCTCGAGCCCTGTCCGACCGGCGACTGGCGTCCCGGAGAGCAGAGTCCGGCGCATGCCCACGCGCGGGCCTTCCTGCGCTGGTATCTGGGCGCACTTCAGAACTATCACGACTGGCAGATCGCAACTGCTCGGAAATACACGGACGCACCCCTGGCCATGTTGTATCCGTCATGGGGTCTCCGACCGGGACACTGCGATGCCGCGCTTGAACACGATCTCGATGGAACAACTTCCCCCGAAATTAATGGCGAAGTACAGCGGGGCCTTGACGTTGAACACTTGGTGACGGGAATCCCAGACCCCCACGTCATCGTTTACTGCACCTGGCTCGACAGCTCCCCCGCTTTCAGCCAGGACGAGAGTCCCAATCGATCGCGCTGGTCGCCCGCGCACTACCTTGCCACCCTGGCCGCGGAACATCGCCCGGCTCTGCGCGCCTGGGGCGAAAACACGGGGGGCGGAGATATGGAAGTCCTGTCGCTGTGTCGGGACCGGATATTGAAATACGGTTATCGAGGTTTCGTATGGGCTTTTGAGCGAGACTTATACGATGGTCGTCCACCCGATATCAGCGACTTCGCAGAATTTTCGCGCCGCCTGCGGGGCATAACCATCACTAACCTTCCCGCGTATTAGGCTTGGCGCCTGGTCCTGCCCTAGGCAAGCAGTGAGGGGAAACCATTGGGGGGCTGGTGGGCGTAACAGGACTTGAACCTGTGACCCCTTCCATGTCAAGGAAGTGCTCTAGCCAACTGAGCTATACGCCCTCAGGAACGCGCAAGATGGCGGGTAAACCGGCAAGTTTCAAGTCAAACTCGCGGTATTATCCGTCCACCAGGGTTTCACCCATGGCAATGGTAACAATGTCAGCCATGTCGCGGAACGAAAAGGGTTTCTGAAGCAGGAAGGTCTTGCGCAGGGTCAAGGCCCGCTTGATGGAGGGATGCTCGGCGGTAAAGCCGCTGATCAGGATGACCGGCGCACGATACCCGCTGTCCCGCATCCACGAGGCCATTTCCAGGCCGTCTACATCGGGCATGCTGTAATCGTAGATCACCAGGTCGGGCTTGGCCTCACCGAGCCGCTTTTTCAGATCCGCCCCGCAGGCGTACTCCTCCACGGTGTGGCCTTCCGCCGCCAGCACGCGTCGGCACATTTCCCGCACCACCGCATCATCATCCACCACCCAGATGGAACTGGGGGCCAGGCGACGCCGGATTTTTTTCGGAGGGGCTTTGGGCCCGGCCACCGTCACGGGCAGAGTCAACACAATGTGCGCCCCACCCGACTTCACTTCGCGACTGACAACCTCTCCATCCAGCCGCGCCACCTGACCCAGCAGTCGGGCCAGGGCGGGCCGAGTCTGGGCCGCCGCATCGGAGTCACCGGCCAGATGAGTGCGCGCCTCTTCAATCATTTCCAGGCGCAAGTGATGGGTGCCTTCCGGGTTGGTGGTATGGATGGTCAGGCGCCCGCCGCCAGGCAGATTGTCAAAGGCATTGCTCAACAGGTTCAGCAACATCTGATGGATCAGGCCGGGCGCGGCCGCCACGGTATCGCGGGCGGCCTCGAACCGCGTCACCACTTCCACCCGCGATCCCGCGCGCGATTGCAGCAGACCCAGTACACGCTGGATGCGATCGTGCACGGCGCACACACTATCCTCCGCCTCCTCCTGGCCGGCCAGGGTCAACACTTCCTCCGTGAAGCGGCGCGCCTGCTGGGCGGCTTCCGCCACCTTGTGCAGGGATTCCGAGGCTTCCGCAGACAATTCCGATTTGGCCAGGACCAGCGATGTATAGCCCAGCATGACGGATAGGAGGTTGCTGAAATGATGGGCCATGCCCTCGGCCATGCTGCCCAGGGCGGACAGGCGGTCCGAATCGGGATCGCTCGCGGAGCCCGCGCTGAGCAAGGCTTCCAGGGTCGCAACCAGCAGGTCGCGCTGGCGCCGCACCAGCTGCTGGACGGCCTCCAGGGCGCCGCCCGCCAGCACCGGCAGGGTGGCCGCTGCCGCCTCCACGATGCGGAACGGCACGCCGGTGGCAAAGGCCAATTCCTTCAGGTCGTTGGCCGTAAACGCCTTTTCGCGAAACTTGCCGGACCGGACCAGATGCACCTGATAGCCACGAACTTTGACCGGCAGCACAACCTCCATCACATCAAAGGGGCCCCGGTGCACCAGATCCTCACCGCTCTCCATCACGCGCTGCAGCAGATCAACCTCGGCGGCCAGGTGAAGCATGCGGCCTTCCTGGCTGCCCAACAGGACCTCGGTCACCAGCCGGGCCGACTCGGCAAAAACATCCTCCGCTCCCCACGGCTGCTGGGCCCCCACCAGCCGGCGCGCCACCTGGAGATCCAGCTTCTGCAGAACGGGCGGCGTATCCTTGTGAAGCAAGGTGTCGGGCAGACGAATGCGGTGGAGTAACTCCTTGTGCTTCTGCTCGAGCGCGTGCAGCTGTTGGTCATTTTTCAAGAGCTATCTGGCCTCCCCGGGAACCGCTTCCTGCTGCATAAGTTTTTGCACCCGTTGGCGGGCATGGAACTCAATGTAACGCGAGCGGTAGAGCGGATCGCTGCGCACCCGTGAACCGCGATCCAACAGGGTGAACTCCATGGTCCGGAGCTGATTGCTGCCCACCTGAACCACGAGACTCTGCTCGGAACGCGATACAAACGAGCCGCGCTGCACCAGCCCATTGGTCAGGCGCAACTCCAACTCATCACCCGCCTGATACATCGGCGCCTGCTGGTCCAATTGCTCGCTTACGATGGTTCGCTGCTCCGCCTCCAACACCGCCGGATCCACGGGTGGTTCGGCGGGTATGGCATTCGTCTCGGCCGCCACATCCACCGGGACGGCCGGATTGGTTGCTACACTCGCCACCACCGCGGTTACCGCGGCCGTGACCACAGGTTCGGGGGCCGGCGCGGGCTCGGGTGCAGGGGCCGGCACAGGTGCAGGCGCAACGACGGGGGCGGGCGCGGCGGGCGGCGGGAGCTCTTCGCCACCCAGGATGCGCCAGGCGACCAGGACGGCGGCCACCGCCACCAGGAGCGCCACTCCGGCAATCAGCATGGGGTTGGTGCGGGGAGCGACTTCTTCATCCACGCGCCGACCGGAACGAAAATCGTATCCGCACTGCACGCACAATACCGCGCCTTCGGGCACTGCGGCGCCACAGGATGGGCACCGTGTTTCGGGTGGTTGTTCTTCCTGCTTGAACTGAAGTAATGAGGCCATATCGATTGCCGTCCACGTTGCCTTATTCAGCGGGGCTCACGGTAGCGCGCAAGCCGGAATGAGGCAAGCTTGTAGGGGTTCCTGGCCGGTCGGCTTGCGCGGTCTATTCCATAATCAGGCGGTACAGGATCGCGGTATTGGTGGAACTGTAATTCGCCACCCACACCGAACTGGCCGCCGTGATATTGGAAACGGCCGACCAGTCGGGTTGCACCAGGTCGGAGGCAACATCCATGTGATAGTTCACCCCGTTCCGCAAATTTAGCCAGGTGATGTCCACGCCATTCGTGGTGGATACCACGGACAGCGCCTCGGGCAGGCGATCAAGAAAGACGTTATCCACCAGGTAGGTCTGTTGTCCCGTGCCCTCCTGAATAAGCTCAATTTCCAGCCGCGTCACATTGGACATGATGGCGGAAAATTGTCCGATGTCATTCTCCCAGCCACCCACCTGCGGGTCCACCAACGGTACGCGAATGCTGTACCAAACACCCGTGGCCGTGATCAATGTATCAAGTCGGCGCAAAATGGAGTTCGCACCAGAAATAATTTTTACACGGAGACCATTCGCCCCGGGTAAATTATCGTTGGCTCGGAAATCGAAGCCCAACAGGTATGCTTCGACCTCTGTGTAATTGCCCACGAAATTGGCCGAAGCCAATAAACCAGTGGCCATAAATGCATCCACTTTGGGCGGGCTAGGTACAGTCACCAGAGGGAAGGTGCCGCTCATGCACCCGCCCGGATTCCCACCCACCGTGAGGTTGGTGACATTCAGTTTGTCAACATCCCGATCCTGCCACCCGCCCGTACTGGAGGTAAAGGTTTCCGTGGCCAGAGAGGCGGCCCGGGAGGATGTAGCTGTCAACAGGACCGCCGCAACTGCAAACAACATCACGACCACATGCCGTTGATTCATACGGGAACTATACCCGATGGAGACGTTTAGGTCGAGTCGCTGCGCTGGTGCGGTGATCAGCGATTCAGGCGATGTGCCTGGGCTTCAACAATTGCCGGCGAATCGCGACGATGCCCACCCCGGCCATGCTGAGCAGGAAGAGCGTATTGGGCT
>CAYTVN010000224.1:0-6224 GCA_964441655.1 uncultured Verrucomicrobiota bacterium | reverse complement strand
GCGACCGACGGATTAGAAATCCGTTGCTCTATCCAACTGAGCTACGGGTGCCCGGTTGACTATCATATCTCTATCTTCCGCCTGCGCAAGCGAAGGCCCACCGCACGACGGTCCCGTTGGCAACCTCGTGGAGGCATCCATCGTGCTCGATCAGCAAACGACCCTGCCGGTCAATACCCCGGCAAAAACCCTCCAGCAGGCGGCCTTCCACTTCCACGCCCACCCTCTGTCCATGCAAAACATGCAGCGCCGGATAGAGCGAAAACCAATCGTCATCGGTCATGACCTGACGCACCGCCTGCCAGAGTTCCACCAGAAGTTCATCCCGGCGTGGCGGTGTCCGTACCTGCCGCGCGAGCGAGGTTGCGCGCCGCCGCACGTCGGGAGGCGCACCGCGAAAATCAGTCCGCACATTGATGCCAATCCCGACCAGGTCCACCCCGTGCTGCCGGGCGCACAACAGACCGGCAATTTTCGCGTCACCGATCATCACATCGTTGGGCCATTTGACACCCACTTGTGACCCCGGCACATGGCGCTTCAACACGGAGGCGACCGCCAGCCCCGCGCGCAGAGGCACCTGTCCCACCGGAAGACCGTCCGCCGCAGGAAGCACCAGCGTCACACACAGGGATCCGCCATCCGACCACCAGCGATTCGTGCGCTGCCCCCGCCCCGCCGTTTGCCGCGAGGCCAGCACCACGGCGGGGGCCGATAAGCGCTGCTGCTCCAGTTCCAGGGCCGCGGTGCGATTGGTCGAACCCAGGCGGGCCCGGATCACCACCCGCGCGGGGTGCAGGCGCCGACGCAGCCAGGCACCTCGCAAGGGATCGGTGACCACGGTCAACTCTTCTTCCCGTCCTGCGGCTCCACCACCAGCAACAGATCCCGGCTCTGCACCGGAGTCCCGGTTTTCACCCGGATTTCTTTGATCTCGCCGGCCAGCGGGGCATACACCGCGGTTTCCATCTTCATGGCTTCGATGCTGAGCAGCTTGTCACCCTTCTTCACCTGCTGACCCACCTGTACCACCAGCGCCGAGACCTTGCCCGGCATGGGCGAGGCCACCTGGCCGGGCTGATTGGGATCCGCCTTCACGTGATGGATGACCGTGCTCTTGAGCGAACGATCGGGTATACGCGTGCTGCGCGGCTGCCCGTTCAATTCGAAAAAGATTTCCCGCGTGCCATCCTCATCGGCGCCACCCAGGGTCAGGAATTTCACGATGATGGTTTTACCCGGCTCCAGTTCCACGGTGATCTCGCTGCCCGGCCGCATGCCGTGGAAGAAAGTCTCGGTGGGCAGCGCCAGGGTATCGCCAAACTCATTCCGATGCCGGTCGAACTCCATGAAAATCTGGGGATACATGAGATAGCACAACAGATCCGCTTCCGTGGGCGCACGCTTCAATTTCCCCGCCAGCTCCTTTTCCAGGGCGGCGAAATCGGTCGGGGGCAGCAACTCACCCGGCCGCTTGGTTGACGGGGTCCGGCCGCGCAGCACAATGTGCTGGAGCTTCTTCGGGAAACCGCCCGCGGGCTGGCCTAATTTGCCTTCGAACAGTTCGACCACTGAGGCCGGGAAGGAAAGGTTGCGCCCTTCATCGAGGACATCCGCCGGCTGAAGATTGTTGGCCACCATGAACAACGCCATATCGCCAACCACCTTGCTGGTGGGCGTGACTTTCACAATGTCACCAAACAATTCGTTCACCTGGGCATAGGCGCGCGCCACCTCCGGCCAGCGCGGCCCCAGCCCCATGCTCTTGGCCTGCTCCTGCAGGTTGGTGACCTGGCCGCCCGGCATCTCATGGCGGTACACATCCGCCGTGCTGGCCAGCATGCCGGACTCAAAGGGATAGTAGAACTTGCGCGCGGCTTCCCAGTAGGCGGCGTAGGTGCTGAACACCTCGGCGTCCAGACCGGTGTCGCGCGGCGTATTGCGCAGCGCTTCCACCAGGGCGTTGAGACTGGGCTGGCTGGTGAGCCCGCTCATGGAAGAGGCCGCGGCATCCACGATACTGGCGCCCGCTTCCGCCGCCTTCAGGATGGCCGCAGACTGCACACCCGCGGTGTCGTGCGTGTGAAAATGAATGGGGATGCCGACTTCTTCGCGCAGCGTCTTGACCAGCTTGTAAGCCGCATAGGGCTTGCACAAACCGGCCATGTCCTTGATGCCCAGGATATGTGCTCCCGCCTTCTCCAGTTGCTTGGACAGCTTCACGTAGTAGTCGAGCGTGTACTTGTCACGCTTGGGATCCAGCAGGTCGCCGGTGTAACAGACGGCCGGCTCACAAATGGCGCCCGCCTCCAACACGGCATCCATGGCCGGGCGGAGGTTGGGCAGCCAGTTCAGGCAGTCGAACACGCGAAACACGTCAATGCCCCGTTCGGCCGCGCCGCGCACAAACCGCTTCACCACATCGTCCGGATAATTAGTGTAACCCACCGCGTTGCCGGCCCGCAGCAGCATCTGGAACAGGATGTTCGGCACCGCGCTGCGCAACAGGTCCAGCCGCTCGAAGGGATCCTCCTTCAGGAACCGCATGGAGGTGTCGAACGTGGCCCCGCCCCACATCTCCAGACTGAACAGGCCGGAGGCGCGGTGGGCCAGGAAGGGCGCCACGCGCAGCATGTCGTGCGTGCGTACCCGGGTGGCCAGCAACGACTGATGCGCGTCGCGAAACGTGGTATCGGTCACCAACAGACGCTTCTGCTTGAGCAGCCAGTCCGAAAACTTCGCCGGTCCCAGCTCTTGCAGTTTCTGGCGCAGGCCGGGCGGCGGCTCGGTCAGCGGCGACGCGGGTGGCACGGGGGTTTGCAACAAGCGTCCATCCGCACGCCCCTTGACCTCCGGGTTGCCGTTCACGATCACCTCGCCGATGAACGTCAGCAACTTGGTGGCGCGATCCCGCCGGTGGGGCCAGCGGAACAACTCGGGGGTGTCGTCAATAAACGTCGTGATGGCCTGCCCGCTGCGGAAGGTCGGGTGCAGGATCAGGTTGTTGATGAACGGGATATTCGTGCGCACCCCGCGGATGCGGAATTCGCGCAGCGCCCGGTCCATACGCTGAATGGCCTGATCGAAGGTCGGCGCCCAGGTGGTGCACTTAACCAGCAGCGAATCGTAGTACGGCGTGATGACCGCGCCGCTGTAGGCGGTGCCCCCGTCGAGCCGCACCCCGAAGCCCGCGGTGGAGCGGTAATTCGTGATGCGCCCGTAGTCGGGGATGAAACGGTTCTCGGGATCTTCCGTGGTCACCCGGCTCTGAATGGCGAAGCCGCGGGTCTGAATCTGGTCCTGGGGCGGGATGGCCAGTTCGGGATTTTCAAAGCCCATGCCCTGGGCGAGCAGGATCTGGGAGCGCACAATATCCACCCCCGTCACCATCTCGGTCACCGTGTGTTCCACCTGCACGCGCGGGTTGACTTCGATGAAGTAAAACTCCCCGGTGTCGGCGTTCACCAGAAACTCCACCGTGCCGGCGCAGAGATAGTTGACCTCGCGCACCAGCTTCACGGCCGCTTCGCACAGTCCGCGGCGCACCGCCGGGTCCAGGTTGGGCGCGGGTGCGATCTCCACCACTTTCTGATGCCGTCGCTGTACCGAACAGTCGCGCTCCCACAGATGACGCACCTCGCCGCGCCCGTCGCCCAGCACCTGTACTTCGATGTGACGAGCCCGCCGGATGTAGCGCTCGAGAAACACTGCCGGATTGCCAAAGGCGCCACCGGCCTCGCGCATGGCTTCCTCCAGCTTGCCCTCCAGTTCCGCCGCCTGCTCGACCACGCGCATGCCGCGGCCTCCACCGCCAAAGCTGGCCTTCAAAATAAGCGGGTATCCGATATCCGCCGCCAGCTTCTTCAAGCCGGGGCCGGGCGTGACCGGCTTGTCCGTGCCGGGAATGGTGGGCACCCGCGTTTTCAGGGCGATTCGCTTGGCCGCCAATTTGTCCCCGAACGTGGCCAGCATCTCCGGGGTCGGCCCGACAAACAAAATACCGGCCTCCCGGCACGCCTGCGCAAAATCCGCATTCTCGGACAGAAATCCATAGCCCGGATGGATGGCGTCCACGCCCACCCGTTTGGCTAGCGCGATCAAGCCCGGGATATCGAGGTACGCGGCCACCGGCCCCTTGCCCTCGCCCACCTGATAGGCCTCATCCGCCTTGAAGCGATGCAGGGCGAAACGGTCCTCGTGGCTGTAGATGGCCACGGTACGAATGCCCAATTCCGATGCGGCACGAAAAACGCGAATGGCAATTTCGCTGCGATTCGCGACCAGCAATTTCTTGATCTGTTTCACGAAGGCGTCCTCCTCAAGACGGCGTGCATAATGGCAATTTTCTTTTGCGTGAAAAGAAGAACCGGAAAGAAATGAACGGCGGCCGCCGCCCGCCCACGGCCGGGCCCGTTAATGCGGTCCCGTGCGCGGGGAACCGAGGCGCGACACCCGAGGCAGCACCGAAAGGAAAAACGCCTGATCACGCGGATGGGTCAGCCAGCGGACCACGTCGTCCGGCTCCAGCCAGCGCGCCTCGGGATGGTGCGGGTCCACCGGACTCAGCTTTTCCTGATCGGTGCGAAACAGGAAAATATGGAGGGATTTCAGCTCCGATAAATCCTCGCCCCCGTGCTGTCCGATGCGTGCCCGCTCGTAGGAGCCCAGCTCGCCCAGCAACTCCAGCTGGGTCAGGCCGGATTCCTCGTAGATTTCGCGCCGGGCCGCCGCCTCCTTGGTTTCGCCGGGGTCCACGTGTCCCTTGGGCAGCGACCACGAATTGCCGCGCTGGTTGACCACCAGCACCTGGCCACGCCGGTTCACCACCACCCCGCCCGCGCTTGTGGTGCGTCGGCCCGCGGTCATGGGTTATCCGGCAATCCGGGCGAATCCGCGTTTGCCGGCCTTGATGACCATGCCGGGACGGATGGCCACCGGCGTCTTCAAATCGCTGACTTTCTGGTCGTCAATCCGCACCGCGCCCTGCTCCACCAGGCGGCGGGCTTCCCCGTTGCTGGCCGCCAGCTGGCAGCGTACCAGCAGGGCGGGCAGACCCATTTCGGATTCGGTCAGGGTGAATTCTGCGATGTCACTGGGCAATTCACTCTTGGCAAAGATGCGCGCGAATTCTTCCGAGGCCCGCGCCCCCGCCTCCTCGCCATGGAACCGGGCCACAATGCGACGGGCCAACCCATCCTTGACCTGGCGGGGATGCTGGGTCTTGAGCGCCGCGATTTCCGCCTCGGGCGCACACAGCACCAGCGAGAAATAGCGCCACATCAGGTCGTCGCTGATGGACATCACCTTGCCGAAGATTTCGCCGGGCGGCTCGTTGATGCCGATGTAGTTGCCCAGGCTCTTGCTCATCTTCTGTACGCCATCGAGCCCTTCGAGCAGCGGCAGGGTCAACACCGCCTGCGGATGCTGGCCCATAGCTTTTTGCAGTTCCCGGCCCAGCAGCAGGTTGAACAATTGATCCGTGCCCCCGATTTCCACATCGGCCTTCACCATCACCGAATCGTAGGCCTGGACAAGCGGATAGAGAAATTCCACCAGCGAGATGGGGGCCTGCTCGGCATAGCGCTTGGCGAAATCCTCACGGGCCAGCATCTGGGCCACCGTGACCTTGGCGGACAGCCGGACCACATCCTCGAAGGTCATGGGCGACAGCCATTCGGAGTTGAACCGCATTTCGGTGCGGGCGGGGTCCAGAATCTTGAACACCTGCTCCTGGTAGGACTTGGCATTGACCTGGACCTGCTCCTTGGTCAGGGGCTTGCGGGTCTGGGAACGGCCGGAGGGATCGCCGATCATGCCGGTAAAATCACCGATGATAAACACCACGGTATGCCCGGCCTCCTGAAATTCGCGCAGCTTGTTCAGGCCCACCACGTGGCCGAGATGGATATCCGGCGCAGAGGGATCAGCCCCGTACTTGATGCGCAGGGGGCGGCCGAGAGCGAGTTTGGCGCGTAGTTCGTCCGCAGAAATGACATCCACGGCGCGGGCGGTTAAGGTGGCTAAAGCTGACATGAAGCTGAATGTGCCACAGGGGGCGCACGCGGGACAAGGCGAAGCCGCAAGAAGCAAGTACGCCCCTCGTCAGCGTCTATCGTTCGGCCAGCCCCCACGGTCCGCCCCCATGGCCCCCGACACCGGCCCCCGATGCGCGGGTTCCGCGTGTTGTCCATCACAAAAAAACACGACACCACCACGCGAAACCG
>CAYTVN010000223.1:0-6239 GCA_964441655.1 uncultured Verrucomicrobiota bacterium | reverse complement strand
GGTGCACGCAGTAGCGGATGAAGTTCCCCTTCTTCAGCTGGGGATACTTGTCCATGATATGGCTTTCATCGGAGCGGCTGCGCGCGATCTCGATGGCATCCACCACCGGGTTGCCCACCACGAAGATGCGTTTTTCGTCGTAGCCTTCGTCCCGCAGGTGTTTCAGGTTCAGTTCCGTGGGCGCCAGGTGCACGCCCGCCGATGGCGCGGAGGCCCGGCTGTCGAACTGCTCCGGATAGGGCTCGTAGCTGCCCTTGCGCCAGCCCTCCGCCTTCTGCAATTCGTGGTAGTAATCCATCACATCCACGTTGTAGAGCAGGCTCATCAAGGTGTCGCGGGGCGGGCTCATGGTGCGCAGGCCGGCCTCCACGTGAGCCACCGCGACCCGGTTGGCGAAGCTGGCAATCCCGCTGGCCACCGCGGTGGTGGTGTCGCTGTAGGTGTACGGCACGATCTTCTTGTTGATCTTCTTGAGCTCCCAGATGAGCTCCCCGAAGCGCTGAATGATCTGGGCCTGCTGGTCGAACAGCCGGTCCCCCTTCACGTTCAGGTTCACATCCGGGTTGATGTTGAAATCGGCCTCCATGCCCTTGGAGAGATTCCAGTCGTAGTGCTGGCCGGAGTGCACGATGAGCAGGTTTTCCTTGCGGCGGCGCAGCTCCAGGATCAGGGGCGCCTGCTTGATGATGTCGGGCTTGGTGGCGATGATGACCGCGTGCAGCGGCCGCGGATCACTCAGCAAACGATCCATCACGCCCGGATTCACTGTTACCGCTTCGTGCATACCAACTCCTTCACGCTCAGCCGGCCACCACGCTCTTGGCCGGATTCAATGTTTTACGCGTGGGCGCCTCCCGGGAGGCCAGGCCACGCAGGAAACCAAATCCGTAAGCCAGCTGCGAGAGCAGCGTGACCACGGCCACCGGGCCGGCCAGCGACCAGCTGCGGGTGCGCAGCGCAATCACGAGAAGATACAGGCCGATCGCGCCGAGGGATAGCAGATATGGCAGCCGCAGCACGGGGACGGCCAGCGCCGCCAGCGGCCCCAGCGCCAGTCCAAGCAGCAACAGCGAGGGCACAAAGAAGACCAGCTGTAGGGATTGCCGGTGATGTTTCATCATGAAGCCGCGCCACAAGCCCCAGAAATATGTCTGCCGCATGTGCTGGCGCAGCGTCTTGCGGGGATGGTGATAGATGATGAGATCCGGATCCGAGACCATGCGCACGCCGGCCTTGACCAGGCTGTAGCACAGCTGAGTGTCTTCGCCGCCCCAATGTTCCTCGTTGAACCCGCCGGTGGCGGCGAAGTGATGCTTGCGCACAAAGAAATTGCAGGTGGGCCAGTCATCGATTTCCTGCCGCGGCCGACGGCCGTACCGTGGCCCCGTCTTCGCCGAGCTCAGCTCGTAAACCTTGTTGGACACGCGCTGGAAAAAGGTGGCCTCGTGGGGCACCAGGCTGGGCCCGCCCACCGCCCCGATGGAGGGGTCCTGGAAAATGGCGCGGGCTTTCTCCAGCCAGTCCGGCGCGGGATAGGCATCGTCATCAATAAACGCGATCAACTCACCCTGGGCGGCGGCGGCTCCGATGTTGCGGGCCCGTGAAGGACTGGCACGTCCGCTCACAATGACCCGCGCTCCGGGCAGCGTTTCCCGGATCTCCGCCTCCGAAACCACGATGAGCTCAAAATCGCGCAGGGTCTGCCGCTCAAACCACGGCAGGGCGGCACGCAGATAATCGTTCATCTGCCGGACGATGATGACAACGGAAAACAGCACGTCAGGCCCCCACTCCGGAGATTCTGCCCCGCCATACGCCGGCCACGGCGCCCGCGCAGCCGAGCATGCCCGCCAGTTGCAGCCATAAGGTGGAGGCCGGAGGCCGGTGTTCGAGCTCCACGGTCTGTAGTCCGGGCGGCACGGCCACGCCGGTGAAAATATAATCACAGCGGAACGTCTCCGCCGGTTTCCCGTTGATACGTGCCTGCCAATACGGGCTGTAGGAATCCGAGGCGCGCAGCAGTCCGGCCTGGTTGGCGTTGACCTTCAGCTTCACATAACCGGGTTCCGAGGCCTCCACCGTCACCGAGCCCGCGCGCCCGGCCGACGCGGGGGCGGGTAACCGGGCCGCAACGTCCCTCGAAACCACCACCTCGTCCAACGGCTTGAAGGAGGGATCACGCAGCCGCTGCAGGGCGGCCGCTCCATCGAGTCCGGTCCAGGCGCTGACCACGGCATAACGATCCGCGGCCGCTTGATGACGGACCACGACATGCTGGCCCGGCCGTTCCGCCGTGGCCGCGATCACCCCCACCCCCGCGCCCCGCGGGACCACGTTATAGGCGAAACTCAGGGCGAATTTTCCGCGGAAGGCCTCGGTGTTCTGCAACTCGGGCCAGATGCCGGCCGGGCCCATCACCTGGCCCACCGCAAAAAATTGCAGCAGACGGGGCAGGTCCTGTCCCACCGCGGCCAGGAACTGCTCGTAATCCTTGGGCATGCGGATCTGAGTAACGTTGTAGGCCGGCACATCGTGATAAGGAAACAGCACGCCCAGCCATTGATTGTAGAAGCTGGCCTGGCTGGCCAGGAAGACCCGCTGCTGGCCCACTTCCCGGGCGAGAAATTCCGTGACCGGATTGGCCGCGATGTAGCCATCCGCCTGAACCGTTTCGATATAGCGATGGCTGACCAGCAATTGATCGGCCGCGATGACGCCCGCCGCCACCCAGGCCAGTCGCGCGAGCAACTCCTTTGAGCGCACGCGGAGCAGAACGGCGATCATGGCGCCCGCACCGAGCACCATCAACCCGCCGTGCACCAGTGCCCGCACCCGGTTATCCACCATGATGCCCGCCGCCTGACCCCAGCCCTGCCCCGCCATATTCTGTACAATTTGATCCGACGAGGCGGCCTGACCGAGCGCGGCGAGCAGCAGCACGCCACCGATCACCCACAGGCCGCGCAGAAACCAGGTGAAGCGGGTGGCGAGCGGGCGATCCCGATCGTCGGCAAAGGCGATGCGCAACAAGCCTTCCAAGCCCAGAGCGGCCAGAATGGCCAGGGCGAACTGGGTCACCTGCATGAATTTGACCGGACCGCGGATGGAGGCCATGCCGGGCAGCTCGAAAAACAACCGGTAGAGCGGGGTAAACTTGCCCAGTCCCAGCACGAAGGTCACGGCGGCCGCCACGGTCCAGAACACCACATCAGGCCGGTCCAGACGACGAAGGCCGAAGGCAAGAAACAGCGCGAGGGCCGCGAGCACGACGGGGAAGGCGCCCAGATAAAGGGTCTCCAGTTTGAAATTAGGAAATCCCTGCCGCGTCTTTTCCCACTCATCGCTGCGCCCCAGGCGGCCCCAGTACGGACCGGTGGGTTCGCCGCTGCGCCAGCCGTAGTAGCCGGGGGCAATCCATTCCAGCGTTTCGTCGGGCGGCCAGCTCCATTGCGTGCAATAGGACCAGACCTGCTGGCGATCTTCGGGAGGCGCGTCAACGGACGCATCGTGTGAGAAGAACGCCTGAGCCATCCAGATGGCGCGGAAACCAACCACCAGGGCGAGCAGAAGAACCGGCAGTACCACCCGCACCTGGGCCGGGACCGACCAACCGTGTTCGCGCCAGGTCGCGAACACGGCGTAGGGGCCGAGGACCATGGCAAAGAAAAGTCCGACGTCCGCCTGTTCCAGAAACATGCCGCCCATGGCGCCGCCGCCCAGGATGGCCCAGGCCAGCGAGCGACGTCGGGCCGCGCATTCGATGCACCACAGACACAACGCGGCGAACATCACCACGCCGAATTTACCGATGTGCCCCGCGTAGGTGAGGAAAAACGTGCTGCCCAGCCAGAAGGCGGTCAACGCGCCCACGGCGGCGGCCGCCCGGCGCACACCGCGCTCGCGTAAGAAAAGACTCAGCGCCAGCGAAGCCATCACCAGGTCCAGCGCATGAATGAAATTCTGGAACAGGCGAACCGGCAGCAGCAGGAGCACCAGATTGGTCCAACCAAGATTGAACATGCCGGGCTGGCCAGCCAGGCCGGAGGGATACCAGGAACGCAGGAAGCCTTCGGGCAGCAGCGCCTTGCGGGCGGCCATGGCACCGATGTTGTCGTCCGTGGTCAAAAGAATTTGCGAAGGCAGCAGGGCTGAGCGGTACACCAGCAGGGCGAACACCATCAGCAGGCCGAAGAACATCCAACCGGACATCGGCGGCACGACCGCCGGCGGAGACTTTGCTTTGCTGGATTCAGATTTTACCATACGGTTGTGTCATTCGCTTTCAAACGCGGCGTAGCATCAGCCATTCATGAAGCGAGGACAACTGGAAACTTCGTCCGGACGGGCCGTCCGAGGCATAAGGATACGCATCATGGCGACAGCAAAATGGATGGGTGGAGTGGTCCTGCTGATTCTGACGGGATGCGCCGCGCGCGAAGAATCCGGCGGCCGACCCTGGCGGGACTATGTGCTGGACCTGACCGAGCCCGGGCGACTGGGCCAGTTGGAGCAGCCGGGCACACGCCTGATCTCCTCCTATGACGCCACCGGCGGCAATGACGATTTCAACCGGTTTCAAGCGCCCGGCAGCGAACCCGGCTGGGTGACCCTGGCCGATGTCAAGGGACCCGGCGTGGTGCGCCGCTTTTGGACGACCGGCGTGGACACCGGCCATCCCTTCAAAGTGTATTTCGACGGCGAGAAGAAACCGCGGCTGAGCGGCACCGTGGATGAACTGTTCGGGGACCGGTTTCCCTTCCAGGCCCCGCTGGCCCGCTACCTGAATTTGTGCTGGTTCAGCTATCTCCCCCTCACCTTCCAGAAATCCATCCGCATTGAAAGCAAGGCGCCACCCACCCATCCGTTCTGGGGACCGCGTCGGCTCTTTTTTCAACTCAACGTGGAAACCTGTCCCGCGGGCCAGTCCGTGCAAACCTTTCCGCGTGAATTGACGCCGGACGACCGGGCCGCCGTGGAAAAGGTCCAGGCCGCGTGGTGGCAATCCGTCGAATGGCCGCGCACCACCTGGGACGGCATCCCGCCGGTCGCGGTCACGCCGGGCGCGGAACAAACGATCTTCCAGCACAACAGCGCCGGCCTGCTGTCGGAATGGTGGCTCAACCTGCAGCCCGCGGATCCCGCCGGCTGGACGCAGCGCGAGCGCGAGAAACTGCTGCAGGACGTGGTGCTGCGGATTCGATACGACGGCCTGAGCCAGCCCAGCGTGGAGGTCCCGCTCGGCGATTTCTTCGGCAATGCCTGGCGCACGCGCCACTACGGTTCGCTGTTGATCGGCTCCGGCCCGGAAGGTTATCGCTGCGCTTTTCCCCTGCCCTTCAAGAAGTCCTGCACCATCAGCGTCGTGAACGGAGCGGAGCGCGCCATCCAGGTCTTGTTGCGCGCGGACGTGAAACCGCTTCCCGCCGGCGAACCCGCCTACTTTCACGCTGAATGGCGGCGCAGCGGCCCGGCTAGCGGCGTACCCCACACCGTGCTCGACGTACGTGGACGCGGTCACTTTGCCGGGTGCTTTCTGGGCATCACGGGCCAGGGCGTCACCCAGCAGGACAATTCGTGGTGGCTGTTGGAAGGCGACGAACAGATGTGGGTGGATGGCGAAACCCGGCCCTCCTGGCACGGCACCGGGCTGGAGGATTATTTCAACGGCGGCTGGTACTACCGGCAGGCCGCCTTCAGCGCCTTGCACGGCATTATGGACCGCGCGCCGTTTCAGGTCGCCCAGTACCGGCACCAGCTGGTGGATCCGGTGACCTTTCAGAAATCGCTGCGAATCACGTGGGAGCGCGGCGACCAGAACGTGAGCCATGCCTGGTTCCAGAGCACGGCCTATTTCTATGCCGACCAGCCCCTCGCGGTGAACCCGGTGCCCGCCGACCGGGCCGCGCTGGACAACCGCTACTTCCGCCAGACCCTGATGTTGCAGCTGACCGAGTTGGAGCGCATGAACAACTTCCAGCAGGCGATCAACCTCATCGCCGAATACCGGGAGCGCTACCCCGAGGCCGAAGAAAATCACCTGTATGCGTTGCGCGCGCTGGAATACCGGCGCCTGCTGGGTGAAAAGGTTTCGGACGAAGACTACGCCCCCTTCCTGAACGGGGAGCGTGGCCCGGCCGCCGCCGAGCAGGCCAAACTGCTCACCTGGTTCCACGCCGCGCCGAACCGCGCATTGCTGGGACTGAATGCCAACGCGCAGGCCAGGATGTATCTCGACGGAC
>CAYTVN010000222.1:0-6248 GCA_964441655.1 uncultured Verrucomicrobiota bacterium | reverse complement strand
ATGGCCGTTGCGCAGAAGATCAGCGCGCCCAGGGTGGCCTGGTGCAGATACTTTTCTATCAATTCCTTGGTCTGCCCCACCACGTAGCCGATCCAGGCCAGGATGGTGACCCACAGGCCCGCGCCCAGGCCGGTCCAGAACAGGAAGCGCGCCATGTTCATGCGGGCGATGCCGGCCGGCAGCGAAATGTACTGGCGCACCACCGGGATCAAGCGCCCGGTGAAGGTGCCGATCTCCCCGTGCCGCTGAAAGAACTTCTCCCCTTTGTCGAAATTCTTTTCGGTGATAAAAATGTATTTGCCCCATTTGAGCAGCAGCGGCCGCCCCAGGCCCAGGGCCAGGTAATAGTTGAACAGCGCCCCCAGCCAGCTGCCGATGATGCCCATCAGCACCACCAGATAGATGTTCATTTCGTGCGCCACCGGGTGGCCCGCGCTGGCCGCGTAGCCGGGCGAGGACAGGTAGCCCGCCGGGATCATCACAATCTCGCTGGGAAAAGGAAAACAGGAGCTTTCCAGGAACATCATGATCACGATGCCGGGATACCCCCACTGCCCCACCACGCTCACAACCCAGTTGATCACATCATGCAGCACGTCCATCTCGTTCTCCTTTATTCACGCTCTTCCAGCACCGGGGCCCGCGCGATTCGACCGTCGCGGCGATAGCGCATCAGCATCCAGACAAACCGCCAGGTGTCGCGCACCGGTCGGATACGGCTGGCCTCGTCACCATAAATGGTGCGAACGCGCACGGCATCCATGCGCACCCCGCGCGCCGCCAACCGCAGGAGCATCTCCGACTCCGCGGCAAAACCGGGACTGTCTGACGCCACCAAGGCCAAAATGTCGCTGCGGTATAACCGATACCCGCATTGGGTGTCAGGTACATAGTGACCCATGATGGAACTTAGCAAGCGGCTCATGACGCGGTTGGTGATGCGGCGCAACCAGGGCATGGCCGCCATATCGCCCATGCGATTGCCCACCAGGACCGGAATCCCGGTGCGCCGGAAGGCGTCCAGAAAGTTGGGCAGGTCGGCCGGGTCGTGCTGGCCATCTGCATCCAGAGTGACCACAAAGGCGCTCCCACGCCGGAGGGCCTCCTGAAAGCCGGTCTGCAAGGCCGCCCCCTTTCCGCGATTGACCGGGTGCCGCAGCACCACGGCGCCCGCAGCTTCCGCCACCCGAGCGGTGTCATCCGGCGAGCCGTCATCCACCACCAGCACCGTCGCCCCCAACGCGCGCACGGCCTCTACAACGGGGCCGATATGACGCGCCTCCCGGTAAGCCGGAATTACTGCGCACCACGGAGAAGCCGGTGAATCAGATGGTTGCATGCGGCATCGGCAAACCTAGCACCCGCCGGCGGACCTGTGAACCGCCGAATGGTGACGCTAAACGACGGCGGATTCGTTCTGGCGAGCCAGGCGAAGCAATTCATCCGCCTTATAGGAGGAGCGAACCATGGGACCGGAGGCCACACCCTTGAAGCCCAAGCCCATGGCATAGGCGCCAAAAGCTTCGAAGTCGGCGGGCGGCATGAAGCGTTCCACCGGACGGTGAGCCCGTGTGGGTTGCAGATACTGGCCCAGGGTCAACAAGCGGCAACCGTGGGCGTACAGGTCTTGAATGGACTGGCGCAATTCTTCGTCCGTCTCACCCAGCCCGACCATCAGGCCGGACTTCACCGCGGGCGGGTTTGGCCATTCGGATACAAATTTCAACACGCGCAGCGAACGTCCGTAGGAGGCCTGGGGACGGATCACCGGTTGCAGGCGGCTGACCGTTTCCAGGTTGTGATTAAAGACATCGGGCCGCGCCTCCAGCACGCGGGCCAGGTCGGCTTCATCGCCCTGAAAATCCGGGGTAAGCACCTCCACGGAGGCCTCCGGCAGGCGCTCGCGAATGGCGCGAATGGTGTCGGCAAAAATGCCGGACCCGCCATCGGACAGGTCATCGCGGGCCACGCTGGTCAGCACCACATGGCTCAATTTCATGCGGGCGGCGGCTTCGGCGGCGCGCCGCGGTTCGTCCAGATCCAGTTTTTTGGGGCGGCCTGCGGGAATGGCGCAGAAGCGGCAGGCCCGGGTGCATTCATTGCCGAGCAGCATCAGGGTGGCGGTACCCTTGCCCCAGCATTCGTGCTGGTTGGGACACTTGGCGCTGCGGCAGACCGTGTGCAGCTCCATATCGCCCACCAATTCGTGCACGGAGGCGAAGGAACTGTCTGCATTCATGCGGAGGCGAATCCATGGGGGCATACGAGGCATAAGGTGCGAATCTAAAAGCCACCCCCAGCAAGTCAACCAAATAGCTGGGGCCGGGAGTTGCATCCCCACCAACCGGCTCGCTATGGTGACGGCATGGACCTAGATCCGACCACTCCCGATCTGTGGCTGCCCCGCGAGGCCCATATGCGGGTGGCCCTGCGCCAGGCCCGGCTGGCCGCGGAAGCGGAGGAAGTGCCCATCGGCGCCGCCATCTACCAGGGCGAGCGCCTGCTGGGCCAGGCCCACAACCAGACGGAAACCCTCAAGGATCCCACCGCCCACGCGGAAATGATTGCCATCACCCAGGCGGCTAATGCGCTGGGCAACTGGCGGTTGACCGACACCGTTCTCTACGTCACCAAGGAGCCCTGCCCCATGTGCGCGGGAGCGATTGTGCTGGCCCGCATCCCGGTGGTGGTCTGGGGCGTATCCGACCCGCAGCGCGGCGGCGCGCTCTCGGTGTTCGGCATCGTGCAGCACCCGGCCCTGAACCATCGGGCCCGCGTCGTGCCCGGCTTTCTGGAGGACGAGTGCCGGGCCATCCTGGTGGATTTTTTCAAGGCCCGACGCCAGGAAAACGACCGCTGATGTGCGCGGGCGACTCAGGCCGGCGGCTTGTAGCTGGTCTTCTTCTTGTCCAACTTGGCCTGCCGTTTTTCCATGAGGGATTTCTGGGGCGCCTTCTTGGCCGAACGCTTGGCATCGTGATTCTTGGACATGGCGTGATCTCCGGGCGGTAACGGGAACACCAGCCGAATGCCGTGTTCGATGGGACGAGCGTAGCGGAAAACCGCTCCCAAGCAAAGCTACATCAGACCCGGTGTGGCGCCCGGGCCAGCACGAGGAACAGGGCCAAGGCGGCCAACCCGGCCAACCCCGGCAGCAGATCGCCGTGCAGGTTGTAGAACGTCATCGGCATTTCCGCGGGGGCCGGACGTACCTCCGCCAGCTTGAAGCCGGCAAAACGCGTGCCCCCCGTTTCATTTTCCAGTCGCGTCGCCACCGCCCCGCGCCGGTCGATGACACAACTCACGCCGGTGTTGGCCACCCGCACCATGGGCACGCCGTTCTCCACCGTGCGGAAGATGGACTGGATCATATGCTGGCGCGAGGCCGCGGAGGGATCGAACCAGGCATCGTTGGTTTGATTGATGAGCAGACGCGCCCCCTGCCGCACCGCCGTCCGCGCGAGGTGCGCCACCGTGTCCTCGAAACAAATCAATACGGAAAAGGGTACGTTCCGGCCCGGCAGGACAAACACCGTGGAGGTGCTGCCGGCGCTGAAACTTTCCTGAATCGGGGTCAGGGCCTTCAGAAACGGCAGCAATTTCGGCAAGGGTATGTACTCGCCGAACGGGACCAGATGTTGTTTGTCATACACCTGTAGAGGCTCCCCGGTGACATCGAACAAGAAAGAGGAATTGTAGAAGGTCGGATACCCCTGCTCCGGCCAGTGGGTGTCCATGGAACCGACAAGGATGGGGGTCCCGTTGGTGACCAGTTCATAAACCAGGTTGTAGCTGGGCTCGCTGGTGGCCACATTGTCAGGCAACGCGGTTTCCGGCCAGATGATGAGGTCCGAGGGGCCGCCCCGTAGCGCGCCCAGGGTCAGCTCGCGCAACCGGTGGTAGATGGTGGCCACCGTGCTTTCGTCCCACTTCTCCTCCTGGGGAATGTTGGTTTGGATGAGCGCCACGCGAATGGGACGCTCTCCGGGCGGCGTGGAGCGCAGCCGTTTGACGCCCCAGGCGAAGGTCACGGCCACCGCGAGAAAAGCCGCGATCAACTCGGGGTGAGGCCGGCGGCCCCAATAGCCGCGCCGCTCGATATATTGCAGAATGGTCAGGGCCAGCCCCGCATTAACCCACACCACCAGGGCGGACACGGCGCTCGCCCCACCCCAGGCCGCGGGTTGCAGCAGGGCGGCATTGCGATACTGGCTGGCGCCCAGCGGATTCCAGGCAAAGCCGGTGAACCAGGTGGAACGCGCCAGTTCCAATCCGGCCCACCACGCGGCGGCAAACAGCATGAAACCCAGGTTGCGCAACCAGCGATCGCACCCCCAACGCCGGAACCACAGCGCAGCGCCCGCGGTAAACAGGGCCACATAGAGGGAGCAATAAAGGGCCATGCCGATCCAGCCCGGGGGCGTAACCTTGGTGAGCCACCAGAGGGAGGGCAGCCAGAAGGCCAGGCCGGCGGTCAGGCCCAGCTGGATGGCGCGCCGTACGTCCGCGCCGCGCACGGCCACCAGCACGGGCACCAGCGCGATCCAGGCCGCTTCGGCGAATTCACGGGGCGCAAACGAACCGGCCAGCAGGAAGCCACTGCACAGGGCGGCCACCCACGGGCCGGCCTTCTTCATCATCTGGGCGGTGGTCATGGACATCACGCAATCCGCGGACGGCTCGATGCGCCGCCCCTACCCGGCTTCAGGCATTAGCGCCGTGGCATTTCTTGTACTTCTTGCCGCTGCCGCACGGGCAGGGATCGTTGCGTCCCACCACGGGCAGGTTCGATTTGGGCGCCGCCGGTTGTCCCGCATTGAGCGCAGCCTGCATGGCGGCTTCTGCGCCGGCCCGCGGCGAAGGACGGGCAGACGCAGGGGGCGCCGGCGTCTCCGACTTGCCGATGGCCTGCGCATCTTCGTGCACATACATCTGCGGCAGGGCCGACATGAAATTGCGAAACGCATTGTAGGACGTGGCGGAACGGAACATGCGGGTGGCGATGTCCGTTTTGATTTTATCCATCAGGTCCGAGAACATGGTGAACGCTTCGCGCTTGTACTCCACCAGCGGATCGCGCTGGCCGTAGGCGCGCAGGCCCACGCCCTGGCGCAGGGCATCCATGCTGCGCAGGTATTCCTGCCAGTGGGTGTCGATGGCCTGCAGGGCGATGAACCGTTCCATCATGCGCAGGCCCTGCTGGTCCTCCATCTGCGACTTCAACTCGTAGGCCTTCCTGACCCGGTCCACCACCAGTTCGGTGGCATTGTCGGCGTTCAACTCCGCGGGCAGTTGGTCGCGTTTGAGCCCGATGGGGAAGGTCGCATTGACCCAGGCCACAAATCCATCCACCGCCTCCTCGTTGGCTTCCTTGGCCGCCAGATCGGTGGCCTGACTGAAAACCACATCCTCCACCACCTCAAACAACTGCTCGCTCGCGTTGGCGCTCTGCAGGACCTGGGAGCGGAAACCATAAATGATTTCCCGCTGCTTGTTCATCACGTCGTCGTATTCCAGGGTGCGCTTGCGGATGGAGAAATTGTGCTGCTCCACCCGGCGCTGGGCCCGCTCGATGGATTTGTTGAGCCACTTGTGCTCCAACACCTCGCCTTCCTGGATGCCCAGCTTCTCCATGATGCCGGAGATGCGCTCGGACCCGAACAGCCGCATCAGATCGTCTTCCAGCGAAACATAAAACCGCGAAGAGCCGGGATCGCCCTGGCGCGCACAACGGCCGCGCAACTGGCGGTCGATCCGGCGTGATTCGTGGCGCTCGGTGGCGATCACGTGCAAGCCACACGGCTTGTCCAGCAGGGTCTGGCGCAGCGTTTTCCCGTCCCGTTTGGTATCCAGGGAAACCTGGGAGGTGATCAGATCCCGGTCCAGGTACACCACCCCTTCGCCCAGTTTGATGTCGGTGCCGCGGCCCGCCATGTTGGTGGCGATGGTGACGGCGCCCTGCTGACCGGCCAGGGACACGATCTCGGCCTCGCGGGCGTGGTTCTTGGCGTTCAGCACATTGTGCGGAATATTCTGGCGCCGCAGCATGCGGCTGACCACTTCCGAGGTGTCCACGGAAATGGTGCCCACCAGCACTGGCTGGCCGCGCTGATGGCACTGGGTGATTTCCTCGATGACCGCGTTGTACTTCTCGCGCTTGGTCTTGTAGATCAGGTCGTTGTTGTCCACCCGGCGGATAGGCCGGTTGGTCGGCACCACCAGCACATCGAGCTTGTAGATCTGGTGGA
>CAYTVN010000221.1:0-6260 GCA_964441655.1 uncultured Verrucomicrobiota bacterium | reverse complement strand
ACTTGGCCAGCGGGCGATACCGCTTCCGGTAACCATACAAGCGCACGAAACATTCCTGCACCAGATCCTCGGCATGAGATTCAGCGCCGGAACGCAGGAAAAAGTTCATCAGCAGGCCCTGATGCCGCTCGACCAGCAGGCGAAGCGCCTCCTGGTCGTCGTGGGCCAATCGACCCATGAGCTGGTGGTCAGCCGGCTCATCGGGTGGTGGGTTCTCCTGCGTCATGGGCGTGAAGGGTAGGGCAACCGCGCGGTGGCATCAATGCCGCCGGTCCGGAACCAGGTTGATAAATCTTCAGGTGCAGATGAACCGACCCGGCCTAGGCGGCGATTAACCTGCGTACGTATGTCCATCAAGTCAATCAGGCGCAGCGTCCGCACGGTACGTCTTTCCTCCGGGGCCGGGCCAAGGTTGCCACAGGCCCGGATGTCGCCTCGCCGTGGCCTCCGCATCCTCAGCATGCTGGGTGTTTCCTTGACGGGTCATGTCGTGACGGCGGCGATCCTGTTGGCGACGCCGGGCCCAACCCCGACCATGGACAGGTCCATACCGGTGCAGATTACCTGGCTGGGCAGCCTCCCGGAGCCTGTGCGTTTACCGGATCGTGAGCCCGACCCTCCTCCCGAACAGGAATCATTACCGCCCGTAGAACCTGTGGTGGAACCGACCGAGCTCCCGCCGACCACCGCCGTATCCGAATCAGTTGTGATGCCGGATGAAATCGCGATGCCCGCACCGTCCGAGGCGGCGGAGGAGGTGGCGGGCGTAATGGTGGACGTGGATTCCCTGCGGAGCCTGGAGAGCAACTATTGGTTGCAGGTCAGATCGGAAATGATCCAGCACCTGCGCTGGCCGGCCGGATCGCCGCGCTCGGCCCTGGTGGTGGTGGAATTGACCATTGATGATGAGGGCGGTCTGGTAGGCGTTTCCACCCATCCCGAGCCGGGGGATGAAGGGTATGCACGAGGGGTGGAGCGGGCAGTGCGACGGGCCGCGCCATTTCCACCGCCGGGCCCGGTCTGCCGAACCGCACGCCTGCCGGTACGATTTTCGAACCACAACCCAACGGAGAAGTAAGCATGAAGGGCAAACAGACCTGCGCACTTTGGATGCGCGTGATCAGCATAATGATGATGACCGCCGGGCTGGGCGGCGCCGCCGGCGCGGCGGATCAGCCAGCGGTGGAATTGCCGGAGGTGATTGTCACTCCGCTTCGCACCACGACGGCGGTGGGTGATGTGCCGTATGCCAGCCATGTGATTGATGGCGAGGCCTTGCAGGACCGTTCACCCCGCACCACACCGGATGCCTTGAAAGGATTGCCTTCCGTGATGGTCCAGAAGACCTCCTACGGCCAGGGCTCGCCCTACCTGCGCGGCTTTACCGGATTCCGCACGTTGCTGATGGTGGATGGCATCCGCCTCAACAATTCCGTTTTCCGCGAGGGTCCCAACCAGTATTGGAACACCGTGGACCCGTGGTCCGTTGATCGCTACGAGGTGGTCATGGGGCCAGCCTCCGTGCTGTACGGCAGCGATGCGGTGGGCGGCGCGGTGAACGCGTTGACGCTGGCCCCGCCGGACTGGCAGGGGCAGTCGGTGTACGAGCGCAACCTGGCCTATCGCGGCGCCACCGCGGATGAATCGCATCAGGCGCGGGCCGGTATCCGGGCCCGGGTGAACCAGGATCTGGGTGTCACCGCCGGCTATACCTGGAAATCCTTCGGCGACGTGGAAGGCGGCGACCAAGTGGGCACCCAGCATCACACCGGATATGACGAGACGGATTTTGATCTCCGGGCGGATTATCGGGTGGCCGAGGACACCACGCTGACCCTGGCCCATCAGCAGGTGGACCAGGACGATGCGTGGCGCACCCATCGCACCGTTTATGGAATCGACTGGGAGGACCTGAAGGCGGGCGACGACAAGATTCACTCCTTTGATCAGAATCGTGCCCTGACGTACCTGCGGCTGGTCGCGCAGGAAAAACCAGGCCTGGTCGACGCTTACACCCTCACCGTTTCCCGGCACGCCCAGGAAGAAGATCTGGTCCGTTTGCGCGCGGATGACACCGGGGACGAGCAGGGCTTTGACGTGACCACGTGGGGGGTCGCGGCCGAGCTGCAGAGCGATAGTTCGATCGGGCGCTGGGTGTATGGCGCAGACTTTTACCGCGACAACGTGGATTCCTACGGCCGTCGTTATAAGGCCGATGGCTCGCTCGGCAAGGTGGCGGTGCAGGGGCCGGTGGCGGATGACGCCACGTATGATCTGGTGGGCGTATATGTGCAGGACATCATAACGGTGGCGGAGGGCGCGCTCGAAGTTACGCCGGGCGTGCGCTACACCCGGGCGGAACTGGATGCGGACCACGTGCTGGATCCGGTGAGCGGCAAGGAGACGACGCGTTCGGAAGACTGGGATGCTGTGGTTGGCTCCCTGCGCGCCCTGGCCCCGATGGGTGAAAAGGGCCAGCACGCGGTCTACGCCGGTATATCGCAGGGATTCCGCGCTCCTAATCTGTCGGACCTGACGCGTCTCGATACCGCGCGCAGCACGGAAATCGAAACGCCGGTGGACGAATTGGATCCGGAACGTTTTGTATCCGCGGAAGCAGGCGCACGCTACCAGGGCGACAAGCTGTCGGCCGAAGTGGCGGTCTACCACACCTGGATCGAGGATATGATCGTGCGTGCGCCGACCGGCCGCACGGTGGATGAATTGCAGGAAGTGACCAAGAAAAACGCGGGTGACGGCTATGTGCAGGGTGCAGAGCTGTCCATCCGCTACCAGTTGGCGGCGGATTGGCAGGCGCGCCTGATCACATCGTGGATGGACGGCGAGGTGGAAGCCTATCCCACCTCTGACCCCATCCAGGTGAAGGATGACCTGAGTCGCGTCATGCCCCTGACCGGCCAGGCCGCCGTGCGGTGGCAGCCGGTGGGCGCGATCTACTGGACGGAAGCCGAAGTGGAAGCCGCGGAGAAAGCCGACCGCCTCTCGGCGGACGATGCCCGTGACACCCAGCGCATCCCGCCGGGTGGTACTCCCGGATATGCCGTGTTGAATCTGCGCAGCGGGGTCACGGTGACGGATGGGCTCAAGCTGACGGTCGCCCTGGAAAATGTCACCGACGAGGATTACCGCATTCACGGATCCGGTGTAAACGAACCCGGACGCAACCTGGTCGTGCAGGCGGACTGGACCTTCTGAACCGGCCGTCTCCCGCTTGATTCGAAGGGCGGTAAACAGGTACGGTCCAATCCCATGCCTGTCACCGCCCAACGTCTGTCCATTTTCACCGAGTCAGTCATTCGCGAGATGACCCGGCTGGCCCAGCGCCATGAGGCCATCAACCTGGCCCAGGGTTTCCCCGACTTTGATCCACCGGAGGAACTGCTGGCTGCCTTGGAACGCGCGGTGCGCGGGCCGCATCATCAATATGCAGTGACCTGGGGCGCCCCGCGATTTCGGAAGGCCCTGGCACATAAAATCACCCGCTTCAGCGGGGTGCCGGTGGACCCCGACCGCAACCTAGTGGTCACCTGCGGCAGCACGGAGGCGATGATGGTGGCCATGATGACGGCCTGCAATCCGGGGGACCGGGTCATCGTGTTCTCCCCCTTCTATGAGAATTACGCGGCGGACGCTATTTTGTCCGGTGCGGAGCCGATCTATGTGCCACTGCGGCCGCCGGATTTTGGATTTGATCCCGACGCACTGCGAAAGGCCTTTCAGCAGAAGCCCAAGGCCATCGTGATCTGCAATCCCTCCAATCCCAGCGGGAAGGTTTTCACACGAGAGGAGTTGCAATTCATCGGACAGCTGGCCGTGGAGCACGACGCCTTCATGATCATGGATGATGTTTACGAGCACATCATTTATGCGCCGTATCAGCATGTGTATGCCAACGCGCTGCCCGGTTTGGAGGATCGGGTGATCGTCTGCAACTCCCTGTCCAAGACCTATTCCATCACGGGCTGGCGGTTGGGTTATGTGCAGGCTGCCCCGCGCATCATTGACGCGGCCAAGAAGGTCCACGATTTCCTGACCGTGGGCGCGGCCGCGCCGCTGCAGGAAGCGGCGGTCACCGCCCTCGAGTTCCCCGATGCGTACTATGCCGATCTGGCCCGACTCTATTCGGCCAAACGAACGCTATTCCTTGATTTGCTGCGCAAGGCCGGGCTCACCTTTACCGTACCGCAGGGGGCCTATTATGTGCTGGTGGACCTCAAGGACTGGGGCTTTTCCAATGACCGCGAAGCCGCCGAATGGTTTGTGAAAGAAGTGGGAGTGGCGGGCGTGCCGGGGTCCAGTTTCTTTCGCGAACCCGTGCCGCCCATGATCCGTTTTCATTTTGCCAAGAAGGAAGAAACGCTTCGTGCAGCCGGGGAGCGTCTGGCCGGGGCGGCGGCGCTCAGGCGTATTCCCCGGCCTCAATAATCTTCTGCAGGTAATCTTTTTCGGCCAGCGCGGGTGGCTTGGCCTTGAGGGATGGCTCCGCGAATTTCAGCGGCTTAATCTTGTCCAGCTTGACGCCTTTTTTCGGTTTGGGCTCCCACTGTCCGTTGAGCCCGCACAGGGCCTGCTTGGCATCCAGCACCACGGTCAGGGTGTCGCCGTGTTTCATGCTTTGCCGCACCGTGAATTGCTGGCCAAACGCCTCGGTGGTGAGGGTGAGGGTCAGGGGGGTGGTGGGGCCGTCCAGCGCCAGCAGGTAGACCTCTTTGCCGTGCTGGCGGGTGAACGACAGGTTGAGCTTGCCGTCGCGCCCGAAAGGATAGCTGGCGCTCAGGTTGTTCCAGGCCGCGGGCAGGTGGGGATGCAAGTCCAGCGCGTCGTCCAGCAAGCGAGGGCGGAAACCGCCGAAATCCTGGTAACCGTTGCGGGCAAATTCGGAGGTGCTCCAAGCCTGTTGCCAGGTGCCGGAGAGGGTGAGTTTGCCCTTCTTGTCCGGCATAGCCTCGATGAGTTCACTCATCCCCCCGCGGCAGCCGATGTTCACGATCTGGTCCGCCAGATTCCGGGCCAGTGCCCACGCCAGTTCCGTCTGCCGCCGTTGGCATAACGCGGTGGTGGCAAATCCGGCGTTCCAGCCCCACACGGTTCCGTTGTGGTAGGCGGCATCGAAGTGCCACTGCTCATCGCGGTGATGGTAGGGGTGGAAATACGGATCCCGCTGACTGAGCGAGGCGATGCCGTAGGGGTACAGCAATTCGCTGACCGCGTTGGTGACCACGGCTTCGGCCTGAGCATCCGGCAGGAACGGTTCTTCCAACGGCACGCTGAGCAGCATCAGTTGATTGGGCCGGCTCTTGAAGTCGGGTTTGTTCTTTGCAGAAACCCGGTCCGCCATGCGCTTTTTCCGGGCGTCCCAGAACAGTTTCGGAAAGTTTTTCTTCAGCTTTTCCGCCACCGTTTGCCAGGTCTTGGCTGACTTTTTATCACCGGCCAGACCGGCCAGACGCACGCCCGCGGTGAGGGCGGTATGCCACAGAACCTGAATGTCATTGGCCCGGTTGCCACGGGCTGACCAGGGCAATTTCCCCTGGATGCGCGCGTCCATCCAGGTGTCGGCGTCGTCGTGGGTCAGGAATCCTTTGGCATCGCAGAAATTCTTGAGCGCGCCTTCCAGGGCCAGTTTGATGGCGGGATAGACTTCCCCGGCGAAGGCCAGGTCACCGGTATAGTGCAGATATTCCAGCACTTCGCGGATCAGCCACGGCGTGCCGTCGGTGGTATTGTAGATGATGTCCTGGGGTCCGCACACCCGGTTGGGGACGCGGCCGAAGTCCTTTGATTTCGGATCCTTGTTTTGCCATCGCAGGAAATTGCGGATGACCTCCTTGGCATCCTCGAACTGGCCGCTGACCAGCAGGGTGCCGGGCAAGGCAATGAAGGTGTCGCGCCCCCAGTTGTCCTTGAACCAGGGCAGGCCGGCCCAGATGCCTTTTCCGAACTCTTCCACCACCAGGAACAAGCTGCTGAGCTTGGCCCACAGCAGGGCGCGATTGTACGCCTTGTCGTCGCTCCACAGGCTGCTGTGGGTCAGCAGGTCGGCGATGGCCTGCTTGTGCTGCCGCACCCCGTCCTGCTCGCGCAGGCGGACGGCATTTTGCAGGGCCTGCTCCGGTTCGCGTCCGAAACCAACATAGAGGGTAAATTCATTTTCCTCCTGGGTGGTGCGGAAGATGGGGGCGAAAAAGCCGTCGCGTTCCGTGGTGCCGTCATGCCGGAAGGGCTGGCTGGAGGAAACT
>CAYTVN010000220.1:0-6286 GCA_964441655.1 uncultured Verrucomicrobiota bacterium | reverse complement strand
GTGACCTTCACCAGCACCAACCGCTGGCTGGCCATCGGGGTGATGAATTCCACCAACGACCTGGCCTTTTTTCAGAACTATGCCTACGCGCAGCCCACCAACACGGTACTCAACTGGACCTACGACGTGGAGGGCGGGCGCGTGCACACCGACTGGTCCCTGCAAACGAAAATCCTGAAAGGCACCAACACGCAGGTGTTGCAGGGTTGGATGCCGCATCACTACCGCACCACCAGCAACGATCTGGCCTGGACCGGGCGCACCTACGTGACCCCGCGGGGCCGCATGAAGCTGGCCGCGGGCCAACACTTCCACATCGCCTATCCATTCTGCGGCATCCTGCCCAACCTGCCCGCACCCCACGCCACCGGCGCCTACACGAATGACTTCGACCGCGAGCGCATGGAGAGCTACCTGGCCACCGGCGCCACCAAAACCGATTACGGCGCAGACACCTACTGGGGCGGCAAGGACCTGATTAACTTCGGCCGCTTCCTCGCCTTCGCGCACGAATTGGACCAGGCCGGTGCGGAGACCTTGAAACAGACCCTGCGCTCCGCCCTGACCGACTGGCTGACCTACACACCCGGCGAAACCGCGCACTATTTCGCGTCCTACCCCAACTGGCGCGCCCTGGTTGGCTTCAACGAAAGCTACGGCTCCGGCCAGTTCAACGACCATCACTTCCACTACGGCTACCTGACCGCGGCGGCCGCCCTGCTCGGCCTGTACGATCCGGATTTCCTGGCCGACTACGGCCCCATGCTGACCGCGGTGGCCAGGGAGTATGCAAACTGGGACCGCAGCGACACCAACTTCCCCTTCCTGCGCACATTCGACCCGTGGGGCGGGCATTCGTACGCGGGCGGCTTCAGCGCGGGTAACGGCAACAATCAGGAATCCTCCTCCGAATCCATGCAAGCCTGGGGCGGACTGTTCACCCTTGGCCACGTGATGGGCGACACCAACATGCTGGCCACCGGCGCGCTGGGTTACGCCATGGAGTCGGAAGCCATCGCGGAATACTGGAACAACTACTACGGCTACCGCGACGGCCCGACCAACGGCACGTTCGCGCCCGCCTACTCCAATTCCATCGTCGGCATCCTGTTCGACGACGGCAACGCCTACGCCACCTACTTCAGTGGCGACCCGGGCTGGATCTACGGCATTCAGTGGCTGCCCATCTCGCCCTTCCTGAACTACACCGTGCGCGACCCGGTGTTTGCACGCTGCCAGTACACCAACATGATGGCGTTACGTGATGTGGAGGTGGGCGCGACCACGAATACCATCAGCCGGATGGGCAACGCGCTCGGTAACGTCATCCTGGGCTACCTGCAGTTGTTCGATCCCGAGCAGGCCATCGCCATCGACACCGCCCTGTGGAGCGCGGGCGACCCGGTGGCGAACGACACGTTCAACTCCGGCATCAATTATTACTTCATGCACGCCAACCGCCGCCTCGGCGTGCCGCGTTTCGACCATCACATCGGCACGCCGTTCAGCCAGGTCTATGGTTCGGGCACGTCCCTCACCTACGTGGCTTACAATACTCGCTCCAACCTGCAACTCGTCTCGGTGTACAGCAATACCACGCGCCTGGGTTTCATCGCCCTCCCGCCCCGGCAACTGACCAGCACACGCGCGCTACTGGCGACCAGCGCAACCTTCGCCGTAACCGCCACCTTCCCGGCCGACGGCGAAACGACCACGGTCAGCCAGATCGCCGTGGTATTCAGTCAGAACGTCAACACCGGCACGCTGGCCGGCGCCACCATCAACGGACCGGGCGTCACCGGACTGTTACTGAACGGGGACTCCGCCGGGCCGCTAATCCTGTTCGACCTCGCAGGCACCCCGGTAACCGGCGCCACCTACCAGGTCATACTCCCGGCCGACACGGCGGCCCAGGCCGGCGCCACGCTGGGCGCACCCTTCCCGTTTGCCTTCACCATCGCCGCCCCGACCCCGACCCAGCCGGTGGAATTTTTGAAAGGTCATTTCCCGCTCAACGAGACCAACGGCACCGCGCTGCTCGATCAATCCGCCTACGCGCAAAACGGGTCCTACACCAACGCCCCTCTACTCGCCCAGAGCGGGGCCACCAATGGCACCGGCACCTCGGTTTCGTTCGACGGCGTGGATGATTTCGGGGTGCTGGAGAAAACCTACAAGCTCGGCTTCAACGGCAACTTCACGGTCACGGCCTGGCTGCGGGCGTCCTCGGTCAGCGGGGATCGCCCGGTGCTCGGCACCGACCGACGCGAAACCCACAAGGGCCTGCAATTGATGATCCGCAACGGGCATCCCGTCCTGGGCTTCTACGGCGACGAGACCACCGGTACCAATACCCTGTCCACCGGCCGCTGGTACCACGTCGCCTGGCGCTTCTACCGCGGCACCCAGGCCCTGTTCGTAAACGGCATTCTCGACACAGCCAGCACCGGCCACGGATATTTTGCCGGCATCGATCCCGTCCTGCTTGGCCGCTGGGGCGGGCTCGGCGGTACCCCGGCCTATTTCGCGGGCCGCCTGGATGACGTGCAGATCTATGGACGCGCCCTGACCGACGCGGAGATCAACACCCTGTACCTCGCGCCCGCCACGAGCAACCCCGACGGTCTGCAAAATTTTGCCCCCCTGGTCGAGGCCGGACCCGAACGCAGCGCCATGTTCCCCGGCGCGCTCACCATCACCGGCTCGGTCCTGGATGATGACCTGCCCGATCCTCCGCACGCGATGTCGGTCCTTTGGACTCAGGTCGATGGTCCGTCCACCGTGGTGTTCGATGAGGCCACGAATTTGACCACTTCTGTTTCGGCCGCACAGCCCGGTTCCTACATGCTTCGTCTGACCGCGAATGACGGGGAATTTCAGACCCAGGACGATGTCACGATCTGGCTGACCGTGACCAATTACTTCGGCCTGGTCTTGCGTTACCGGTTGGATGAAACCAACGGGCTCTCTGCTCGGGACAGTGCCGGCAGCGCACTCCACGGCACGCTGGTGGGAACTCCTCTCCTCGGTCAACCGGGGCCGGGCGATGCGCCTGCGGTCGGGTTTAATGGGGCCAACCAGTACATCCGCATCGGCAATCCCTCCCTCCTGAACAATCTCACACACGATTTCACGGTGGCGCTGTGGGTGCGCCCGACCTCGTACGGCGGCAACCGCGTGCTCTTCGGCAGCAACTGGCAGGACCAGACCGGATGGAGCCTGCGCTTCAGCGGAACCAACCTGGCCCTGGAACGACTGGGTCCGGCCCAGGTCTATTATGCCGGCACCAGCCTGCCGCCCGGCACGTGGTCCCATGTAGCCGCGGTCTACGGCGCAACCAACGATGTCACCTTTTATATCAACGGGATCGCGGTCACCAATATTCCCGGCTCCAGCCCGGCCAGCCCGGCCACTCGCCCGTGGTACGTGGCGGCCAACGGCGGCGACTTTTTCAACGGGCGCCTGGATGACCTGCACGTCTACGCGCGCGCCCTGCCTGCCAGCGAGGTGGCCTACCTGTATCAGAACCCCGGACGACAACTGACTGACACGGATCAGGACGGCATGAACGACGCCTGGGAGGCGGCGCACGGACTGGTGGTGGGCGCGCACGACGACGCCGACAATCCGGATCTGGATGCCTGGGATAATAAGCAGGAATACATTGCCGATTCCGATCCCGGGCTCGCGAATCCACCCATCGAAGTGACGCTCCAGCGTGCCGGTAATGCGATGAACCTCAGCACGATCCCGGCCACCACCAACAGCCGGACCTATCGCATCTATGCCACGACCAATCTGGCCGGAGAAACGTGGGTGCCCATCGGCCCGGCGCAAACGGGCGCGGAAGACGGCGGCGCGATGACCACCCAGATCACCAACACTCTTGAGCCGACCTCTGTCTACCGCATAACGATCCAGGAACCCACACCCGAATGAGTGCGAGGAACGACCATGCTCTACCCCGTTGAAACGACCACCCGTTGGAACCAGTCGCTGGATGGCATTTGGCACATTCATTTCGACCCCGATCACCGCGGGGTTGAACGGAGCTTTCCCAGCGCGCCCCCCGCGGGCGGACACGAAATCGCCGTGCCGGGTTCGATCAACGAACAGCTCATGGATCGCGATCTCTACCACAACATGGATTGGGTGTGGTATTTCCGGACCTTCTCGGTCTCACCCGCCTGGCGAGGGCGTCGTCTGTTCCTCCGTTTTGGCGCGGTCAATTACCGGGCGGAGGTCTATTTGAACCAGCAGCGGCTGGGTAGCCACGAAGGCGGCTACACGCCCTTCGAGTTCGAAGTCACGGACCGGATTCATTTCGATGCGCCGAACCATCTGGTACTGCGGGTGGACAATCTGCTGGATGCCACCACCATTCCGCAGGGACGTCTTGATCCCGCAGTGGGCGGGGTCGCGAACTGGCGGCGGGACAATTATCCGGACGTCCACTACGACTTCTTCCCGTTCACCGGCATTCACCGGCCCGTGGTCCTGTATGCCACCGGCGACGCGCGTATTGAGCAGCTCAAGCTGACCTCAACGGTCCGGGGTTCCGCCGCCTCCATCCAACTGGCCGCGCACTACACCGGCCGCGCGGACCGGCTCGACGTGAGCTGCGCCGAACTCGGTCGCCATGCTTCGTACGCGCTGGCCGCTTCACCACAGGTCGTAGAAGGAACCTTCCAGGTGGACGGTGCGGAGACCTGGTCGCCCGAGCATCCCAAACTGTACGAATTCAGTTTCGAGCTGTTCCGCGATGGGGTGCGGATTGACCACTATGTGCTGCCCTATGGCGTGCGCACCATGGAGGTGCGTGGCGGGCAATTGCTGCTCAACGGCGCACCCCTCTTCTTGCGCGGCTTCGGTCGGCATGAGGATACGCCCGTGGCGGGCAAGGGCTTGAACCTGCCCTTTCTGGTCAAGGACTACAACCTCATGCGCTGGATCGGGGCCAACTCGTTCCGTACTTCGCACTATCCGTACAGCGAGGAGGACATGCAGATGGCGGACCGACTGGGCTTCATGGTCATTGATGAAACGCCCGCCAACACGCTGTCCATGAAAGCAGTGACCGACCCCGCCCTGCGGCAACGCCTGGCCGAGCGGCATCGCCGGCAGGTGAAAGAATTATTCGAACGCGACCACAACCATCCCTGCGTCATTATGTGGAGCCTCGGCAACGAATGCGAAACCCACGAGCCGGAGACGCGCGGCTACTTCCGGGATATCGTGGCCTACGCGCGCACCCTGGACTCCTCGCGGCCCATCGCCTTCGTGCTGAACAGCGGACCGGACTCCGAGCAGGAAGCCGATGTCTTCGACGTCATCTGCCTGAACAAATATCCCTCCTGGTATGTGAAGTGCGGTCGGTTGGAACAAATCGATCAATTGCTGGGCGAGGTGGTGGGGTTCTGGGAAAAGTACCGGAAACCCATCCTCATGTCGGAGTTCGGCGCCGATGCCATTCCCGGCCTGCACAATGAGCACACCCTCATGTGGAGCGAGGAGTTCCAGGTTGAAATGTTGCGGCGCGTGATTGAGTTCTGCGAGCGCCATCCGTTTGTGTGCGGCACCCATGTGTGGAACCTGTCGGACTTCAAGGTGGGCCAGCACGTCGGGCGGGTCGTGAACAACTGGAAGGGCGTTTTCACACGCGACCGGCATCCCAAGATGGCCGCGCATATGTTGCGCGAACTGTGGCGAAAACCGCCCGCGAACCGTGATTTCACGCCATGAGAATATATTCCTTCATCACCGCCCTGGCCGCGCTGGCGAGTGTTCACCCCGCCTGGGCACAAACCTATTCCAACCGGGCCGACGCGGCCACTCGCTCGGTCTACGTCACCAGCGGCGGCACCAACACGGTGGGCTTCGCGGGCGCGAATTACGCCCCGCGCATCGGCGAATACCAGTCCCGCGGTGCCGTCCTCGTCCTGCCGTTGCAGTTGCCGACCCTGGAGCCCGGCGCGCACTTCGCCACCGCCGACTTCCGGGTCTGGCTCTTCGACATCGTCGGCCAGAGCAACGTGCCCTTCGCCCTTGACCTCTACGCGCTGCCCGCGCGCGCCGCCAACACGGTGCTGCCGGAGGACTACTACGCCCATAACAACCCTGACCCCGGCGCCACTCTGTTGCAGAACGCTTTCCTTGTCCCGGGGATGACCAACGGCACGGGCTCCGCCGCGCGTGCGCCAGCCATCGTAACCTCCAACACCGCCAACACCACCTTGGTGAAGTATCTCACTACCGCGTACGACTCCGGCGCCGGGGCGGGGTCGTG
>CAYTVN010000219.1:0-6310 GCA_964441655.1 uncultured Verrucomicrobiota bacterium | reverse complement strand
CCACCGGCCTCGATTTCGTGGGCACCAATCCCCATCCCGGCCTCACCTATCCCGGCACCGGCTACTCGTTCTATGTCCCTGCCGGTGGACCCCAGTTCCCAACCACGACCATCGAAGGTCTGGTGGTGACGGACCCCGACACCTCGCCGGCCAGTTCTGTTGATGCGGTGGGCTCGGCCAAATCCATCACCTTTACCCTGGGCGGTATCACCAACGCACCAGATGGGATCGATACCAACGATTTCTTCGATTTGTTTGTTGAATACGTCGTCATGAACCAGAGCACCAATAACGGACTGGGCAATCCGGCCCGCTCCAATGCGAATGTTGCCATCTATTCGGACAGCATTCAATCGCTCACCGCCACCTCCACCTACACCATCATCGGGGAGCCGGATGTACGCATAAGCAAACGCCGCTCCCCCGCCACCGGCGCGGTGGATGCGGGGGATGTCATCACTTTCAACCTGGTGGCCAGCAACCTGGTGACCGCCACCGCGAATGCCTATGATTTTGTGATCGCCGACAACATCACCAACCGCTTCTGGGATCTCAACTCCATCACCCTGATCGAACAGGCGCCGGGCTGGACCTACAGCGCCATCACCAACGTCAACAGCATCCAGGTCCGCTTTTCCAGTGATCCAGGCACGTACCTGGCGCCGGGCCAACATGTCTCCAACCTTTTCTCTGTGGTGGTGGCCCAGGAAGCCAGCGCCAACATGGTCTTTACCAACCGGGCCGACATCCTGATCGCTGATACCATCAATGGCAATCCGCCCACCGGCACCACAGGACGCACCGATAGCGCCAACAGCACGGTCACGTTCAGCAACCGGAACTTTGCCCTGGTCAAGGCCCTGGTCGGCACCAGCGAAACCGGACCCTCAGACTCCACCACTACCAATGTGCAGGTCGGCGAAGCCGTGACGTATTCGTTGCGGATTACCGTGCCCGAAGGCACCTACACCAATCTGACCATCACGGATTTCCTGCCCGACGGCATGAGCTACGCGTTTGGCTCCGCCTCCAATGACTTCACCGGCTTCAATGGGCTTCTGGGTTCGCTGACCGAATCCCCCACCGGAACCGGTCTGGCCGACTCGGGCGTGGATCCCGTCTTCACCTTCAGCGACGCGTCGGTGGTCACGAGCGACAATGACACCAACAACAATGCTTTTACGCTCTATGTGACCGCCGTGGTGCGGGATGTCGCCGGCATTAACGGACTGACCGGCAATACCACGTTCCTAACCAACCGGGCCTCGGTCAGTTATCCGGCCAACTTCCGTCCGGCCGTAACCTCCGCTGCTGTGGTGGTTCGGGTCATCGAGCCCAGCCTGTCCATCAGCAAGAATCTGGTGCAGACCGAAGCCGATGCGGGCGACACCATCACGGTTGACCTGGTGGTGACCAATACGGGATTGGCGGCGGCATTTGACGTGGATATCAGCGATCCCTTTGACACGTTCCCCGCGGATACTAACAGTGTTCAGGCCATCTCCGTACCCGCCGGTTTCCTTTTCACTGTCTCCAACGGCGCCGTACATGTGCAATCGGACCCCAATACCACACCACCGGCGAATTCTCTGGAGCCCGGGGAATCCATCGCCATCCGTTTCACCGCGGATCTGGCCGATACCATCCCGCCCATGTCGACGCTGACCAACCGCGCCATTATCAGTCAGGCCGACACCATTTCCGGCACCAACCTCTACTCCGTCCAGCGCAGCGCAGCCGGAGCCACCGCCCAAGACACCCTAGTGTCCGGAAATGCGGGCTTGACCAAGGAGCTGGTCGGCACCAGCGAAACGGGGGCAGCCGATTCCACCAACCACTTGGTGCAGATCGGGGAACGGGTGGTCTATCGTCTGACGGTCAGCCTGCCCGAGGGCACCATACACAACCTGAGCGTGCTGGATCACATGCCGAATGGCCTGGCGTTTGTACAAGGCTCGGCCAGCGTGGATACCACGGGTTTCAACGGTGTGTTGCCGACCCTGGGCGTTTCGCCGTCCGGCAGCGGCCTGGCCGCCAGTGGACAGGATGTAACCTTCACGTGGACGGGCGAAACCGTGGTGACGGGCGATAACCTCCCGAATAATAATTCCTTCCAAGTTGCATTCACGGCCGTGGTGTTGAATGTGGTGGGGAACCAGGGCTTGTCCGGTGCCCAGACTCTGCTCACCAATATCGCCACCCTCAGCATGGCTGATACCGTGGCCACGCTGGATTCCACCACGGTGGTGGTCCAAGTCATCGAGCCGCTGGTTAGCCTGACCAAGCGCTTCTCCACCAGTTCAGGTGATGCAGGCGATCCCGTCACCATCACCTTGACGCTGACCAATAGCGGATTGGCCGCGGCCTATGACGTGCAGATCAACGATCCACTGGACACACGCTACTTCGACAGCACGCGGTTCGCCACCGGTTTGGTGCCGTCCGGTTTCAGTCTGGTGATCACCGGGAGCCCCACCCCGACCCTGACCATACGTGCGCTTCCCGCCAGCGCCCCGGCCAGCACGCTGGAACCGCGAGAATCCCTTCAGTTCAGCATCACCTCCTACCTGGCTCAAGCGGTCATGCCTTCCCAGTTGGTGAGCAACCGCGCCAGCGTGGTGGCGGGCGACACCATCCTGGATACGGCCCCGCTGGGTGAAGAACGCAGCATCGCGGGTGCCCAATCCTATGCCACCCTGACGGTCAGCAACGCAAACGTCTCCAAACAGATCGCCGCCACTTCCGCCACCGGATCAGTGGACACCACGGGCACCAATTTGACCGTGGGCGAGACGGGGACGTACCGCATCACGGTAGAACTTCCGGAAGGCACCATCTCCAATCTGGTGGTGCGTGACCTCCTGCCGGACGGACTGGCCTATGTCAGCGATTCAGTACAGGTGGATACCGACGGCTTTGCCGGACAATTACCTGGTGCTCCGGCCGTGTCCGGCGGTGTTGGCTCGGGGGATGATATCGCCCTCACCTTCACCGGTCCCACCGTGGTGCAGGCGGACAACGTGGCCACCAACAACCGGTTCTTCCTGACCCTGCAAGCCCAGGTGCAGGATGTGGCAGGGGTGGACGGACTGGCCAGCACGGTGGACGGTGACGCGGCCTCGCAGCTGACCAATCGGGTGACCTTGGACTGCCTGGGCTGCGCCGGGAGCAGTCTCACCTCCTCTCCCGTCGTCATCACCATCCAGGAACCCTGGCCGGCGATTTCCAAATCGGTTACCGCCACCACCGGCACCTGGTTCCGCACCTTGATTACAGTTTCCAACCGCGGGAGTTCCACCGCCTATGACCTTCACGTTCAGGATCTCTTCCCTTCGAATGTCTGGAACACGGCGACTCTGGTGGCCGGAACCGCTGCGGGTTTTACCGCGGCCTGGTCTAATTCAACCGATGGGCGCTGGCTGACCATCAGCAGCGATGGCAACAGCAGTCCCCCCGCCAATTCTCTGGAACCGGGCGAGGTATTCTCCCTGAGCGTAACGGGCTCCGTGCTGGAAAGCTTCACGGCCACGGCCATCAACACGGCGACCGTGACTCGATTCACCACGCTGTCAGGAACCGTTTCCGGCGAGCGGGATGAACCCGACACCTCGGCTACTGCACCGTTCGGCGCGCCCGATCTTCTGGCATTCTTGCGCGGCTACGACATCAACGGATTGCCCCTTATCGATGGGGAAATCATCCACTACCGGGTAACCATAACCAATGCCGGCGGAGCGACCGCTACGGCCATTCAGCTCAAGAGTCTCGTGCCTACCAACACCACGCTCGTGGCAGGCAGTGTGACCAACCGTGGCGCTCCGGCCTCCACGTCCGGTTCACCCTTCACCCTCAATGTGGGAAGTTTGACGGCAGGGGAAACCGCCACCATCACCTATCTGGTCACGGTCAATAGTGGCCTGCCCGTGGCGGTGACCAGCATCTATAATCTGGCCACGGTAACGTGGAGCGAATCCACCCGCACCGAAGTGGCGGATAACGACACCTCGGGACATGCCGCACTGGTGGACGATGGCCAGGATAATTCATTGGATAGTGGCGAGGTCAGCTCTGATGATGATCCGACGATCTTGTATCTGACGGCCGTCGACTACGGCATCACCAAGACCCTGGTTTCGCCGCTCAACCGGCCGGCCCACGTGGGCGAAGTGGTGCAGTTCCGCATCACCGTAACCAACAGCGGCGGCGTTCGGCTGGCCACAGTGCCACTCGTCGACACCTACGAAACCACCTACCTGACTTTCCTCAAGGCAGAGCCGTCCAGTTCAGATGCGGTCAACGATGGATCCTTGAACTGGTCGTCTCTGGGATCAATCAATGCCGGCGATTCCGCCAGCGTGATGGTGTTTTTCACAGCCCGGGCGTCCACCGGGACCACGCGCACCAACCTGACCGCGGCCAGTCCCACCGCCCAAACTCCCTACCCGGCTCCGGGGACGAAATCGGCCTTTGCCTCGTATGATATCGACAACACAACCTATGCCTCGGTCCATAGTGTGTCTGCACGGCACTACGGAAAAAACGTTGTGGTTGAATGGGAAACGGCGGCTGAAGTGGGCACGGCGGGATTCCGGGTGCGGCGCGCGGAGAAATCAGACGGACCGTCGGAATGGGTTACCCCCGAAGTGGTGCCGGCATGGAATGTGGCCCAGGGCGGAACCTATCAGGTGACCGATCCCACCGCCGTGGTTGGCCATACCTACTTTTATACCATCGTGGAAGTGGAAGACCATGGCGGTGAAATACCCTATGGTCCCTACCCTGTCCGGGTGGACGAGGGCGCCCCCGCGCTCCAGTCGGTCAAATCCGTTGCGGCGCCCCGACCCACCGCGACCTTCCCAGCCGAACGTAGTTTACGATCGGCATCGGGCGGGAACTCACATCCGCTGGCTGTAGCCAACGTGAGCCGTCAAGGCATGCACGAAATTACCCGTGAGCAATTGGCCAGCGCATGGGGATACACTCTCGATGAAATTGATCGTGTCCTGAGCGGCGATGAAGTGGAAATACGTCATGCCGGCTGCCGTATTCCCGCCTTCCGTAGCATGCACGGACTGTGCTTCTATGCCCCGGCCTGGAGCAATCGCTTCGCGGTGGCCGATGTCTACCACATTCTCCCCGGACGCAATCTCCGGTTACCCGCACACCGCCCCGCCCTGAGCACGGAGTGGACGGATCAATGCATGGAAACCCTGCACGTGGAGAGCAACCGCACCGCGGTGATGACCCTGGTGCTGGATCCGGACGAAGATTACTGGGTATGGGAGCAGTTGATCGCGGGCCAGGCCAATGCCGATCGGCGGAGCGCGACGTTTGTTCTGGCCGAACCGGCATCATCAGGGCAGGCCCGCCTGCGCATCCGCCTGCTGGGTGGCAGCAATACAGATGCCAGTCCAGACCATCGTGTGTTGGCGCGCGTTAACGGAACTGACGTGGGTGAAATCAGCTGGGAAGGAAGACTGCCTGCGGTTGGCGAGTGGCCGGTGCCCCTGGCGTTGTTGCGAGCCGGTACCAATGCTGTAGAAATTCAGGCCTACAAGCCCGCCGGTGTCTCCTTTTCCGTTCTCTATCTGGATGCTATGGAACTGGACTATCCGCGCCGAGCTACCGCTGCCAAAGGCACCCTGGCATTGACCTCGGCCGGGCAGGCCTTCCAGGTGAGTGGATTGTCTGTTGAGTCTGCTCAGGTGCTGGATGTAACCGAGCCCTTTGCCCCCCGCCGGGTGGAAGGTATGCAGACCAACGGGACTCAATTGTTGGTGTGCGGCACGGATGCCGGGCATCACTATTGGATGTATGATACCAATGGTTTCCACGCGGTCACGTTGATCGCGGGGGGGAATTCGGACAGCCTGGCCAATCCCAGTAATGGATGCGACTACCTGGTAATCGCCACGGATGGGCTGGCCACCACTGCGGAAAATCTGGCCGCCTATCGACAGAATGCCGGCTGGATGACCCGGGTCGTCACCCTGTCCGAAATAAATGCCGAATTCGGTCACGGGCTGGCGGGGCCTGAAGCCTTGCGCAACTTCCTTGGCTATATTTACCGTTATTGGAAGCGCGTCCCGAGATACGTCGTATTGGCCGGAGATGGCACCTATGACTACCAAAATCAACTGGGTTACAACGACACCTTGATCCCGCCCGTCCTGGTCACCACGCCAAATGGGCTGTTCGCCTCGGACACCCCCTATGCGGATATCGACGGGGACGGGGTCATGGAATTCGCCGTGGGCCGCCTGCCCGCGCGTTCCGCGGCGGAACTGCAGACCATGATCAGCAAAATCAC
>CAYTVN010000218.1:0-6312 GCA_964441655.1 uncultured Verrucomicrobiota bacterium | reverse complement strand
GCGTACAGCGCAACCAACGGCTACACCTATCCCAACCCCGGCAGCGGCAAGGCGACCAACCATCCGGTGCACTCGGTGAACTGGTTTGATGTGGTGAAATGGTGCAATGCGCGGAGCCAGAAGGAAGGGTTTGCCCCGGTGTACTACGCGGATGCGGGGTTCACCTCGGTTTACAAGACGGGCGAGAGTACGCCGTTCGCCAATTGGACCAACAGCGGGTACCGCTTGCCCACGGAGGCGGAGTGGGAGAAGGCGGCGCGCGGCGGAGCCTCGGACGTGCGGTTCCCGTGGACGGATTACACGAACAACATTTCCTGGACCAAGGCGAACTACTACGGCAGCACCCTTTACAGTTATGACGTCAGCGGCGGGAGCGGGTCCTATCATCCGACCTACGCCACGGGCGGCACGCCCTACACCAGCCCGGTGGGCTCGTTCGCGCCGAACGGCTATGGCTTGTATGACATGGCGGGGAATGTGTGGGAATGGTGCTGGGACTGGTACAGCGGGTCCTATTACGCGAGTTCGCCCGTCACCGATCCCCGCGGGCCGACCGGTCCGCTGACCTATCGCGTTATGCGGGGCGGGTCCTGGCTCAGCTACGCGGTCTACGCGCGGGTCTCCTGCCGGAGTTTCTATGCCTACCCGGACATCCTGAACCCCACCTGTGTCGGGTTCCGTTGCGTGCGGGGTCTCTGAGTCACGCCGTCCCGGGCGGGGCTCACAGCGTGGTCGCGGGCGGCGTGTGCGGGCTGACGTCGTCCAGCAGGGTCATGGTGTCTTCCCCGGAAAGGCGGGCGGGGAAATCAAAATTCGTCTCCAGCAATTCCACCAGTTTGCAGGCGATGGCCGTTTCGTCGGGCCCGTCCACCGTGATGCGCACCGGCGTGCCCGGCTCCAGGCAAAGCGAAAGCAAGCCCATGATGGAACGCGGGTCACAGGTGCCGCCCGGGGCGCTGATGGCAACCTGGCCCGGATAATTGCAGATGGCTTTGACAATGGCCGCAGAGGGGCGGCAATGAATGCCGGCGGAATTGCGGATGGTGGCGGTCGCCTCAACCATGGGCGGAGTATAGCAGGGGCGGCGGACGATGTCGAAGAAAGAACTTCTTTCGCCGCGCGGAGTTTGGGGTAATTTGATGCCATGATTTCTTTGCGGGGCTGGGTGGTGCTTATTGCGATGTGGATGGCGGCCGGCCGTGCCGTGCTGGCCGGCGAGCTGGTGGCGTCGGCCCCGGAAGCGTTTCTGGATCCGGTCCGCCTGGAGGTGAAGTTCAAGGACGGCACCTCCATCCGTCTGCGCAACGGGTTGCCCGCGGATACGGTGTCCGGCGGGCGGGCCTTGCGGGGCGCCCGGGCCGCGCGGTTGCTGACGGATTTGCAGACGCGCGGCGCGCGCTGGCGGCGCACGCACGATGCGGTCAGCGAGGGCCAACTCGAAAAATGGCGCAGAGGCCCGGCGTCCGGCCTGCCCGATCTCAATGCCTACCTGCGCCTCGAGTTGACGCCGGGTGTTGATGTACAGACGGTGGGTCGCGCGCTGGCGGAACTCGACGAGGTGGAGGCGGTGTATCGTGTGCCCAAGCCGGTCCCGCCGCCCGCGGTTTACGATTTTTCCGATCCGGCCAATGTGTCCGGGGTGTGGCAGCGCTATGTGGATGCCGCGCCCGTGGGCGTGGATGCGCGTTTCGCGTGGTCCAATGGCTACACCGCGGCGGGAGTGAAAATCTGTGACATTGAATACGACTGGAACGCCACCCACGAGGATGTGCCCCCGTTTGTCCTGCTCGGGGCCACTCCGTTGGACGCGGGTTTTGGCAGCGATCATGGGACGGCGGTGCTGGGCGAATTGGTCGGGAAACACAATACCAACGGGGTGCGCGGCATCGCCTATGGCGCGACGATGCGCGTGGCCAGTCCCTATGCCTCCGCTTACGGCGGCTATAACTTCGCCGCTGCCGTCAGTGCCATCATGACCAACCTGGTGGCGGGCGATGTGATTCTCATCGAGCAGCAGGGGGTGGGGCCGGTGGGCGAATACGTGCCGGTCTCGTGGTGGAAACCCAACTACGACGCCATCCGCACCGCAGTGTCCAACGGCATCATCGTGGTGGAGGCCGCGGGCAACGGCGCGCAGAACCTCGACGATCCGATTTACAGCACGGGCAATGGCGGGCACTGGCCGTTCCTGCCCCAGAACGATTCCGGCGCCATCATGGTCGGCGCCGGCGCGCCCCCGCAGTATCCCAGCCCGCGTTCGCGCCTCGATTTCTCCAACTATGGCGCCACCCTCGATCTCCAGGGCTATGGCTACCTGGTGGTCACACTCGGCTACGGCGACCTCAACAACGACACCACCAACCGGCTCTACACGTCCACTTTCTCCGGCACCTCCAGCGCGTCGCCCATCGTGGCCGGTGCCGCTGCTGTGCTGCAGCAGATGTGGAGGGCTCGCTATACCAACGTGGCCTCGCCGGCGCTGATTCGCCAGTTGCTGCGCGCCACCGGCACGGCCCAGCAGGGCACGGACAATATCGGTCCGCTGCCCAACCTGCGGGCGGCTTTTGCCGCGGTGACCAATCAGGCTGACCGCGATGCGGATGGCGTGATTGACGTGCTGGACAACTGTCCCACCAACAGCAATGCCAGCCAGGCGGACGCCGATTTCGACGGCGTGGGCGATGCCTGCGACAATTGTCCTACCGCCGCCAATACCACCCAAGCCGATCAGGATGGCGATGGACAGGGCGACCTGTGTGACTCCGACCGCGACGGTGATGGGGTGGCCAACGTGCTGGATAACTGTCCGGACCAGGCCAACGCGAGCCAGGCGGATGGCGATGGTGATGGGGTGGGTGATGTGTGTGACTCGTGCAATCAACTTCAGCCCGCATGGTCGGCCGGAGTGGCGCCCGCTTCGCCCACCCTCAGTTCGGATCCCGTGGGCCAGAACGAAACCACGGACGCGTTTGATTTTTCCACCGCGGGCGGACCGGTGGGCTCGCGCTTTCAGTGTGGCTTCGGCGACTTCGGGCGGGTGTACATCAACTACGACGCCACCTACCTGTATCTGGGCGGCGAAGGCGTCGACATGGCGGGCAACAACAACGCCCTCATTTTGTTCCTGGGCCTCAATACCTTGACGGATGACCGGCAGAATCTGTGGGATGAAAGCGGTCTGCCTCAGGGGTTGGATTATCTGCACAACCTGGCCTTCACCTCGCCCATGGATGTGGCCCTGCTGCTGGGCGATGAATGGGGCGACGGGACCTACACCAATTTTGATTTGGGGAACGGGTACAACATGGGGCAGGGCGTTTACTATCTGTCCGCCAACAGCTTCGTACCCGTGGCCGGGACCACGCTGTCGCAGTTTGATGGCACCGGGACCAATGCAACCGGCGCCATCAATCTGGATGGCGACCGGATGGTGGACCGCTGGGAGGCCCGCATTCCGTGGACGAGTTTGAACGCGCCCGCGGGGCTCGGTTCGGTCAGCAATATGACCCTGTGCGGCGTGATTGTCAGCGACGGGGTGCAGAACGGGGTGGACCGCTACCTGTCCGGCAACTACCTGGGCGCTGCGGCCTCCGGCTCGCTGGATATCAATTCGCAGAACTACGCCTTCGGATTCCTGACCCTGACCCCGTGGAGCATCCGCCTGAGCGATCGTGACGCGGACCAGGTGGCGGATGCTTACGAGCAGCAGCATTACGGAACCATCACCAACGGGCCGGGTGCGGATACGGACGGCGATGGTTTCACCTTGTTGCAGGAGTACATCGCCAACACCCAGCCCACCAACGGGCAAAACTTCCAACGATTGGAAATTGGCCCTTTTGCGACTTCCAACGGTTGGAAAATTTTCTTCTCCAGCGCCACCGGCCGGCTCTATCGCATTGATGTAACCACCAATCTGGCCCCTGCGAACTGGCAGCCCCTGGTTACGAACGTGCCGGGCTCCGGCGCGGTGCTGGACGTCACGGATACGAATCCCGCCGCGCCAAGGTTCTTTCGGAGCGAGGTGAGGATTCGTAATCCGTAATCCGTGATCGGTTATCCGTAGACAGATCACGGGCCTCTTACCTTTACCCCGCTTCTTGCATTCCCGGCCTCAGTATTTATAGTTCACCGCTTTCCGGGAGTACCTACATGAGCAACGCGCCTGCTTCTCCTTTTGTTCGTCGCCACCTCGGCCCCCAGGCGGGGAATGTGGCCACCATGCTCAAGACCATCGGGGTGGACTCGTTGGACCAGCTCATGGACGAGACCATTCCCGCCTCCATCCGTCGTCGCAAACCGATGAAGCTCCCCGCGGGCGAGTCCGAGCACGCCTACCTGGCCCGCCTGGGCAAAATTGCCGCCAAAAACAAGGTGTACCGCAGTTATCTGGGACTGGGCTACTACGGCACCCTGACGCCGCCGGTGATCCAGCGTTGCGTGATGGAAAACCCGTCGTGGTACACGCCGTACACGCCCTACCAGGCGGAAATTGCCCAGGGCCGCCTGGAGGCGCTGCTCAACTACCAGACCATGGTGCGCGATCTGACCGGCATGGATGTGGCCAATGCGTCGCTGCTGGACGAGGGTACGGCGGCGGCCGAAGCCATGACCATGCTGCTGCGCATCCACGGCAAGACCCATCGCGGGGATGACAAGATGGTGTTTTTCGTTTCAGACAAGGTCTACCCGCAGACCCTCGACGTGTTGCGCAGCCGCGCGGAACCGCTGGGCATCACGCTGGAAATCGGATCGTTCCGCGCCGTCGAACTGGATGGCCGCCATTTCGGCGCCCTGTTACAGAGCCCGGATACCGACGGGAACGTCAGCGATCTGCGTCAGTTTGTGGATAGCGCCCACGCCGTGGGTACGCTGGTCGCGGTGGCGACCGACCTGCTCGCGCTGACGCTGATCACCCCGCCCGGCGAGATGGGCGCGGATGTGGTGTTCGGTAACGCCCAGCGCTTCGGTGTGCCCATGGGCTACGGCGGTCCCCATGCGGCCTTCTTCGCCACCCGCGAAGCCAATATTCGCGAACTGCCGGGCCGCATCATCGGCGTGTCGGTGGATGCCGCCGGCCAACCTGCCTACCGGATGACCCTGCAAACCCGCGAACAACATATTCGCCGCGAAAAGGCCAAATCCAATATCTGCACCGCACAGGCCCTGCTGGCCAATATGGCGGGCTTCTACGCCACCTACCACGGGGCCGATGGTCTCCTCGAAATAGCCAAACGAGTGCACGGCTATGCACGTATCCTAGAATACGCCCTGCGAAGTTTAGGATATGTGCAGGCAAATCCATATTTCTTTGACACCTTGCGGGTGGAAATGCCGGCGGACGGGCGTGTTTCGCTGGTAAAGGTTCGTGAAGAAGCGGCGAAGCGGAAGATTAATCTTCGCTTTGAAGGTGCAGGCACCGTGTTTATCGCCTTGGATGAAACGGTGCAACATATTGATTTGCAAGATATAGCAGATGTTTTTTCGGTTGCATCCGGCGTTGCTGGTGTCAAGTTGCCCGACGAGATTCCGGCCGAACTTGGATTTCATGATGATTTGATACGGTCTTCGCCTTACCTGACCCACCCGGTCTTTTCGGCGCACCGTTCGGAAACGCGGATGATGCGTTATCTCAAGTTACTTGAGCGCAAAGACTTGGGACTTGACCAGGCCATGATTCCCCTGGGTTCCTGCACCATGAAGTTGAATGCGGCGGCGGAGATGATGCCGGTGACGTGGCCGGAATTTGGCGGATTGCACCCGTTTGCCCCGGTTGACCAGGCCAAGGGTTATGCCCAGATTTTTAAGGAGTTGGAGGATGCGCTGGCGGAAGTGACCGGATTTGATGCGGTTTCGCTGCAACCGAACGCCGGTTCGCAGGGGGAGTACGCGGGATTGATGGTGATTCGGGCCTATCATCTGGATCGCGGCGACAAGCACCGCACGGTGGTGCTGATCCCGTCTTCCGCGCACGGGACCAATCCCGCTTCCGCGGTCATGGTGGGCATGGAGGTGGTGGTGGTGGCGTGTGACAAGCATGGTCACATTGATTTTGCCGACCTGCAGGCCAAGGCCGAACTGCACAAGGACCGGTTGGCCGCGTTGATGATCACCTATCCGTCGACCTACGGTGTGTTTGAGGACAACGTGCGCGATGTGTGCCGGTTGATTCACGCGCTGGGCGGGCAGGTGTACATGGACGGCGCGAACCTGAATGCACAGGTGGGGCTGACTTCGCCCGCGAACATCGGGGCGGACGTGTGTCACATGAACCTCCACAAGACGTTCGCCATTCCGCACGGCGGCGGCGGG
>CAYTVN010000217.1:0-6364 GCA_964441655.1 uncultured Verrucomicrobiota bacterium | reverse complement strand
CTGATCGGGCTCCTGCTCTTCGGCTCTGCATTTTGGTGGTTCTTCTGCCGCATTGAGCCGGGCTCGGACCAGATCGCCATCCTGATCCGCAAGACCGGCAAGGACCTCGCACCCAACCAGATCCTGGCCACGGAGAAGGGCCAGAAGGGCATCCAGCTGGACGTGCTGCCGGAAGGCCGCTACTTCCTCAACCCCTACACGTGGGGCTGGCGGTTCCATCGCATCACCGATATTCCCGCGGGCAAGCTGGGCGTGCAAACCCGCCTGTTCGGCGACGAGCTCGCGCCGGGCGCCATCATCGCGGGGCCCACCACCAAGGGCATCGTGCCGGAGGTGCTGCGACCGGGCAAATACCGCATCAACCCCTATGCCTACAAGGTGGAGCTGTTCGATGCCACGTCAGTGCGACCCGGCTCGGTGGGCGTGGTGACCTCGCTCATCGGCGAAGACGTGCTGCAGGGCAACATTCCCGAGGTGGAGCGCAATCAGTTCCTGGTCAAAGCCGGCCGCAAAGGCGTGATCAAGGATGTGCTGGACCCGGGCACCTACTACCTGAATCCCTATCTGGTCAACGTGGTGGAGGTGAATCTGCAGAGCCAGCGCTTTGAGTTGAGCGGCGATGATGCCATCACCTTCCTGACCATGGACGGCTTCACGGTGAACGTGGAGGGCACCATTGAATTCAGCCTGGACCGGTCCAGCGCAGCCCTGATCACCCACCGCATCGGGGACATGGATGACCTGCTGAAAAAGATCATCCTGCCCCGCGCGCGCGGGTTCAGCCGCATCGAAGGCAGCAAGCAGCCCGCCATCAACTTCATCGTGGGTGAAACGCGCCAGCAGTTCCAGGACAGCCTGGAAAGCCATCTGCAGGACAAGTGCAAGGACTGGGGCGTGTCCATCAAATCGGTGTTGATTCGCAACATTTCGCCGCCCGACCAGATTGCCAGCGTGATCCGGGATCGCGAAGTGGCGGTGCAAAATGCCCGCATGTTTGAGCAGCAGATTGCCCAGGCCAAATCCAAGGCCGAGCTGGTCCGGCAGGAAATGCTGGCCATCCAGAACAAGGAGAAGGTCGAGCAGGATACCGCGCGCATCCGGGCCCTGATCAAAGCCCAGCAGGAGCTGGCGGTGCAGGTGACGGCGGCCCAGCGGGAGCTCGGGGTGGCCAAGCTGGAGCGCGATGCGGCCACCTTCCAGGCACAGGCGCAGGTGTCGCGGGCCGAGGCCGACCGCGATGTCATCAAGCTGGACAACGAAGCCCAGGCCGCAGTCCTCGGCAACCAGGTCAGCGCCTTTGGCGGTGGCTATGGGCTGGCTCGCTACGCGCTCTATCAGAAGATTGGACCGCGCATCAGTTCCATCCTCACCGGCGACCAGGCAGGCGGGTTGGGTGAAATCTTTCAACCCTTCCTGCCCGGTGCGAAAGGAGGCTCGCCATGAAGAAAGCCATTGTTGCCGTTCTCCCGTTGGTGCTGTTCGTCTTCATCCTGTGGAGCCTGTGGATGTGGTTCTTCTGCCGCTTCTATGTGGGTCCGGATGAAATGGCCATTATCACCGCCAAAACGGGAAAGCCCCTGGCCGAGGGACAAATCCTGGCCGAGCGCGGGCAGCAGGGTATCCAGGCCGCGCCGCTCGCCGAGGGGCGTCACTTCCTGAACCCGGTTTTCTACGACCGGGAAATCGTGTCGGCGGTGGTCATACCCGCGGGCAAGGTGGGCGTGGTGACGGCCAAGGTGGGTGATGAACTACCAGAAGGGGTGTTTATCGCGGAGCCGGGTCAAAAGGGCATTCAGCGCGGCGTGCTGGGACCGGGCAAGTACAGGTTGAACCCGTACGGCTACACGGTGGAAATCGTGGACGCCATCAGCATTCCGCTGGGCTATGTGGGCGTAATCACCGGCCTCTCCGGCGAGCAGGCTCCCGAAGGCCAGTTTGCCGGGCCCAAACAAAAGGGCATCCGCAGCGACATCCTGCAGCCGGGGCTCTACTACGTGAATCCCAAGGAGTTGAAGGTGGACGTGCTGGAAATCGGCGTGAACCAGGTTTCACTGCTGGGCAAGATCGGCGGCACCGTGATCACCAAGGCTCCCCTCGCCTCCCAGAATGCCGCGGTGGAAGCGCTGAGCCAGCGCGCGCTGGCCGATCAGATGGATAAGCGGCGCGAATACATGCGCCAGGAGCGCAGTGCCGGGCAGAGCAAGATGATGTCCATGGAGATGGATTATGCCCAGGTGGCGGATGCGCCTCCGTCCGCCGTGCCGGGACGTCCGCTGGCCGCGGCCCGCACCATGGGCGGCGAAGCGGTGCTGAGCCTGAACCAGTTCGTCGAATTCCCGTCCCGCGACGGGTTTGAGATCAGCCTGGATATGACGGTGGAGTTCGAGCTGCTCCCGGACAAGATCGCGTGGATCTACCAGACCTACGGCGACCTGCCCGCGGTGGTGGACAAGATCATCATGCCGCAGATTCTTTCCGTGTCGCGCCTCAAAGGATCGGCCTATCGGGCCAAGGATTTTATCGTCGGCGAAGGTCGCGAAAAGTTCCAGAACGACCTGACCGAATCCCTGCGCAACGCCCTGGAGGACAAGCGCATCATCATCCACAACGCGCTGATCCGTCACGTCAACGTACCCGACCAGATTCTGTCCCCCATCCAGGAGGCCAGTATCGCCATCGAACAGGACCTGACCAACAAGGAGAAGCAGAATACGGCCCGCAAACAGGCCGAGTTGAACACCGAGTTGGGCCTGATCGAGCAGCGCCGCGAGCAGGTGGCGCAGGAGACGGAGAAATTGCGGGCGGAAATCAAGGCCGACCAGGAACGCCAGGTGGCGGAAACCCAGGCGGAGGCCATGAAGCAGGTGGCGGACATCGGCCGCCAGACCGCGACCATCCGGGCCGAGAAGACGCGTACCCTGGGCCAGGCCAGCGCCCAGGTGGTGCAGTTGGTGGATGGCGAAAAAGCCAAGGGGTTTGAGCTCAAGACGAAAGCGTTCCGCGAACCGCAGGCGTACGCCATGTGGGAATTCGCCAACCGGCTCAACAACGACGTGAAGATCAATATCCTGCACACCGGACCCGGCACTCTGTGGACCGACCTGGAGAAGGCGCGCCTGAGCGAATTGGGCGGGGCCGTCCAGATGCAGGAAAGAAAGTGACGAGAAACTCAGGAAATCAGGCGTCGAATTCCTGATTTCCTGAGTCGTTCATCGATCCTGCCGATTCGTGCCCGGCGGGGTCAGGTTCCGCCCCTTCCCTTCACGGAAGTCGTAGGTCCAAACGTCCTGCCCGTGCAGGCGGAAATGGAGTTGTTCGGAATCCTCGCTCCAACGAAGGCGCTCGCCCAAGTCTTCGCGAAAATTATTGGTAAACGCGGGCGAATAGTACGGCACGAACCACAGGCTGCCGTCCTTCACACGAATCCGAAAGTGGTCCTTCACATAGGTGGTGCGCTGCAGCAAGGCGGTGCGCCGACCATCCGGCGACTCCAGTCGCTGCACGGTCCAGGCCGGTTCGTGCAGGATGCGCTGGGCGAGAAATGCGAGGGCCAGCGCGCCTGCCACCTGCAGGACCCAGCGCGGAACCCATACGCCGCGGATGCGGCCGGGCTGACTATTCAGTGACGGCGGGGGCATTGGTCTCCAGAACCGCCTCCGCTTCCACGGGCGGCGCCGATTTGCGCACGCCGATGAACCGCTGCACATCGCGCCAGGTCAGCAGGGCGAATACGGCCAGCAACAGTACGGCGGTGGCATTCCAGACAAAGCTGACCACCTTGTAGCTGACCGCGCGGCGGGTGATCCCCTCCCACAGGGAAAGCATGATGTGGCCGCCATCCAGGACCGGAATGGGCAGCAGGTTCAACACGGCCAGGTTGACGTTGAGCAGGCAGGTAAACCACAGGGCCATGATGAAGCTGCTCTGCACATAGAGCCAGAACATGCTCAGAATGGCCACCGGACCACCCACCGCACCCGCGGCAGCCTTTGATTCGCTGGGCGTAATCAAGGCTTTGAGCAGGCGCACGATCAGCATGGCATGGGACTTGATCTGCTCCATGGGCTTCTTCACGTCCAGCTGGTTGAACATGATGCCGATATAGTAGCGCCCGCTGGCTTCGTTCAGGGCGGGAGTGACAAGCGTACTCCGGGTCGCGCCCTCGCGCAGGTAGGTCAGTGCCACCTCGCGCGCGCCGATCTCCTGAACCAGGTCCATGAGGTGGTCGCGGCTGAACAATTCCACGCCATCCAGGGTCAGGATGCGGTCGCCCGATTGCAGTCCGGCGGTGGCCGCGCTGGAGCCCGGATTGACATTCAACACGTAGCAATAGGTCAGCGGGTAAACTCCTTCGATATACCGGGTGCCCATCATCTCTCCGGTGGGCAGGGTGACTTCGTGCTGGCCCAGCGTGGCCGAGCGCACCGCCAACTTCGGGTCGCCGCCCAACGCACCGGCCAGGATAAATTCCTCCCAGCTGCGCACATTTTTCCCGTTCACCTGTTCGATGATGTCGCCCATGCGCAGGCCGGAGGCATAGGCCGCGCTGTTGGTTTCCACGTAGCCCAGCTGGACCTCGCCCTCGGGCGGCGCGAAGGATTTGCCACCCGCGTAGACAATATACGCCACCAGGATGGCCAGGATCATGTTGCCGGTGACGCCGGCCAGGGCGACCAGGATGCGTTTCCACGGCTCGACGCGGGGCAGCTTCCGCTTCGACATATCGGAGTCGGGGTGATCGCTGCCGGGGTCCATCTGGGGCAAGGCCACGTAACCGCCGAACGGCAATATGCAGATTTTCCATTCCACGCCGTTGATGGTGCGCTTCCACAGGGCGGGGCCGAAGCCGATGGCAAAGGCATCCACCACCAGTCCGCATTTGCGAGCCACCCAGAAATGGCCCAGCTCGTGGATAAAAATGGTCAGCCCGAACAGGAGCAGAACGGTGAGCAGGGTAAGGGCGTGGGCCAGCAGGGTTTCAATCATAGGGGTGTCTCAAACGATGAAGAAGCGGGTGTATATGTAGAGAAAAGGCGCGGTAAACAACAAGCTGTCGATCACATCCAAAACACCGCCCATGCCGTGGATGAAGGTTCCGGAATCTTTCACCCCGGCCGCACGTTTGAGCACCGACTCGATCAAGTCGCCCATCACGCCGGCCACCGGAAGCAAAAGACCCAGCACAATAGCATCGGTGAAGGTGAAATCAAATGGCCCCACCCGGCCGTGCCCGAAATGGACAAAAAGCAGGCTGGCCGCCAGACCGGAAAGCAGACCGCCGGCCAGACCTTCCCAGGTTTTCTTGGGGGAGACCCGGGGGATGAGTTTGTGTCGGCCGATGGCGCATCCGATAAAGAAGGCGCCCACGTCGGTCAGCTTCACCACCAGCACAAGATAGAGGATCAACATTTTGCCATGGCCCCCGGGCCCCCAGCCCACCAGCAACTTGAGGATGAAGTTAAAAAGGAAGGCCACATAGATGATCCCGAACAGGGTGCCGGCCATGCGATCCCACGGCCGGTCCGACTGCTGACTGAATATCTGCCGCACCAGGATGAGGGCGGTGACGGCGAACAGGACCACCACCTCCACTTCGCTGCGCCACGCAGCCCCGGTGCGCAGGGCGAACCAGGAAGCGGTGATCAGGCTCATTCCACCGAGCACACCGATCAATTTAAAGTGGGGAATCTGGCTGGCATCCAGCAAAGCGTAGAACTCCACCAGTCCCAGGAACGCGATGAGCAGGAGCACCGGCAGCACCCACTCGATGGGCAGGAAGAAGACCGCGCTGATCAGCGCGCCACCCATCAGCACTCCGCTTTTTAGTCGATCGCTCAACATAGGTTACTTGATATCCCCGAAACGGCGGTGGCGGCGACCGTATTCCGCGATGGCCTCCAGAAATTGGGGCTCGCGGAAATCCGGCCAGAAAATGTCGGTCACATACAGTTCGGCATAGGACAGCTGCCAGAGCAGAAAGTTGCTGATGCGCATTTCGCCGCTGGTCCGGATCATGTAATCGGGATCGGGAACGTCGGGCAGATAGAGATGGCTGGCGATGGTTTTGTCCGAGATGTCCGCCGCCTTGAGTTCCCCCGCCTCCACCCGGCGCGCGATGGCCTGCACCGCATCCGTGATCTCCTGCCGACCGCCATAGCTGAGGGCCAGAATGAGGTGCCCCTCCGTGTAATGGCTCGTTTCCGCCATCACCTTCTCCAGCTCTTTGCGCACGGAATCCGGCAAATCCTGAATATGGCCGATGACGCGCAGGCGCACTTTCTTTTCGTGCAACTCGTGAGCCTGCTGGCGGAGGAAACGCCGCAGCAGGGCCATGAGGCCGCTGACCTCCGCCCGCGGGCGGACC
>CAYTVN010000216.1:0-6372 GCA_964441655.1 uncultured Verrucomicrobiota bacterium | reverse complement strand
CCCAGGTCGTACGACGCCGTGGGTGCTTTGTCCCCGGACGTGGAACCTGGGACCTGGAACCTGGGACGATCCGCCTTACTGGCTCTCATCCGCCTTTACCAGTGGACGCTGGGCCCGTGGCTGGGTGGCAACTGCCGGTTTTATCCCAGCTGTTCCCACTATGCCCTGGAGGCGGTGACCCGTCACGGGGCGCGGCGCGGCAGCTGGTTGTCATTGAAGCGCGTTTGTAAGTGTCACCCGCTGAGCCGCGGTGGGGTGGATTTGGTGCCGGCCGGTGCGCCGGTCAGAAAAGAGAACCTGTCATGGCCATGAATAAAAAAGATGCGATCCCGTTTGGTGTCCTGCTGCTCCTCCTGGTGGCCTGGCCCTACCTGGATCGCTTTGTCGCCAAGAAATTTTTCCCTCACCACACGCCGGCCAAACCGGCCAGCGTAGCCCCTGCCGTGGGCCCGGCTGAAGCTGAACTGACCGCCGGGGAACCCGCTCCCGCCGCCCCGGCCCCTGTGGCCGCAACCGAAGCGAAGCCCGTGTCCGTTCTGCCGGACGCGGCGGAAGCGGGGAGCGACGCCGAAGTCCAGCCACCGGCGCGTAGCGTGGTTCTGGCGAACCCCCTGATCGATCTGGAATTGAGTTCCCGCGGCGGCACGGTCACCCGCGCCACTCTGAAGGAATTTCCGCGCGTACTCGACGCCACCGATCCGGTGGTGCTGGATTTCACTTCGCTGCCCGCCCTGGCTTATGAAAACCTCAAGGGGCTGGGCGAAGGCTTTGATTTTTCCACCTCCACCGCCTCTTCCAACAGCGTGGTGTTTGAACGCCTGACCGCGCAGAACCTGCGGCTGCGCCGGACCCTGACCCTGGGCGACCGCTATGTGGTCACCGTGGTGGATGAATTTATCAACGAGAGCGGTGCTGCGTTGGATCTGCCGACCCATCGCGTGCGCACCGGCGCCATGCGGCGGGAAGTCGGCCACACGGACCGCGCGGGCGTGGTCACTCTGGGGGTGGACAGCCTGTCGCCAGGCGGCCAGAAGGTGCAGCACTGGGGCGGACGCATTGCCAAGATGTTCAGCACCGAGATGGACGAACAGGGTGCGACCGGGCTGCCGCTTTCGATCAACCAGGCGCCGCACGACCAGCCGGTGGATTGGGTAGCCGCCAAGAACAAGTATTTTGCCCAGATCGTGACGCCGGATGGCGGGGCGGACGGCTTGCGTGTGCAGGCCTGGCGCGCGGCCACGCCGCGGGAAACCGTGGATGCCAGTGCCGCGCCGGCCAAGATGACGGAAATTTCCGAGGTGGCTGCGGCCGCCGCGTTCGCCGAGCAGACGCTGGCCCCGGGGGAGAAGCTCGAACGCCGGTACACCTATTTTGTGGGCCCCAAGAAATACAGTGAACTGTTCGCCATGCGCCTGCACCAGGTGGACGTCATGGAGTTTGGCGACTGGATCAAGCCCATCTCGAAGCTGATGTTGAAGGTGCTGAACGCCATTCACGCTGTGATTCCGAACTACGGGATTGCCATCATCCTGCTCACCATCATCGTGCGCGTGGTCTTCTGGCCGGTGACCCACAAGAGCACGGAAAGCATGAAGCGCATGGCCCAGGTGGCCCCCTTGGTCAACGCGCTGCGCGAGAAGTACAAGGACAACCCGACCAAGCAGCAGCAGGAAATCATGGCGCTCTACAAGGAGCACAAGGTCAACCCGCTGGGCGGCTGCCTGCCCATGCTGATCCAAATTCCCGTGTTCTTCGCCCTGTTCACCGTGTTGCGCAGCGCCATCGAACTGCGATTTGCCGACTTCCTGTGGATCAAGGACCTGAGCGAGCCGGAAAATCTGTTCGCGGGCATGATTCCCTTTGTGGGCAGCTTGAATCTGCTGCCCCTGCTCATGTCGTTCACCATGTGGTTGCAGATGAAGCTGTCGCCCAGCGCAGGCGATCCGGCCCAGCAGAAGATCATGGCCGTCATGATGCCCATCATGATGCTGTTCTTCCTCTACAGCTTTGCGTCCGGCTTGGCCCTCTACTGGACCACCCAGAACGTACTCATGATCATCCAGCAGTTGCTGATGAAGAGGAAGAACGCTGCCGCGCCGGTCAAGGCGTGAGGGGGATTGCCAATTGCCAATTGTGAATTGCCAATTTGAGGACGTCCCTCAATTGGAAATTGGAAATCGGCAATTGGCAATCCCCCTCACTCCCCCGAATAACTCGCCCCTGCCGTGCAGGTTTCCCTGACGACCACGCGGTGCAACGCAGGCAGGGCGGGCTTGAGTTCGCGCCAGATCCAGCGGGCCAGGTTCTCGCTGGTGGGATTTTCCAGGCCGGGTATTTCGTTCAGGTAATGGTGGTCCAGGCGTTCGTACAGGGGCGCAAACGCCTTCTTGATGTCGGCAAAATCCATGACCCAGCCCGTATGGGCATCCACCGGTCCGCGCACATGGACTTCAATTTGAAACGAGTGGCCGTGCAAACGCGCACACTTGTGACCAGGCGCGCAGTTGGGTAGACGGTGCGCGGCTTCGATGGTGAATACTTTGAAGATGTCCATGGCGAGTTGAAGGTAGCACATTCGCGGTTTGGATAATTGCCAATTTTCAATTGCCAATTGGCATTTTGGAAATTGGCAATTACCCCAACCGCGGGTCGGTGAGGCCCAGTTCAGCGAATCCCTTGTTGCGCAGCACACAGGCGTCGCACCGCCCGCACGGGCGACCCCGCGGTCCGGGATCGTAGCACGAGGTGGTCATCGCATAATCCACCCCCAGTTTCAGGCCGGTGCGAATAATCTGCGCCTTGGTCATGCGCAGCAACGGGGTGTGAATTTTGAAATGTGCGCGCCCTTCCACGCCGGTGCGAGTAGCCAGGTCGGCCAAGCGTTGGTAGGCCTTGATGTAGGCGGGCCGACAGTCCGGATAGCCGCTGTAATCCAGCGCGTTGACCCCGATGAAAATATCCTGCGCCTCCAGTACCTCCGCCCAGGCCAGGGCGAAGGACAGGAAGATGGTGTTGCGGGCGGGCACGTAGGTGATGGGCACCCCGTGTCCCATCTGTTTCGCGGAGCGCCCCTTGGGCACCGCGATGTCGGCGGTCAGGGCGGAGCCGCCAAAGGTGCGCAGGTCAATGGTGGCGACCTTGTGATCGACCACCCCGAAGGCTTTGCCGATGCGCCGCGCCGCCGCCAGCTCGCCCGCGTGCCGCTGACCATAACGGAAGGACAGCGCGTAGCATTCAAATCCCTGCTTCCGTGCGATAGCCAGCGCAGTCGCGGAATCGAGGCCGCCACTTAATAATACAACCGCTTTGCTTTGATTAGGCATCGGTCCCAAGTCCCAAGTTCCATGTTCCAAGTCAAGCGAAGATCGGACATGTGACGTGGAACTTTGGACCTTGGACTCTACAGCTGTCCCATCATCTTGTGCGCCTGCGGGACCACGCGGACGTCGCGCAGATGGCGTAGACACAGGGCCTGCCAATCCAGGAGTTGCCGGGGGGTGGGCGCGTTCCGGGCTTCGCGGAACGGGGTCATGGGCTGAAGGATCAGCGGGGTTTCGGGGGCGACATCGACCAGCACGCGGCACGCCTCGACCAGATCGGACTCCGCGGTGTCGGCGCTCACGATGGCCTTGGCGAAAACCTCCACTTCGGCTTCACGGCAGCGGGCCAGGAACTTGCGGTGATTGACCCAGGCGGGCTCGTTCATGGTCACGCTGGGCAGCTTCAGATCCATGGCCGCAATATCCAGCCAGGGCAGCAGGGGGTCGAGCTGGGTGTAGAGATCTCCCGCGGTTTCCAGATAGGTTTTGAGGCCGAGATGCTCCACCTGTGGCAGCACGATGCCGAGGAACTCCGCGTGCAGCAGCGGTTCGCCGCCCGTGAAGGATACGGAATGGTGGGGACCGGATGTGTTTTCGAGCCGATGCAATTCCTCGACCAGACCATCCACGGTGACCGGGTTGGGGCGGGCGGCAAAATCGCGATGACCACTGTGTTGTTCGAGTTGGTAGCTGGCGGGATTGAATCCGGCCGGCTGCCACGCGGTCACCGTTTCCGGCGAATCGCAGAACACGCACCGCCGATGGCAGCCATAGAAGCGCACGAATATCTGGCGGCAGCCGATGTACGGACCTTCACCCTGCACCGAGCTGAAGATCTCGGTCAGGTGAGCGACAGATACAGATGCCGATTCCATGCCCCGACTATGCGGAGAATACGGGATTCTCGCAAGCCTCAGGCTTTGAACCAGCCCCGGGTGCGCAGGCAGATGCGGACCAGCCAGAGCATGACCGGCACCTCGATGAGTACGCCTACCACGGTGGCCAGGGCGGCTCCCGAGGACAGGCCGAAAAGCATCACTGCCGTGGCGATGGCTACCTCGAAATGGTTCGAGGCCCCGATCATGGCCGCGGGCGCGGCATCCTCAAAGGGCAGCTTGAGCCAGCGGGCCAGGGCATAGCTGATTAAGAAAATGAGCAGGGTCTGGATGAACAGCGGGATGGCGATCCACAGGATGGTCAACGGCTGGGCCAGGATGATCTCGCCCTTGAAGCTGAACAGCAGAACCAGGGTGAGCAGGAGGGCGGTGATGGACACCGGGGTCAGCACATGCAGGAACTTCTCTTGGAACCAGTTTTCGCCTTTGGTCTGGATGATCCAGCGGCGGCTGAAGTAGCCCGCGACCAGCGGCAGCGCCACGTAGATGCCGACGGAAAGCAGCAGGGTTTCCCACGGCACCGGCATCTCGTTGAGGCCCAGCAGCCAGCCGCCGAGTACACCGTAGAGCAGCAGCATGGTCAGCGAATTGACCGCCACCATGACCAGGGTCAGTCCGTCGTTGCCGCGCACCAGATAGTTCCAGACCAGGACCATGGCCGTACAAGGCGCGATACCCAGCAGGATGGCGCCCGCGATGTAGGACCGATAGAGCTCCACCGTGCTGCCGTCTTTGACCACTTCGGTACCCGTGATCAGGCCCAGCCGGTGGAACCAGGTCAGGAAGGCCGAGGCGATGAAGAACATGGTGAAGGGTTTGATGGCCCAGTTCATGAACAGGGTCAACAGCACCGGCTTGGGTGTCTTGCCCGCCTTGACCACCCGCGCGAAATCAATTTTCACCATGATGGGATACATCATGAAAAACAGGCAGATGGCGATGGGGATGGAGACCACGGGCGCGCCGTTTACGAAGATGGACATGCCGTCCAGCGTCTTGGCCAGGGTAGGCGCGACTTTGCCGAGGGCGATGCCACCCACGATGCACAGTCCCACCCACAGGGTCAGGTAGCGCTCAAAAGCGCTGTTCATTTTGCGGCCGGGTTCAGCAGTCGAACAGGTCATAGGATATTCCTTAAACCACGGATGGCTCGCTACGCGCCACGAGTGGACGCGGATGCACACGGACGAAAATCATGCATCTCGAATCCGTGTTTATCTGTGTTCATCCGTGGTTGAAATTGATTCAGGCAGTCCCGCCACGAACCGGCGGATTTCGTCGCGCACGCGGCGATAATGACCGAGCGCCTCGTCCTCGGTCTTCGCCGTCTTGGCCAGTTTGGGCGGGTCATCGAAACCGACATGCACCACGCGGGCTTTTGAGCCCAGCCACATGGGACAGGTTTCGTTGGCGTGATCACACACTGTGACGACCACATCGAACGGAATGTCGATCAGTTCGTCGGCCTTCTTGGAGTGCTGGTGGGTGATGTCCACTCCGGCCTCGGCCATGACCTTGATGGCATTCGGATTCATGCCGTGGGGTTCGATGCCGGCCGAGTAGGCCTCAATCACGTCGCCTTTGAGCGCGTGGGCCCATCCCTCGGCCATCTGGCTGCGGCAGGAATTGCCGGTGCAGAGGAAGAGCACCTTCAGCTTTTTCGCTGTTTGCGACATAGGATCTCCAGGTCGGCGGCGCGCAAGGCGCGCAGCCTGCGGATATCATCGGAGAGTTCGGAGAGGCCGGCCAATTCGCGCAGCAGCATTCGGCTGGCCGGGTTGGGGCGGGCCAGCCGGTAGTGTACCCAGCGCCCGACCTTGCGGTGCTCCACCAGGCCGGCTTGCTCGAGCACGGACAGGTGTTTGGACACGGTGGAGTTGGCCAGTTCGACCAGCGCCACCAGCTGGCAGGCGCACAATTCGCCCTCGGTCAGGGCGTGCAGCAGGCGCAGGCGGGTGGCATCGCTCAGGGCCAGGCCGCGGCGAGTGATATGGTGCAGGGTCGTCATTTCGATGAATGACGAAATATAGAAACAACCGCCCGCGCCGTCAAGTGGCGGGTCAGGGCACAGCGATGGTATAGTTGCTGTTGTCGTTGTTGTCGAAGTGCGAGAAGCCGCCCGCGGCGGCGCTGATCACTTCGATATAGTACGTCAC
>CAYTVN010000215.1:0-6395 GCA_964441655.1 uncultured Verrucomicrobiota bacterium | reverse complement strand
TGTTGCACGGAGAGCTGGTCAGTCATCGCGTCGGGTTCGATATTTCGATTCCGCCATTTCTGCCCGCGGTGCTGGTGGGACGTGTTGAGCTTCAGCAGGTGCTGCTGAATCTGAGCCTGAATGCTATTGACGCGATGAACGCCGAGACTGTGCAGTGCCGGAAAATAAGCATTTCCGCCGCGGCCGATGGTGGTCGCGTGCGGATTTCTGTCCGCGATCACGGTCCGGGCATTCCGGACGACGCGATGGCGAGCATTTTCCGCCCTTTCTACACGACCAAAGCGCAGGGTCTGGGGATGGGTCTGGCCATCTGCCGGTCCTTGATGGAGAGCTACGACGGCACCCTGCGGGCGGAAAATCATCCCAAGGGCGGCGCGGTGTTCCATATCGACCTGCCCGCCGCCTCGTAGCCTTCGCCCCGCTTCCTGCGCGGGAACATTCGCTCCTCCGCGATTGGCCCAAGGTCCAATAGCCCCTCGCTGCCGGGAAAGCCCATACTCCGGCCCGAGAACAGGAATGAGAGGGAGAATGACATGACGGATCATTGTCTGCTGCGCAAGCGCGGAGGAAGCACCATGAATAGAATTTCCACGGCCATCCGAATCGGCGTGCCGCTGGTTGTGGCGGCACTGGCCGCGCAGAGTTCGATCGCGGCGACGAGTGCGAAAGGCGAGGCCCGGCGCCCGAACATCATCATCCTCCTGGGCGACGACCTCGGCTTTTCGGATATGGGCTCATTTGGCGGGGAGATCAAGACTCCCAACCTTGATTCCCTGGCCACTGACGGGGTGCGGTTCAATCAGTTCTACACCCATGCCACGTGCTCTCCGACCCGATCGATGTTGCTCAGCGGCACCGACACGCACATTAACGGGCTCGGCAACATGAATGAATTCACCTCCCCGAACCAGATGGGCAAACCGGGCTACGAAGGCAGCTTGAACCATCGCGTGACCGCGCTTCCGCAACTATTGAAGGATGCCGGCTATCACACCTACATGGTCGGCAAATGGCATCTGGGTAAACAGCCCGACAAGATTCCCGCCGCACGCGGGTTCGAGCGTGACTTCGCCTTGCTCGACGGCGCAGGCAGCTATTGGGACATGCGCAACTTTACCGCCAACACGCCCAAGTCCGTTTTCACGGAAGACGGGAAATACCTGACCAAGCTTCCCAAGGACTATTACGCCACGAAAACCTACACGGATAAGATGATTGACTTCATTGATTCCAACCGCGGCGACGGCAAACCGTTCTTTGCTTATGTGGCGCATCAGGCGCCTCATGATCCGTATCACCTGCCGCGCGACTGGCGAAACCGGCACGTCGGCGAATACGACAAGGGCTGGGATGCGGTGCGCGCAGAGCGGCTGCAACGCCAAGTCGAAATGGGCATCATGCCCAAGGGCACCGAACTGGCCGAGCGCATGTGGTTTGTACCCGATCCGATCGTGCTCGCCCCGGCGTCAAAGGCCATTATGGGCAAAAAAATGGAACTGTATGCCGGGATGGTGGAGAACATGGACTACCACATAGGCCGGTTGATTGATCATTTGAAGAAAATCGGCGAATACGACAACACGATCTTTATTGTATTCGGCGACAACGGCGCGGAAGGAAACGATCTCTTCGCGATGCTCTCGGGAACCGCCGGCACCGCGAACTATCTCTATGCCTCGATCGGATGGTCGCAAACGCACCCCAATGCGTGGGGCGATCCGGAATCGTATGTAGGCTACGGTCCGATGTGGGCGCAGGTTTCCATGACGCCGTTCAGTCAGTTCAAGGGTTACATGGCCGAGGGCGGCATCCGCAACGCGCTGATCGTCCGCGGTCCCATCGTGCAGTTGCCCAAGGGCAGCATCCAGACCAACGCCGTCCTGCACGTGGCCGACATCATGCCCACGCTGCTGGACGTGGCAGGAGCGACCTATCCCGAAACCATCAACGGCGAGAAGGCGCCGCCCCTGATCGGCACGTCCTGGATGGACGTCCTGGCCGGCAAGAAGGAATCGCCGCGCTCGGACAAGGACTACATGGCGTGGGAAGTGTTCGGCAACCGCGCCGTCCGTCAGGGCGACTGGAAAGTGCGTTGGCAATACAAGCCCTTCGGCACGGAGGAGTGGGAACTGTTCAATGTGGCCGAGGATGTGGCGGAGCGTCAGGACCTGGCCGCGGAACATCCTGACAAGGTCAAGCAGTTGGTGGCGCTCTGGGATGAGTACGTAAAAGAAAACAATGTGATCTTGCCCACCCGCCTCTTGTCCGAAGGCGTGGAGCGGGCGCTGCCGGTGCGATACCGGGTTGATGCCGGTTTCCCGCCGGGCGTCTACATGAAACAATTCGTCCCGCCGGCCGACATGATGGCGGATCCGAAACCCTGAGCGTGTGCGAGGAACTACCATGAAAACTATGAACAAGACGCTTCGATGCTCTCTGGCCGCCGTTGCCCTGGCGGTCTTCGCTCCGATGCTCGCCTCCGCGCAGATACCGGCGCGCTTCTATTGGAAAGGACTGGCCGGCGCCAACGCGGTTCCGGTCATTTACCAGGACTTCAACGGCAACTCCAACCCCCTCGACCCGGCCCATGTAATCTCGCCCGAAACCACGATAGACGCGGAGGTTGTATCGGTCGGCGCGGCCAAGTTGTTGCCGCTCTTCGATCGCACGGCCACGATTGCCTTCCTCGGGACCATGGGACGGATGACCTCCGCCGTCGAAGCGGGCGGCGAGACGGCCAGCGAAAGCGCGAGGGGCTATGGCGACCCGATGCTGGAGTTTGGCATCAACGTCATCGGGCCCAGCGCCATCATGGACATTCCTGACATGATAAGGTACGAGCCGAAGTTTTCATTGGACCTGATCGCGGATCTCTATTTTCCCGTGGGCGAGTACGACAGCGAACGGGCGCTGAACATCGGCCAGAACCGCTGGTACGGCCGCGTGGGCGCACCCATCGTCTGGCAGTTCGGGGGGTGGGTACCCGGCAGGCGTACCACCCTGGAAGCGCTGCCGACGCTGTGGCTATTCGGCGATAACACGGACTTTCTGGGTGAGACACTCAGCACGGACCCGACGTTTCAGCTCGAGACGCATCTGACCCGCGACCTGACCGGAAGCTTATGGGCCTCGCTGGATGCGACCTGGAAGACCGGCGGCGCGTCCACGGTGGGCGACGGTGAAGAGGGCGATGCCATCGACATCCTGGGCGTCGGCTACACCCTCGGCTATCAGATCGACGACAACCTTGCCTGCACCTTCGGCTACATGTCCACCGTCAACGACAGCGATCCCGGCGACCTGCAAATGGACGTCTTCCGCATCTGCGTCACCTACGGCTGGCACAATATTATTGAAGGCCAGAAGCGGTTGGGGAGCGAGCATTGATCCATGTGTGGAAGGACGAAGGTAACATAATGAAACAGATCCTACGCGTACTGGGCGCGCTGATGGCGTTCGGGGTATGGGCTGCCCAGGCGCAGCAGGTCCCGGAAAGCTCCGAAGCGGATAAGGCGGCGGAGCTGGCCAAGAAGCTGGCCAATCCGGTGGCGGCGTTGATCAGCGTACCGTTGCAGTACAACTACGACGAGTACGGCGGCGCGAACAACGGCGCCTCCAGGAGCGTCTTGAACATCCAGCCGGTCGTGCCCCTCTCGATTGGCGAGGACTGGAACCTGATCATCCGGACGATCGTGCCGATCGTTGACCAGCAGGATTTCCCGCTGGCGGAGATGAACGAATCCGGGCTGGGCGACATCACGCAGAGCTTCTTCTTCTCGCCCAAGGCGCCGGTGGGCGGGTGGATCCTCGCCGCCGGTCCGGTGGGGCTCTACCCGACGGCGTCCGAGGACGTGCTGGGCGGCGAGCAGTGGGGCGCGGGGCCGACGGCGCTGGCGTTGAAGCAGAGCGGACCGTGGACGGCCGGCGCGCTGCTCAATCACATCTGGTCCGTGGACGGAGAGGACGACCGGGCCGACATCAGCACGACTCTGCTCCAGCCGTTCCTTAGCTACATCGTCCAGAAGACGAAGACGACGTTCGGGCTCAATAGCGAATCTACCTACGACTGGGAAGGCGAGAATTGGTCGGTGCCGATCAATGCCACGGTCGCGCAGATGTTCAAGATTGGGCCGCAGATCATGCAGTTGCAGCTGGGCGCGCGCTACTGGGCCGAATCGCCGGACGGTGGCCCGGAGGATTGGGGCTTTCGCGCGACATTGACGTTCCTATTTCCGAAGTAAAGACGAGGCGGCAATAACCTGTAGAAATGGAGCGGTGGTGATTATGTATGACGTGAAGGTGCGGGCCGGTAAATGGATGATGTTGGCGGTCATGGCGGCGTCCGTGGCTCTCTGCGGTTGTGAGAGTGAGGACACCGATTCGGATATTTCCTCGACGCGGTTCTCGCTTGACCGAGAGTTGGCTAATTACTCGGAGACGGATGAGTTCACGTGGGACACGACCCTGACCGAAGCCTTGGTGACGGTTCGTATCGATGATTTCCGGGAGGGCGACACCACGCTTCGCGTATACGACGGTCGTGGGGATCTAATTTTCTCCAAGGCGTTGAATACGCAGAACTCCGCCTACTTCAACGGCGAGGATTTCTTTCTCCAACAACGGACCGATTCTGGCGAGGCTGGTCAATGGCGGGTCGTTCTTGGGTACGACGATTTCACCGGGAAAATCGACATCACGATGGAGTAATAGTGATCTGGTGCGTGATGGGGCGAGGTCCGCCTGCGGTTGGGCGGGGCAGGGGCTGTAGACGGCGTTGGCGAGTTGGAGTTCCATGCCGGGGCGCGGTTTGTCGCGGTGATCTACCGATCCATCAACGGCAACGTCAGTCCACTCGCCCCGGCCCAAATCGTCTCGCTCGCGACCAAGAACCCGGCCCGGCTCATCATCAGCGCCAGACGGTCCTACTCTGGATTATGATCGCATCCGCTATTATTCCTAATACCTATGGCGGAGGCCGTGCGTTAGGTATAGCATCGGCGAGTGAATGACGTGCAAGGAGCATGTGTTCCAAATGGAAGGCGGTATCCGCATATGAACCAAATCACACATCAATGGTCTCCCTTGAAACGGTTGCCGTTGGGCCTGTTCGCTGCGCTTGTGGCGGGTGTCGGTATCGCAGGCGCCGCAGAGCCCGCGCTGGATCGCACCATCCTTCCCATCCAGTTCCCGAAGCAGGCGCCGATTACGGAACGGTATGCCAAGGACGTGAAGGAGCTCCCGCCCCGGAACGAAGTGAAAGCCCCGGAAGGCGCCCCTAATGTGATCGTTATCCTGATTGACGACCTTGGGTTCGGCGCGACCGAGACCTTCGGCGGTCCGCTAAAGACGCCGACCCTGGATCGACTGGCGCAGGGTGGCCTTCGCTACAACAATTTCCATACCACGGCGCTCTGTTCGCCTACCCGAGTGGCGTTGAAGTCCGGTCGGAACCACCACTCGGGCAACATGGGCTTTATCACCGAGCTCGCCACGGGCATCCCCGGCGCAACGGGCGAAGTACCGAACGATGTGGCTCCGCTGGCAAAAATCCTGCAATTGAATGGCTACAGCACCGCGGCGTTTGGCAAGTGGCATGAAACGGCGGTGTGGGAAACCAGCGTATCCGGTCCGTTTGATCGCTGGCCCACGTATCAGGGTTTCGACAAGTTCTATGGCTTCATCGGCGGCGAGGCCAACCAGTGGGCGCCGTACCTGCACGACGGCGTCGCCCAGGTGGAGCTGCCCAACGACACGAACTACATCCTCAACACGGACATGGCCAACAATGCCATCTCGTGGGTCAAGTTCCAGAAGGCGATGACACCGGACAAGCCGCTGTTCATCTACTACGCGCCGGGCGCCGTGCATGCCCCGCACCATGTGCCGCAGGAGTGGATCGCCAGGTGGAAAGGCAAATTCAGCCAGGGCTGGGACAAGATCCGCGAGGAAACACTGGCCCGCCAGATTCAACTGGGCGTCGTTCCCAAGGACACGAAGCTGGCGCCCAAGCCCGAATTCATCAAGGACTGGGATAGCCTTTCCGCGGACGAGAAGCGTCTGTTCGAGCGACAGGTCGAAGTGTACGCCGCGTTTCTGGAGCATACCGACTACGAAATCGGACGCGTGATCCAGGCCCTTGAGGATGTCGGCCAACTCGATAACACCCTGATTTTCTACATCGCCGGCGACAACGGCACCAGCGCCGAGGGCGGCTTCGTCGGCACGTACGACGAGATGACCTACTTCAACCAGGTCACCGAGAAGGTGGAGGACCTGCTCCCGCTGATCGACAAGTGGGGCGGGCCGCAGTCCTTCCCGCACATGGCCGCGGGCTGGGCCGTGGTCTTCGACGCGCCGTTCACGTGGACCAAGCAGGTCGCCTCGAACTTCGGCGG
>CAYTVN010000214.1:0-6430 GCA_964441655.1 uncultured Verrucomicrobiota bacterium | reverse complement strand
CGTGGCGGTCGCGCCTGGCGGCCGTTTTTCAGGACTTTACCCGCTTCGAACTGCCTTTGCGTGACAATGTGGCGCCGGGAGGCGCACCAGACGAGGCCGTGCACCAGGCGCTGACGCAGGCGGGAGCCGCGGACCTGGCGAGCCTCGATACCGTTCTGGCCAAGGGCGACGAAGGAGGCACGGACCTTTCGGGCGGCCAGTGGCAACGGGTCGCGCTAGCCCGCGCCCTGGTCATCAAGCCCAAGTGCCTGCTGCTCGACGAACCGCTTTCCAACCTCGACGCCAAACTGCGCCTGGAGATGCGCACGGAAATTCGCCGCATCTGCAAGCAGGCCGGACTGACCGCGGTCTATGTGACCCATGACCAGAAGGAGGCGCTGTCCATCGCGGACCGGCTGGCCATCCTCGATCGGGGCGTCATCCAACAATGCGGGACCCCGCAGGATGTATACCTGCATCCGAACAGCAAATTCGTGGCCAATTTCATCGGGGAAACCAATTTCATCGAAGGCACGGTTCGCAGCGCGGCGGCCGGCCGCTACGAGGTCGACACCGTGGCGGGCCCGCTGATCAGCACGGCGGAGCCGCCGGAACCACTGCAGACGGGCGACCACATCTCCGTCTCGCTGCGCCCCGAAGTGCTGCACGTGGGCACCCAGCCGAAGGACGAGAACAACGTGTGGCCGGCCCTCGTGCACGACACGATGTACCTGGGCGAGATGGCCCAGCACCAGGTGCGGGTCGGCCCGGCGGGCGCCACCATGGATCTGAAGGTGTTCGAGCTGAATCCGAAAATCGTGACCCACGACGACGAGGTGCGGCAGACCCACCTGTGGGTGCGCACGCAGAATGTGATTTTGCTGAAGAGGTAGAGCCGGGCAGAGACCGGATTTCGATTTTCGATTTTCGATTTCAGATTTGGAATTTGGAATTTTCCTAAAACATGTTGCGCAACTTATCCATTCTACTGCTGGCCGCGGGCGTGATCGCGCTCCCGTTCATCTTCCGGCGCGAAGTGGATCAGACCGACTGGCGGCCCGGCGACCCCGAGCTGGTCATCATCACGCCGCACAACGAGGCCATCCGCTACGAGTTCGCCCTCGGCTTCTCTCGTTGGCACCAGCAGCGGTACGGCCGGCCGGTGAAAATCGACTGGCGGGCCATCGGCGGCGCCTCGGAAATCAGCCGCTACCTGACCGCGGAATTCGTATCGGCCGCGCGCGGCTGGTGGACCGGCCTCGGCCACGTCTGGCCGGCCGGCGGGGGCGATACGCTGGTGGACCGGAAGTTCGACGCCAGGAACCCGCCCACCAACTCCGCCGCCGTGGCGCGCTGGGAAATGCTGCGCGATCTCTACACGCAATTCCGCGCCACCGATGATCCGGCTGCCTTCAGCTCGCGCATAGACTTGATGTTCGGCGGCGGCGACTACGATCACGCCAAGGCTTTCGGCGAAGGCCTCACCGTGGCCCCGTGGCCGACCAACGCCTACCCGGCCGGCCTGTTCACCGCCGAGGATGGCACCGACCTTATCCCGGCCAAAATCGGCGGCGAGACCTGGCGCACCGCCACCTTCTTCGGCAATGCGGTGAGCACGTTCGGCATCTGTTACAACCTGGACCGCCTGCGCGACCTCGGCATCACCGAGCCGCCCCGCAAGTGGTCGGACCTGATCGATCCCCGTTACTACCACCAACTGGGGCTGGCCGATCCCACCAAGAGCGGCAGCATCGCCAAGGCCTTTGAGCTGATCATCCACCAACAGTGCTACGAAGCGGTGCGCGCGGCCGGATTCACGGACGACGACATCAACCGCCACGAGGCCGCCATCCTGGCCGCCAAGCTGCCGCCCGGCGAAGTGCCGGACAGCGTGCCCGCGAGCTATCAGGCTGCGCTCGAGCAGGGCTGGTCCAAGGGCATCGAGCTGGTCCAGCAGATCGGCGCCAATGCGCGCTATTTCACCGACTCAGCCAGCAAGGTGCCCATCGACGTGAGCGCGGGCAACGCGGCGGCCGGGCTGGCCATTGATTTCTACGGGCGCTTCCAGGCCCAGAGCAGCGCGGGGGCGGATGGACGCGTACGCATGGAGTACATCACGCCCGCCGGCGGCTCGGGGTCCAGCTGCGATCCCATCAGCCTGCTGCGCGGCGCGCCGCACCGCGAAACGGCGGTCCGCTTCATGGATTTCCTGCTCGGCGAGGAGGGCCAGAAGTTGTGGACCTACCGGCCCGGCACGCCGGGTGGCCCGGTGAAATTCGCCCTGCGCCGGATTCCCATCCGCCGCACTTTTTTCCCGTCCGACCAGCCCGCCATCCAGCGCGCCCACGAGGAGCACCTGCGCTACGCGGCGGACAACCTGGCCGACCCGCTCATCAACCCCTACGCCATCGCGCAGCACTTCACCTACCGGCCACGCTGGACCGGCCAGCACTTCGGCATCCAGCGCGACATCGTGCGCGCCATGTGCCTGGATGCCGCGGTGGAATTGCAGAATGCCTGGACGGCCATCCACGCCCACGAAGGTCCGGGCGCGCCGGCCGCCCTCGCACAACTTTTGCAGAAGCCGGACCGGCCGGAGCCGCTGACCTGGCGCAGCGCGCTCACCGTGGGCAACCGGGTGAAACGGCTGGATTTACTGCGCGATTGGACCCTGTTCTACCGCGACAGCTACGCGCGGGCGGCGGAACTCGCGCAGGGGAGCGGACCGTGATCAGCAGCGGAATTTCAGATTTCAAATTTCAGATGAGAGGCATGGCTACCCATGCGTAAAGGAATGGCCTGGACCATTTTTCTGTCCACCTTCGCCCTGTTCGGGCTGTTGTTCCTGGCGCCGTTGTGGACGGTGATTCGGGGCGGCTTCGTGGTGAACGGATCCTTCACCCTGCGCTACCTGCTGGGGGTGTTCCAAAATCCCATTTATTCCGAGGGCCTGTTCAACAGCCTGATGCTGGCCACAGGCACCACCACCCTGGTCACGCTGATCGCGGTCCCGCTGGCTTGGCTCAACAACCGCTTCGAGTTCCCGGGCAAGAAACTGGTGGGCGGGCTGATTCTGGTACCCATGATCCTGCCCCCCTTCGTGGGGGCCATCGGCTTTCAGATGGTGCTGGGCCAGTACGGCGGACTCAACGCACTGATGGGCTGGGGTCCCATCGACTGGCTGGGCCGCAGCCAATACTGGGGCGTCATCATCCTGCAGGCCTTGTCGCTCTATCCCATCCTCTACCTCAACGCCTCCGCCGCGCTGGCCAACCTCGACCCGGCCATGGAGGAAGCCGCAGCCAACCTGGGCTGCTCGGGCTTCCGCAAGTTTCGCAAGATCACGTTGCCGCTGATGATGCCCGGCCTGTTCGCGGGCGGCACCATCGTCTTCATCTGGAGCTTCACCGAATTGGGCACCCCGCTCATCCTGAACTACACCAAGTGCGCCTCCGTGCAGGTGTTCGACGCGCTCAAGGAAATCGGCACCAACCCCTTCCCCTACGCGTTGGTGTTTGTGATGCTGGCCAGCAGCGTGCTCATCTATGTGCTGGGCAAGTTTGTATTCGGCGGGCAGGCCTACGCCATGCAGAGCAAGGCTGCCACCGTATCGGGCACCCGGACCGCGCGGGGCGGGCGTGGACTGCTGGTGCTGTTGCCCTTCGCGGCGGTGATCCTCATGGCCCTGACCCCGCACCTCGGCGTCATCGCCACCAGCCTGGCCAAGCCGGGCAGCTGGTACCAATCGGTATTGCCCACCGTGTTTACCCTCAACAATTACGTGGAGGCGCTGGGCCACGAAATGACGGTGGGCAGCATCCGCAACAGCCTGCTCTACGCCTCGCTGGCCGTGATGTTCAACACCGTGCTCGGCATCGCCATCGCGTTCGTGGTGGTGCGTTCCGACATCAAGGGTCGCGGCGCGCTGGATGCGCTCTCCATGCTGCCGCTGGCCGTGCCCGGGCTGGTCATGGCCTTTGGCTACCTGGCCATCAGCTCGCAACTGGGCAATACCGCGTGGGTCAAGGAAAGTCCGTTCTGGCAGAACCTGCTCGACGTGCGCACCAATCCCACCCTGTTCCTGGTCATCGCCTACAGCATCCGCCGCCTGCCCTACGTGGTGCGTTCCGCGGTGGCCGGCCTGCAGCAGACCTCGGTGACCCTGGAGGAGGCCGCGGCCAACCTGGGCGCGGGACTGCTCACCACCCTGCGCCGCATCACCCTGCCCCTCATCACGGCCAACCTGATTGCCGGCGCGTTGCTGGCCTTCGCCTTCAGCATGCTGGAGGTTTCGGACAGCCTGATGCTGGCCCAACGCGCGGATTATTATCCCATCACCAAAACCATCTACGAGCTGTTCCAGCTCATCGGCACCGGCCAGTACATCGCCTCCGCGCTCGGGGTGTGGGCCATGGTTTTCCTGGCCGTCACCATCCTCGGGGCCAGCCTCATCCTGGGCAAAAAACTGGGCGCCCTGTTCCGGGCCTGACTCTGGGCTTCCCATGCCCGCCGGTTTGTCTTAATAATACCCTCACACGGCGGGCTGAGCAGTCCGCCCAATGAAGGAGATGCAGTATGAAACGATTAATGATGGTCGCAAGCGCTCTGCTGGTGGGGGCCAGCCTCAGCTATGGCAGCGGATTGGGCGTGTTCGTTTCCCAGTGGGACCCGGATGAGGACAACCGGGATTCCACCACCGGTGGGGGCGCCAAACTATCGTTCGGCGACACCTTCGGCTTGGAACTGCGCGGTTCCTACTACGATGAAGACCACCTGACCCTCATCCCGGCGGACATTGGCCTATTCCTCAGCCTGCCTCTGGGCGATACCCCGCTCACGCTCTACGTACAGGGTGGCGCCACCTGGTACTTCCTGGATTCCGACGCGGGCGATGTGGACGATGAGGCCGGCTGGTATGCAGGCGGCGGAGCCGAAATCGAACTGGGCAGCGGCATCGCGCTCTTCGCGGAAGCCCAGTACCGCAAGCTCGAATACACCGCAGAAAACGACAGCGCGGATGACCTCGAGGAAAACGACGTGGACATCAAGGCCCTGACCTACGCAGGCGGCCTGCTCTTCAAGTTCTAAACGGACAACACTGCAAAAAGAAACCGGCGGACTCTTCGGGGTCCGCCGGTTTTTTCGTTCTTATCCCAACATAAAGTCTTAAAATCGGAATCGGTTCCCGGTATCGAGTTCCATCAACTTGGAACCTGCAACCTGGAACTCTTCAGCGCAGCCGGCGATACATCCGAAATCCACGATCCGCAATTCCGCTCAGCCTTCGGTCACCATCTGGTCGTAGAAGGCCACGTAGTCATCCGGGGTCGCGCCATCACGGAACGCCATGGCGTGGCGGGGATGCAGGTTGAGCTGGCCGGTCAGGTTGTAGGGAATGGAGGGGCCCCAATCCAACTGCTTCTTGATGGGCAGGATGGTCTCCTGGATCAGTTTGTACACCGGGCGCAGCTTGAACTTGGGATTACGCAGGAAGCCGAGCAGGATTTCCGTGTGACAGTTGCCCGCGCCGCGACCCAGGCCGAGCATGGTGGAATCCACCCGGTTGCAGCCCAGGATGATGGCTTCGATGGTGTTGGCGAAGGCCAGTTGCAGGTTGTTGTGGGCGTGCATGCCCACCTCCTTGCCCGTGCCCTGCACCGCCTTCAAATATTTGCGCACCAGATGATCGACCTGCTCGCGGTACAACGCGCCGTTGCTGTCCACCACCACCACCACCTGGGCCGGGGTCTTGCGCGCGATCTCCAGCACCGCATCGATCTCCGCTTCCTTGACGGTGGAGATGGCCATGATGTTGAGGCTGGTCTCGTAGCCCAGTTCGTGGGCGTGCTGAATCATCTCCACCGCCTCCGAAATCTGGTTGGCGTAGCAGGCGATGCGGGTGAGATCAATCACGCTCTGGCTCTTGGGCAGCAGGCCCTTCTGCCAGTCGGACTTGCCGCCGGCGTCGATCATCACGGCCAGCTTCAACCCGGTGGCTGCGGAATCATGGTCGCCCACCACGCGGCGCAAATCCTCTTCCTGGCAGTGCCGCCACGGGCCGTATTTGTCCTTGGGAAAGGCCTCGATGGAGTTCTTGTAGCCGATTTCCATGTAATCGATGCCCGCTTCCAAACAGGTTTCGTAGACCGCCTTGACCTGCGCATCGGTAAACTTGGAGTCGTTGATGAGGCCGCCATCGCGGATGGTGCAATCCAGCACTTTCAGTTCCGGGCGGTAGGTAATCCACGGGGCTTTATCGCTCATTCTACTTCTCCTTCTACGAAACGCGGTGCTTCATTCTGGCCTGCTTCACCGCCGAGACGCAGAGATCGCGGAGCAAAGAATCCAAGGATGGCCACGCTGCGGAAAACGATTTTTCTCTCGAAGCCATCTTTTCTTCATTTTCTCTGCGTACTCAGCGCCTCTGCGGTGCACGACTACGGATAGGCCG
>CAYTVN010000213.1:0-6434 GCA_964441655.1 uncultured Verrucomicrobiota bacterium | reverse complement strand
CTGCGCTTGGACCAGGCCTCGCCCGCCGAGAGCAGGGAGTGCAGAATCCCCTTGTGCTGGTATTCCGGATTGGTGATGAGGCGCGCGCCCTCGAGTTGGAAGTTTTCCGCCTGATAGCCGGTGATGACGGTGACGTCCTGCACCCCGGCCCTGGCCAGCGTCTGCATATTGCGTTCGATCAGGGACTGGCCATTGAGATCGAGCAGGGCCACCGGCCGGTCGCGTAGCAGGGGGGCCAGGTCGTCCTGGTTCTGGGGCCCGCCCGCGGCCAGAAAAATGGCGCGGCAATCGGCCGTCTTGGTGCGCAGGAATTTATCCTCCTCCTCCTTCATCCGGGACACGCCCTGCAAATCAAACACCTCGGCCAGCGGGGCCAGTTCGCCGGTCAAATCGCACGTCCCGCGACTGGTGCGCATGCGGCCCATGACGCTGTCCATGGCCTTGATGGAGGCGCGCAGGCCCTGGTTGGCGAAAATCACGATACGGATGCCCAGGTCCAGCAGGTCCTGGTCACTCAGCCGACGCATGATGTCGGGATAGGTCGTGGGCACGATGACCAGCGGGGCGCGCCGCTGCCACTGCTCGGCGAAGCGGATAATTTCGCGCCCATCCTTCTGCTTGGAATGAATCAGGATGGCGTCCGCCCCCGCATCCATATAGTTGCCGGCGCGCAGCAGGGCCTCCTCCAAGCCCCAGCCGGCGATGAGCGCCTCCGTACGGGCAATCACCATGAAGTCGGGATCGGTCTGCGCGCTCTTGGCGGCCATGATCTTGCCCACGAACTCGCCGATGGGGGCTAACTCCTGGCGGCCGGGGATGAAGCTGTTCACCTTGGGAAACAGCTTGTCCTCCATGCACACGGCTGCGATGCCCGCGGCCTCGTACTTTTTGACCATGTAGATGACGTTGCTGGAATTCCCGTAGCCGGTGTCGCAATCGCTGATGACGGGCAGGCGTACGGCCTCGTTCAATTCGCTGGAGGCGTCCAGGTATTGGGTCATGGTCAGGATGTTGGCATCCGGCACGCCATAGGACGCTGAAATTTCCAGCCCGCTGGCCCACAGGGCGTTGTAGCCATTTCGTTCCGCAAGTTTGGCGCTTAATCCGCTATGGGCGCCCATGACATAGAGAAGCTGGCCCTGGTTGAGGGTTGCGCGCAGTTGCCGGGCTTTGCTCATCAAATATACCTCGTCATGAAATTCGGACACCGAACAAACCAAATCCTAACAGCCGCCTCCCGCCGGTGTCCATCAGAAGCCCTGCCGCAGGAGATAAGTCTCCCATTGCCGGTCGGCCAAACTTTTGAAAGACTGCTGGCGGCCCATTGAAAGCGACATGACGGACCAGATTCCTAGAAGAAAGAAGAAGCGCCGCCGCAAACCCTTCCGCTTCATCGGGAAAAATCTGCTGGCCGCGCGGGAGTTGCTGCTTGAGATCACCCGGGTGCTGGATGAGGCCGGGGTGGAGTACATGCTGGATGCGGGTACCCTGCTGGGGCTGGTGCGCGATGGCGACCTGATACCCTGGGATGGCGATCTGGATATCAGCATTCCCGATCGCGGCCTGCCCAAACTGCTGGCGTTGCTGCGTCAGGGAAAGCTCCGTCATCGCTGGATCAGCCGGCGTTTTTACGCAAGCGGATTCGAGTGTTGGAAGCCGGGCGATTACCGCGTCATCAAGGTTCGCAACCGGCGCTGGCGCCTCTTCAAGGGGCCGCTGGTGGCCGATCTGTACATCAAGTACCGTTGGAAGGAGGACTACTATTGGACCTCCATGCGCATGATCTCCCGCGCGGAAGCGCGCTACTTTGATCACTACGAGGAAATCGACTACTTCGGGCGGCGCCTCAAGGTGCCTGCTCATTATCAGGACTATCTGAGCAAAATCTACGGCGACTGGCGCACCCCCCGGCAGGATTATAAACCCCAGACCGAAGACGGGACCATCATCGGGTCGCTTTCGAGCATGAGCAAGACCTAGGCGCGGTTCCGGCCTCCCGGGGCTGGTTGCGGACGGGCGGGGCGGAGGGGGAGTTCCACGTTGCAGGTTCCAAGTTCCATGTCCGTCTTGTTAACGTAAGACGCAATGGTTCGGTCCTTTATTCTTGCTCACCCATTATTTCCAATCGTCGAGCATCTACTTCCGTCAAAGATAAAGGACCGACCCCAATTCCCGACAATTCCCTGCCTCGAAGGATCAAAAGGCCGATGGTACCCCGCATAGAATGGATGCTTTCGCGGAGCACCCATCCTTGGCTTCATGGATGATGCCTTGATATCAAGACATCTATCTGTGGACAGGTCAGGCGTCGCGTAGGCCTCGATGTGGAGAATGAATCCTTTAATAGCCTGTGATCACTACCAAGAACTGACCACTTTACCCGCCAAGCGTATTCAGATGGGAAGATGCTTTCTTATTTCCGATGGAAGCTCATCAATGCTCCGAAGCACGATCACTCCCGTTTCTTCAAGATCCGCTTTGATCTCGTACATGCGCGCCATACCGTAACTGATGGCGCTTGGACCAACCATATAGGCCACTGAACCGGGCTTTTTGGCCTTTATCTTCCTCGCCCATATAGCAATTTGTTCGACGCACTTGGTGCTTAACCGGAATGACCCCTCGGGGATGCCACTAGCATCCCAAACACGTATGAGGCTATCGGATATTCTGTTGATCAGTTCTTCCAGATATTGGATCAGCTTTAGAGCCACCTCATCGCTATAAACACCTGATACGCGGATATAGACGATATTGCCGATCAGTGAAACATCGGCTTTGGCATTGTCGAACTCAAAGGTTCTCTTGTTCATGGTTAGTTTTTCCATGCGCTATTCCTATCTCAATGGCCTAACGACCAGAGTGAGCGGCCAGTGACTGTGGCACGCTCGACTCTTTTTTCGACTCCGTATTTTAGATTGCACTAAACCGGTTGAGTTCACTACTTCGCTTCCCTGTCATGTGGAGGGAGATAGTCGCGGAACGCCTCAGACTTCTTCCAGCCCGGAATCAGCGGCGTATGCCCTGGTCGCGGCGCATACGTTGAGTATTCCACCAGTTTCATTTTGTGAATATATCGGGGACAATTGGGGAATATCCGCGTCGCCTTCACACGAACGACAAAAGCGGCCCCGGGGAATTCAGCCAACAGTTCGCCATCGGCCAGCACCTCGGCGCGCCCGTTCACCCGAATCCTGTCTTGCTCCTCAAAGTCGATGAACAGCAGCCCCACATGCGGATTGACCAGCACGTTGCCCCAGGATCGATACATTCCGTTCCCGTCGTAGTCGGGAATGCATAAGGTCCGATCGTCCATAATTCGCACGAACCCCGGCATCCCGCCCTTGTACGAACAGTCCGGGCGCCCCTCGGCGTCCGCTGTGGCGACAAAGCACATCGCCGCCCGAGAGATGAAAGCCCGGTCCTCGTCAGTGAACGCGGTGTGAACCGTTACGTTCTCCAGTCGGTCAGCCAGCGCCCGCGTCTTGCGCGCATCCTGCAGCCGGCGCATTCCTTCATGAAACATCGCATCACTCATTGATCACCCTCTCGATGGAAATTCCGGCACATTTAGCTCATCTGCGTCGGGCGCCACGCACCGAAATTCTTTCTCTTCAGTCGAACAAGTGATTGTGCAGTTTTGTGTATTTTGACGGGTGGGGCGGGGGGTGTCGAGTCGATTGGCGCTGCACGGGTGGGTGGGGCGGCGGGCTAGCCGCGCGACGACAGGCCAAGCGTGCAGCATAATCTGTTGTAGGCGGGCATGATCCATCGGATTCGTGGTCTCGATGCCACGGTTTCGCGTGGGCGTGGAGTGTTTGGTCAGGGATGGATATCACACGGAGTCTGTGTGATAGTCAGAAAGCTGATAAAGCACCGGTTGGGCACGGAAGCATAGTCCCATGAAGCAAGCAGAATACGAACAGTTCATCATGCAACTACCGCGCGTACAACGGGAGCACCAGCATGGCAATGTCCTGTTCTTCGTGGGCGATGACCACCTGGTGCCCTTCGTGAGTATCGCCACCAAAGACCAGGACTTTGATAACGTTTCACAACTCAACCGGCCCGGCGCCTTCCGCATCAACATCGGCATCAGCAAGGCCACCTATGCAGCGTTGATAGGCGATGCAGCCGGGAACCCTGTTGATTACACCCAGGTGAATACATTTTTGCCGCATCCCCACTACGCACCATACAATTTCATCTGCATTACTCAGCCCGCAGGCGACAAAACGGCAAGAACGATGGAGCTCATCGCCGAAGCGCATGCGATTGCCTCCGAAAAGAATGTGCGCGCACAACGCGTGAAGTCGGAATTGAATCGCGGCATTTGACGAGTGCGCGGCGGCGGTCTGAGGCGTTTGCACGCGAGAGCGGACCCACCCCTTGATCCCCTCCGAGGAGGGGATATACCTTTGGCCTTTCATCGGTAGCGGGGTCGGAATCGCTATCGGGATCGATTCCGATGGAATAGAAACCAGACCAAACAGAGCAGGGCCAGCGCCATGCCGACCGGGATCGCCAGTGTGGCTGGCCAGCGCAGGCCTTCGGGGGCGAGCAGGATATAGGAACTGCATACGACGGTCATGAAGGTGGCGGGGATGGTGGCCATCCAGTGGGCGCGTGAGTGTGGGGCGAGGTAGGCGGCGGTGGCCCAGAGTACCACGGTGGCCAGAGTCTGGTTGGACCAAGCGAAGTAGCGCCATACGATGTCGAACTTCAGTTGCGCCACGCCGATGGCCACGACAAAGAGTGGTATGCAGATGAACAGTCGGTTGGCAATGGGGCGCTGGCTCAGCTTGAGCAGGTCGGCGATATTCAACCGAATGCTGCGGAAGGCGGTGTCGCCGGAGGTGAGGGGACACGCCACTACGCCGATCAGGGCCAATGCGCCGCCCACTTTACCCAGCCAGGTATTGCAAATCAGGCTGACCGCCCAGGCCGCATTCTGCTGGTGCTCAGCCATCTGGGTGTTCAGTTCACGCACCCCGCCGAAAAACGTCATGGCGGCGGCGGCCCAGACCAGCGCCACCATGCCTTCGGTGATCATGGCGCCAAAAAATATGGGGCGGCCGTAGCGTTCGTTGGTCAGGCAGCGCGCCATGAGCGGGGATTGCGTGGAGTGAAAGCCGGAGATGGCGCCACAGGCGATGGTGATGAACAGCATGGGGAACAGGGGGTAGCGGGTGGCCTCGTCGTGTTGATTGGCCAGGGAGGCCAAGGTGAGTTCTGGTATGGCATCATGATGCAGAAAGAGGGCGCCACCCAAGCCGAGGGCCATGATGAGCAGGGCGGCGCCAAAGGCGGGATAGATGCGACCGATGAGTTTGTCGATGGGCAGCAGGGTGGCCAGCACGTAGTAGATGAAGATCGCCACGATCCAATGCAGGTTTGTTCCGCCGACCAGGCCTTGAAGGATGCGGGCCGGTCCCAGCACGAACACCACGCCGACCAGCAAAAGCAGCACGATGGAAAAGAGCCGCATAACGATGCGGGCCGCCGGGCCAAGATAGAAGCCAACTACTTCGGAGATGCTGCGTCCCTCGTGGCGTAGGGACAACATGCCGGAAAGGAAATCGTGCGTGCCGCCGGCAAAAATGCTGCCCAGCGTGATCCACAGAAACGCGGATGGTCCGTAGAGCGCGCCCAGAACCGCACCGAAAATGGGGCCGAGTCCGGCGATGTTTAAGAACTGAATCATAAAAATGCGCCAGGCTGGCAGGGGGACGTAATCCACGCCATCCTGCAGGGAATAGGCGGGCGTTTTTCGATCGGGATCGATGCCGAACCATCGTTCGACGGCGGCGCCATAAACGACATAACCGACGATCAGGGCGATCATACAGGCGATAAAGGAGATCATGCGGAGTCCCTTTCGGTCCGATGTGCAACGATGACCAGAGTCTAGCCAAGGCGCGGCGACGCGCCTATTCAGGATCGCGTAAATAGCTATCCAGATTGCGCCGAGATAAATGCAGGAGGGGTCGCGACCCCGATTTGTTGACCAGGGGGGACGCTACATTGACCGTCTGCGTCAACTCCTCCGCCCCCAACTTTTCCTATGGTACCGCGCGGGCTGGTGCGTATGATGCGCAGACAAATTTGAGGGGTATCATGAAAAAGGCAAAAATCGTTGGCGCGGGCGGATATGGCGGCGTGGGCATCACGGAGCTGCTGCTCAGTCATCCCGAGGTGGAAATTGTCGCGCTGGTGGCGGCCACCGAAACGGGTATGAAGATGAGCGAGCTCTATCCGCATCTCGCCGGCTTCTGCGATCTGCCCATCCTGACGCCGGACGATCCGGCGGCCCAGGTGGATGCTGACGTGGTGTTCTTTTCCACCCCGGACGGCGTGGGCATGGTGCAGGCAAAGTCCGAACTGGCCAAAGGCGCGAAGGTCATCGATTACAGCGGCGACTTCCGGTTCCAGAC
>CAYTVN010000212.1:0-6496 GCA_964441655.1 uncultured Verrucomicrobiota bacterium | reverse complement strand
GTCATCAACTCCCTGGCGTTGCAGGCGTCGCTCGAAACCCACGGGGTACACACCCGCGTGCTCAGCGCCATCAACATGCCCACGGTTGCGGAACCCATGATCCGGCGCCGGGCCATTCGTCATCTGGAAAAGGGCCGGGTGGTGATCTTCGCCGCCGGCACCGGCAATCCCTACTTTACCACGGACAGCGCCGCCGCCCTGCGGGCCAGCGAAATCGGGGCCAATTGCCTGCTCAAGGCCACCAAGGTGGACGGCATTTATACCGCCGATCCCATGAAAAATCCCAAGGCGAAAAAATACAAGACGCTGTCCTATCAGGAGGCGCTGACCAAACAGTTGAAGGTCATGGACGCCGCCGCCTTCTCGCTGTGCCAGGAAAACCACATCCCGATTCTGGTCTTCAACTTTTTCAAGGAAAACGAGATCCTGCGCGCGGTGCAGGGTCAGGCGGTCGGTACCCTGGTAACGGAATAAGCGAAGGAATACGCACATGGAATCGCTCGATGACATCCTCCTCGATGTGGAGGAAAAAATGGACAAGTCGGTCACCCACCTGCAACAGGAACTCTCGGGACTGCGCACCGGCAAGGCCTCGCCCAGCCTGGTGGAAAATGTTCAGGTCGAATACTACGGGGCCATGACCCGGCTGCGCGAACTGGCCGGCATCAGCACGCCGGAACCGCGGCTCATCGTGATCAACCCCTTTGACCCGAGCTCGCGCGATGCCATCTGCCGGGCCATCCTGGCGGCCAACGTGGGCGTCACCCCCATGGATGATGGCCGCGTCATCCGCATTCCCATTCCTGAATTGAGCGAGGAACGGCGCAAGGATCTGGTCAAGGTGGCCAAACGCCTTACCGAAGAAGCGCGCATCGCCATCCGGAATGTGCGCCGGGAAGCCAACGAAATGGTCAAGGCGCTGCAGAAGAGCAGCACCATCACCGAGGACGAGCGCGATCAGGGAATCGAGGAAGTCCAAAAGTCCACCGATGGGTACACCAAGAAAGTGGACGACCTGCTGGCGGCGCGCGAAAAAGACATCATGGCTGTTTAGCGCGAGACTGTGGCAACGACGACTTCGCCCGCTTTGGTTTTCCAGGTACAGCGGGATGACGAAGCCCCGGCCAGCCCTCGGCCGCCATTGCTTCCATGACCTTCTGGTCGGCCCGGCCGAAGGCAAAGTCTTTCAGCTGTTCGGTGCGCACCCAGCAAAATGCCGCGCACTCCACCGCCCGGGGGCGGCCGCTCCGGATGCGCGCCCAGTGCACATGCAGATCCATGGTGAAGTGGCTGAACGCATGAGCCACCGTAACGGCGTGTTCGCCCACCGCCACGTCAATGGACAGCTCCTCCCTGAGCTCGCGGGCAATACAGGCGGGCATGGATTCACCGGGTTCCTGCTTGCCGCCCGGGAATTCCCATAGTCCGCCCAACATGGATTTTTCATGGCGCTGGGCAATCAGGAGTTGTCCGCGCTCATTCACGACCAGCGCGGCACCCACATGCTTGTGGGGAATTTTGGCTTTGGGCTTCGACGCTGGATAGGATTCCATGCGCCCTTCCTGCCGGGCCCGACACACCGAGCGCAGGGGACATTTCGGACACGTGGGCTGGCGAGGGGTGCAAAGAATGGCCCCAAGCTCCATCACCGCCTCATTAAATTCGCCCGCCTGGCCGGGTGGCATCAAAGCCGTGGCCCACTCTTGAAATAGCACCCGGCTGTCCGGTCGCCTGGCATCGTGTCCAAAAGCCATCACGCGGGACAACACGCGGATCACATTGCCGTCCACCACGGCGGCGTCGAGACCCATGGCCAGACTGCCGACCGCCGCCGCAGTATAGGGACCGATGCCGGGCAAGGCGCGCAGCCCATCCAGGGTGCGGGGGAACCGGCCGCCCTTTTGATCCACCAGATAACGGGCGGTTTCCTGGGCTCGCACGGCACGGGAATAGTATCCCAAGCCCTCCCACAGCTTGAGGACATCCGCACGCGGGGCTGCCGCGAGTGAGCGCAAACCGGGGAATCGCTTCAGGAAACGCCGGTAATAGGGAATGGCCTGATCCACCCGGGTCTGCTGCAACATGAGCTCGGAGATCCAAACCCGATACGGCGTGCGGTTCTGACGCCAGGGCAGGACCCGGCGGTGTGCGGAAAACCACGCCAGCAATTCACCGCGAAACGCCCGCGTGATGCGCTGGTCCAGGCCGGGCACCTTATTCAAGGCTGGATTCCTCATCCTGAATCCGGCGGCGCTGCTGCTGCGAAAGCGAGCGTCCCGACTGCACCGTGGGCTCCTGGTGGGTAAACGGCTTGGGCGCATCCACGATTTTGAGCGCGGCATCCACGTTCCACGCATAGCCCAGACGCGAGATCTGGTTGGTGGAGTCGATGAGGGTAAAGGTGAACCGTGCTTCGTAGCGCGTCGCGCCCCGCCGCGTCACCTGCCAGCGCGGAAACAACAGTTGCGACATGGGATCCTGAGTGCGCATTACCCAGTCCTGCGTCAATCCATTCCCATCCGGGGCCGGACTCTCCCGCACCAGGGTCAGGACATCCTCATCCGGCACCGCCGGCATCACCGCCTCCCGGGCCTCCGTCCGATCCCGCGCGGGGGCCTCCCAGGACATCCGCTTCACTTTCTCAGATGGACGTGAACGAGAGCAACCCACCAGAGTTCCGTGGATGAAAAGAAAGGCCAGCGCCGCACACGCTGTGACAGCCACCGGAGCGATGGTACGGTGCCGGTTGTGCTGGGTTGGTCTGGTGTTCACCCGGTAAGTATACGCGCAGAGGTGCCACAGCTCAAAGCCTTGGATTGCATTGACCGCATGCGCGAGCTGGCATAGCATAGTGACAGTTACTTTTTACCCAAGAGGTCGCATATGGCTGACGAAACGTCCCAGACCAGTGGCACAGGCGAACCGCCCCGGATTCGGTTGAATCTCAACCCGATGGGCAAGCCCAAAACAGGTCCCAAGGATGTCGCCATGTCGGTCAAAGCGTCCGGCACACCGGGGAAAGTTGAGACAACGCGCATTGATCTTGCCCAGGCCGTGTCCCCCACCAAAGACACACAGAAGGTGGACACCTCCGCGGCCAGCAAAATGACCACCATGCGAGTGGAAATTGTGGAACCCCAGCAGCGTAAGTCGGAGACGACGCGCATTGATTTGGCCGCGGCTGCGCCCAAGCCGGCGGGACGCGTTGATCTGGCCAAGGAACCCGGGACAAGCGATAGCCTCTTTGCGCGGAATACCATGGCGGTTGGCGTACCTACGCCCCCCCCGGCGGCCCGGCCCAAGACTATTCAGGTCAAGAAACCGGTGGCGCGTCCTAGCGAGCCCATGATCACCACCGGCACCCCCACACCGGAGGCGGTTAGCGAAGCCAAGAAGAGCGAAACGGCTCGCATCGACCTGCCTCCCGAAGGGACGGATCGTCCCGCCACGCGCCCGAAGACTATTCGCATCAAGCGCCCGGATGGCAGCAGTGGCCGCAAATCGCTGACCATTGCCCGGCCCGCGGGCGAAGAAGCGCCCACCATCTCGGCCATGCCTTCCAGTTTTGACGCCGAAGACGAAGGTCCCGGCACAGCGTTTTCCATCCTGGCCCTGGTTGCCGTGCTGGTGGCCTGTGTAGTGCTCTATGTGCTGGCCGCCCAGACGCTGGCGCCCACCCTGCCCTTCCCGGGACGCATGGTATAGGAATTCCGCCGTAAGGATTTTGTTCTCTTCACGACTTATCTTCACACAAGGAGTTATTTGTATGGCTGGTTCCATTGGACATGTAAGTGCACAGACTTGGCAGACGGAAGTGGGTGCTTCGGCGGTTCCAGTCCTGGTGGATTTTTGGGCCGAATGGTGTGGTCCCTGCAAGGCGATCGCTCCGGTTCTGGAAGAGCTGAGCGCCGAATTCGCAGGCAAGCTCAAGATTGTAAAAGTGAACGTGGACGAATCGCCTGACCTGGCCCAGCAATTTGGCATCCGCTCCATCCCCACCCTGCTCGTTTTCAAGGGCGGCACCATCGCCGGACAGATGGTTGGCGCCATGCCCAAAGGCACACTGAAGGCCAAGCTCGAGGCATTGCTGTAAACACGCGATCAGCGAAAAAGCGGCGGCGGTTATCCCCCGCCGCTTTTTTATGCCCGGATCAGGGCGACCACGACACCAGCGCGGAGGCCTGGGCCGCCAGCAAGTCCTTGATGCCGGACCCGGCTAGCTTGAGCATCTGCTGTAATTCATCGGCGGTATAGGGCGCTTCCTCCGCCGTTCCCTGTACTTCCACGAAACGCTCAGAAGCGGTCATCACCACATTCATGTCGGTGGCCGCAGCGAAATCCTCTTCGTAGCAGAGATCCAGCAAGGCACGTTCCTTCACCATACCCACGCTGACCGCGGCCACGGCTTCCTTCAGCGGGTTCTTGGCCAGGACACCCTGTTTCATCAGGCGCAGGACGGCCATCTGAAACGCGACATAAATGCCCGTCACCGAAGCGGTGCGCGTGCCGCCATCGGCTTGCAGAACATCGCAGTCCAGCCATACCGTGCGCGGACCCAGCACATCCAGATCACACACCGCGCGGAGGGACCGCCCGATCAGTCGCTGGATCTCCTGTGTGCGTCCACTCACCTTGCCCGCCGTCACTTCGCGCCGGGATCGATCGGTGGTGGCATAGGGCAACATGCTGTATTCCGACGTAATCCAGCCCCCCGTCACCTTCTGCTGATTCATCCAGCGCGGTACATCGTTGTCAATGGATACCCCGCAGATGACCTGGGTCCGGCCCATGGTGATCAACACCGAACCGTTGGCCGCAGGCGCGATATCGAGTTGGAAGGAAACGGGACGCAACTGACCGGGGGCACGCCCGTCCGGACGCAAGGCAGCAAACGAGTTTTCTATTGGCATGCGTCGATGATGCGAGGGCCGCAGCCCTGTGGCCAGTCCAAAGAATGGTGCGCTCGGCGGGGGTCGAACCCACAACCTACGGCTTCGGAGGCCGTCACTCTATCCAGTTGAGCTACGAGCGCTTTTTGAAAAATGTGATCCGTAATCCGCGTTCCGTGATCCGCTTGCAGACAACGGATTACGGATGACAGATCACTTCTCTAACCGTTCTTCTGCTGAAACTCACGCATAAACGTGACCAGAGCGTCCACCCCGGCCCGCGGAAAGGCATTGTAGATGGACGCGCGAATGCCACCCACCGAGCGATGGCCCTTCAGGCCCTTCAGTTTCACGGAGGAGGCTTCCTTCACAAACTTCTCTTCCAACTCCTCGGAAGGCAAGCGGAAGGTCACATTCATGTCGGAGCGATCTTCCTTCACGGCCGTGCCACGGTAGTAGCCGCCGGATCCGTCAATGGCCGCATACAGGTGGCCAGCTTTCTCGGCATTGACCTTGGCCAGCGCAGACAGCCCGCCCTGCTTGTCAATCCAGCGCGTCACCAGCATCACCAGGTAAATGGCAAAGCAAGGCGGCGTATTGTACATCGAACCCTCGGCAGCATGCGTCTTATAACGGAAAATGGTGGGAATTTTCTCCGAACTCTTTTCCAGCAAATCCTTGCGGATGGCGACCACCGTCACACCCGCCGGCCCGATGTTTTTTTGCGCGCCGGCATAGATCAGCCCGAATTGACTGAAGTTCAGCGGCCGGGAAAGAATGTCCGACGACATGTCGGCCACCAGGGGGGCATCCACCTGCGGGATGCTCTTGATCTGGGTGCCCTCGATGGTCTCGTTGGTGGTGATATGCAGGTAGGCTGCGCCCGGGGTCAACTTGAGTTCCGACGCCTTGGGCATGCGCGAGGGCTTCTCTTTGCTGGTGTCCGCCGCCACGTTGACCTTGCCGATATTCTTCGCTTCCTTGATGGCCTTGCCGCCCCACGAACCGGCGTTGATGTAGTCCGCAGTCTGACCCTCGCCCAGCAGATTCAAGGGCACCAGGGCGAACTGACCGCTCGCGCCGCCCGTCTGGAAAAGCACGGTGAAGTCATCCCCCAACCCCATCAACCGCTTCAGGTTGACCATGGCCTCGTTGTGCACGGCCTCGTATTCCTTGCCGCGATGACTCATCTCGATCAACGACATGCCCGCGCCCTTGTAATCGGCGAACTGAGCCTGGGCTTCCAACAGAACGTCCTCGGGCAAAATGGCGGGACCTGCGCTGAAGTTGTAGATGCGTGACATGTGATTCTCCCCAATGGGTTAAAGTTGTCCGGTTGTAGCAGTCCGCGCGCGCGGGCGCAACATCCCATCAGGGTTTCGGCGGCAAAGGAGGCGGCAACAAAATATAGGCCGCCGGGGTGGTATCCAGCTCAATCCGTCCGCCCGCGAGCTCAAAGTCCAGTACATGCCCGCCCGCGCTGGCATCTTCGGAAATGAAGTGGAGATGAAAACCCTCGGGGGACGCCCCCGCCAGGGCATGCGGCATGATAAAGCCCACCATGGTGCCGCGCACGCCTTCCCGGTCCCAAACCTGCTGCTGGTTTG
>CAYTVN010000211.1:0-6509 GCA_964441655.1 uncultured Verrucomicrobiota bacterium | reverse complement strand
GTTCGCGGGAATAACGACCGCGAAGGCACGGCCAGCGTCCGCTACTACATCAAGGACACCCTGAACTTCAAGGTCAGCGCGGATGCCGGCCTGCGCTTCCGTCCCGAGCCCGACCCGCGCCTGAACCTGCGCCTTCGCCTCCACCACGACTTCGACCACCTGACCACCCGCTTCACCCAGACCTTTTTCTGGGAGGCCCAGGACGGCTTTGGCGAAAAATCACAATTCGACCTGGACCAACACAAGGCCAGCGCCTACCTCAGCCGCCTGTCCACCACCGTGCTGTGGTCGGAGGATTCCGACGGCGTGGAGGCGGGCCAGAGCTATTCCTACTACCGCTACCTGAGCAATCGCCGGGTGGTGGGCGCGCGGGTGGGCGTGGCGGTCGACCTGGAGCCCACGGCCCGCATGGAAAATTACACCGGCCGCCTCATCTACCGGCAGCGCGTGCACCGCGACTGGATCTATATGGAAGTGGAGCCCGGGGTGGAGTTTCCGCGCGATCGTGATTTTCAGGCCACCGGCTTTATCAACATCAAGTTCGACATCATTTTCGGCGATTGGCACAACGATTAGCCCGGGTGCTTCGCTTGACTACGCGGGGAGGCGCGGGATAATGCCGCCTTTGCCTTTCGGCCCGATTGGAAAAGAGTTTATGGGTGTTCGCATCATCAATGCAGCCGTGATACTGGCCTTGCTCGCTACGGTGACTCAGGCCAGCGTGGAGCGTCGCACCCCCGTGGTGGAGGCGGTCCAGCAGGCCCTGCCTTCGGTGGTCAACATCGGCACCGAGCGTCGGGTCAAGGTGATCTACAGCGATCCGTTCTTCCGCTCGCGCGACGACGCATTCGATCGCGTACTGCGCGAGTTCATGGGCATACCGCCCCGGGCTGAAGTCGAACGCGCCCAGCAGTCGCTGGGTTCCGGGGTCATCGTGGACGCGGCGGGCTTCATCCTGACCAACTACCATGTGATCGAACGCGCCTCCAAGGTACGCGTCATGATTTCGGACAACGAAATCTACGAAGCCACCGTGCTCGCGGGCGACTCGGTTAATGATCTGGCCCTGATCAAGGTGGAGGCAACCCGTCCTCTGCCCGCCATCCGCTTCGCCCAGGACGATGATCTGCTGCTGGGCGAAACCGTGGTGGCCCTGGGCAACCCGTTCGGCCTCACCCACACCGTCACCGTGGGTGTGCTGTCCGCCACCAACCGCGAGGCCCGCTACGAGGGCGAGGTGCTCTACCGCGACATTCTCCAGACCGACGCCGCGGTGAACCCCGGCAATTCCGGCGGCCCGCTGGTGAACCTGAACGGCGACCTCATCGGCATCAATGTGGCGGTGTATCAGCAGGCCCAGAACATCAGCTTCGCCGTGCCGGTCAAACGGGCGCGCGCCCTGCTGGCCCGCTGGATGTCCTCCCGCCTGCTGCATAAAACCTGGCTCGGTTTCGAACCCCAGCCCGGACCCGGCGGCCTGCTGGTGGACCGGCTCGATCCCGAGGGACCGGCCGCGGCGGCGGGCCTGCGCGCGGGCGATTACATCGCGGCCTTGAACGGCCAGCCCGTGCCCGACGTCTATTCCTTCAATAAAGGCCTGCTGCGTTTCGGAGTCGGTGACCGGGTCCCGCTGACCGTGGGCCAGGGCGACAACACGCGCACGTCGGAGGTGGCCATGGTCGCCCTGCCCAAACCGTCGGGCGCGCAACTGGCCCGCTCCCTGCTCGGATTGACCTTCACCGAAACCACGCCCGCCACCGCCGTCCGCGCCGGCTTCCGGAAGGGGCTGGGTATTCAAGGCGTACTGGCGGAGGGGGCAGCCGCTGCCGCCGGTTTGCGGCCCGGACTGCTGGTTACAAGCGTGAATGATGTGGAGATTTTGACCCTGGATGATGTGGGGGCGGCCCTGGAGAGCGTGCAACCCGGCGATCCGGTGGTAGTGAAGCTGGTCAACCTGGTGGAACAGAATACCTATATCGTCGCTCAAACCTCGTTTCTTGAATTGCGCGCACGCTGACCCATGATTCACGTCTCCCATCTGACCAAGCAGTACCCGGGGCGCACCGCGGTGAACGATGTCTCGTTCGAGGTGGCCCGCGGGGAAATCGTGGGCTTTTTGGGGCCGAACGGCGCGGGTAAATCCACCACCATGCGTATGCTGGCCGGCTATCTGCCCGCCACCGGCGGCACCCTCCGGGTGGCCGGGTTCGACGTGGCCAGCCACCCGCTGGAGGTGCGACGCCGCATCGGCTATCTGCCGGAAAACTGTCCGCTCTACCCGGACATGCGCGTGGATGAATACCTCACCTTTCGGGCCCGCCTGAAGGGGGTGGCGGGGCGTCATCTGCGCAGCCGCCTGGGCGAAGTCAAAAACCTGTGCGGCATCGGCGATGTGGGGCGCCGCATCATCGGCCAGCTCTCCAAGGGGTATCGCCAGCGCGTAGGCCTGGCCGAAAGCCTCATCCACGATCCGGAACTGCTTATCCTCGATGAACCGACCATCGGGCTGGACCCCAACCAGATCCGGCTGGTGCGCCAGCTCATCACCGACCTGGCCAAACGCCACACCATTCTGCTGTCCACACACATCCTGCCCGAAGTAGAGATGACCTGCCAGCGGGTGCTCATTCTGCACCAGGGCCGCATTGTGGCGTCCGACACACCGGACCGGTTGCGCCGACGCCTGGAGGGCGGCGTTCTGGTGCACGCTGAACTGCGCGGACCACGCGCCGATATCGCCACCGGGCTCAGCGAGCTGCCCGGGGTGGAGAGCGTGGACCTGGGGGCGCTGCCCGAAGACTGGTGGGGGTGCGACCTTCGCGCCGCCCACCCGGCCGACCCGCGGGCCGCCCTGGCCGCCCTGGCCGCCCGGCGCGGATGGGAACTGCGGGAATTGCACACCGAACGCGCCACCCTGGAAGACATCTTTGTTTCTCTCACCCGCATCGAGGAAGCGGGAGGCAAATCATGAACGGTTTCCTGACCCTGTGGCGCAAAGAACTCACCAGCTACTTCCTGTCCCCGGTGGCCTACGTGGTCAGCATCTTTTTCCTGGTGGTGATGGGCGCCATCTTTTCCCTGCTGGTCTCCGTGCTGGCCGACGGCCCGACCGGGGTGACGGTGATGAACCTGCTCTTCGGTTCCCCGTTCTTCTGGATGACCATGATGGTGGTCATGCCCGTGCTGACCATGCGCCTGCTGGCCGAGGAAAAGCGCAACGGCACCATCGAGACCCTGATGACGGCCCCGGTCAGCGACCTCGCGGTGGTGCTGGCCAAGTACGCGAGCGCGCTGGGATTCTACATCCTCATGTGGCTGCCCACCGTGGCCTACCTGCTGCTGCTCCGCCAGTTCAGCGCCATGATGGCCCCCGTGGATCTCGGCCCCATGGCGGGCGGCTACCTGGGCGCCCTGCTGGTCGGCATGTTCTATCTGGCCCTCGGACTCTTCTGCTCCGCGCTCACCAGCAACCAGATCGTGGCCGCCATCACATCCTTCGCGGCCATCTTCGGCTTCTTCCTGCTAGGCCTGCTGGATCGGGCGACCGACCAACCCGTGTTGCAGGCGGTGAGCTCCTGCGTATCCTCCTACCAGCACATGCTGGATTTCTCCCGGGGCGCGGTGGACTCCCGGCCCGTGATCTTCTACCTGAGCAGCACGGTGTTCCTGCTGTTCGCCACCGTGAAGGCGCTGGAATCGCGGAGCTGGAAATAGAACCATGAACCGTTCCGCCGAAGCCGACCAAAGCATACGACGCACCACGCGGCGACGCCTGTCCCTGGGCTTGAACGCGGGAGCGGCGGTGGCCCTGGCCGCCATCCTGGTGGTCATGGTCAACTACCTGGCCCAGCGGGAGTATGTGCGCACAGACTGGAGCCGCACCCGCTTCTACAGCCTGTCCGACAAGACCACCGGCCTGCTGGACGGATTGAGCAACCGGGTGGACATCACGGTATTCTTTCAGCCCGACCACCCATTCTTTGAAGACATTTCCAACCTGCTCAAGGAATACACCTACGCCTGTCCCCGCCTGCGGGTGGAGTTTGTGGATCCCAACCGGAACCTGGCCCGGACCGAGGAGCTGGCCCGGCGCTACCAGGTCACGGAGTTGAACGTGGTGGTGTTCGACCACGGCGGCCGCAGCAAGGTCGTGCGGGCCGACGAAGTGATGGAGATGGATTACGCCGGCCTGGCCAGCGGCCAGCCCCCGCAGGCCAGCGCCTTTAAGGGCGAACAGGTGTTCTCCTCCGCCCTGCAGAGCATCACCCAGGAGCGTCCGCCCGTGGTGTATTTCCTGCGCGGCCACGGCGAGCGCGACCTCAACGACCGCGACCCCTACGCCGGCTACTCCGAACTGGCCCAGCGCATCCGCGGCGACAACGCGGAGGCCCGTGATTTCAATCTGGCCGAGCAGCACGGCGTCCCCGCGGATGCCGATGCGCTGGTCATCGCCGGACCCACCAAACCTTTTTCCACCCAGGAGATCGAAGCCCTGCAGCAGTGGGTGGAAAACAAGAACGGCCGCCTCATGGTGCTGCTCGACACCGGGTCGGCCGGTGGCCTGGAAAACCTGCTCAATCCGTGGGGCGTTCGCCTCAACAACGATGTGGTGGTGGATCCACAACGCACCCTGACCGGGCTCGACCTGTTTGTGGATGCCTACGGGCCCCACCCCGTCACCCGGCGCCTACAGCACATCACCTCCGTCCTCTACATGCCGCGCTCCGTGGAGGCCGCCAGCCCGCCCGCCGGTCAGGTGGACCGGGCCGACCAGCCGGTGGTCACGCCGCTCGCCTTCAGCTCGGCCGACAGCTGGGCGGAAAGCGATCTCGAACAAAAGCCCATGAAATACGAGGCCCGCAGCGACCGGCGCGGACCCATCTCCCTGGCCGTGGCGGTGGAACGCGGGCCGCTGCACGGGGTGGAGGTGGATATCCGGCCCACCCGCATGGTGGTGTTCGGCGACACCGACTTTCTCTCCAACGGCGCCATGAGCGGCGGCAATGCCGACTTCTTCATGAGCGCGCTCAACTGGCTGCTGGACCGTGAGGCCCTGATGGCCATCGCGCCCAAGCCGGTCACCGACAACCGCCTGATCATGACCAGGGGCCAGGTCACCAGCCTGTTCTGGGTGGTAACCGTGGTGCTGCCCGGCCTGGTGGCAGTGCTCGGCCTCGCGGTCTGGCTGCAGCGGAGATCATGACATGAACCGCTTTCCCACCACGTGGTTGCTGCTGGTCGCGGTGCTCGTGCTGGGCGGCTACATCGCCCTGGTGGAGCGCCAGGCCGACCAGCAGGACCGCCGCCAGGAACGGGCGCGCCGCGCCCTGCGCTTTGAGCCCGGGCAGGTCACCCACCTGCGCATCACCACCGCGGACATGCAGGCCACGTTGGAAAAAGAAAGTGGCACCTGGCGATTGACCGCGCCGGTGCGCGCCCGCGCCAACGCCGGCGAAGTGGCGCGTATCCTGGACACCCTGGAGGCCCTGGTGCGCAGCGAAGTCATCACCGGACGCCAGCAGCGCGAGCAGAATCTGAGCGCCAATGATTTCGGTTTCGCCCGCCCGCGCGCCCGCATCAGCCTGCGGGAAAACGGACGCGACATGACGCTGCTGATCGGCCGCGACACCCCGCTGGGCGGCAACCTGTTTGTGAAGGTGGAGACGGAGGCCAGCATCTTCGTGGCCTCCAGCAACCTGCTGGCCACGCTGCCACCCCGCGTGGATGACCTCCGCGATCGCCGCGTCTTTGTCGGCTTCCCCGGCGAGGCCACCCGGCTGGACCTCCGCCGCGCAGACGGGCTGCTGCAACTGACCCGCACCCAGCAGGGCGTATGGCGCATGCAAAAGCCGTTCACCGGGCGCGCCGCCTATGCCGCCGTGCAGAACCTGCTGGACCGCCTGTACGAAACCCGCGTGGTGGATTTTGTCGCCGACTCCATCGCCGCCGCCTCCCTGTACGGCCTGGACGAGCCCACGGCCCAGATTACCCTGGCCGGGGCGCGGCCGCAGGGCGAGCAGGCCCTGCGCATCGGCCGCCCCGTGGAAGGCCGCACCAACGAAGTCTATGCCACCCTGGAGGGCAGCGAAAATGTGTTCTCCGTGCCCGCCTCCCTGCTGGAGACCGTATCCGCCCGCGCCCCGGATCTGCGGGATCGACGCCTGCTCATGATGCCCGCCTACGACATCGCCTTCATCAGCACCACCGAGGGGGAGCGCGCCCTTCATCTGGCCCGCGGCGAAGACAACACCTGGTCCGTGATCGAGCCGCGCCGCAGTCCCGCCTCCGGCGCCCGCCTGCAGGAAATCCTTGGGGAATGGACCGGACTGCGCATCGAAACCTTCATCGATAATCCCGGCACCAACCTGGCCGCGTGGGGCCTGAGCCCGCCCGCCCGCCGCATCACCTTCGCCACCCGTGCGCCCACTGCGACCGCCGGCGCGCCCACCGCCAACCCGGATGAAGCGGTCACCCTGCTGGTCGCCCGGGAGGAAGAACCGAACCGCGAT
>CAYTVN010000210.1:0-6553 GCA_964441655.1 uncultured Verrucomicrobiota bacterium | reverse complement strand
GCTACAAGTTCTCGACCTACGCCACCTGGTGGATCCGCCAGGCCATCACCCGTTCCATCGCCGATCAGGCCCGCACCATCCGCATCCCGGTGCATATGATCGAGACCATCAACAAGCTGATGCGCGTGCAGAAGGCCCTGGTCCAGGAACTCGGCCGCGAACCTTCGCCCGAGGAGGTCGCGGAAGAGATGAACCTGCCGGTGGACCGCGTGCGCGCCGTGCTCAAGATGGCCCAGCAGCCCATCTCGTTGCAGAGCCCGGTGGGCGACAGCGACGACACCCACTTCGGCGACTTCATTGAGGACAAGAGCGCCGAGAACCCGTCCGACATGACGGCCTACAGCCTGCTCAAGGATCGCCTGAAGGAAGTGCTGACCACCCTGACCGAGCGCGAGCAGGAAGTGCTGACCCTGCGCTTCGGCCTGCACGACGGCTACTCCCGCACCCTGGAGGAAGTGGGCCGCAAGTTCAACGTGACCCGCGAACGTATCCGCCAGATCGAAGCCAAAGCGCTCCGGAAGATGCGTCACCCGACGCGCATCCGGAAACTCGAAGGCTTCATTGACGGCGGGGAGTAAGAAGTGATCCGTGATCGGTAATCCGTGATCCGTGCGGAAAACGGACTACGGATGACGGATGACACTCTCATCAGGCCGCGCTTGTCTCCGCGCACACACTCCGCTACAGTATCCCCTTGCCAGCTGGGGCTTTAAACCACCCCGGCCCTGAGCAGGAGCAGAGTATGAGCACGAGTCCTTGTCCGATTGAGCGCATCGTAAAACGTGACGGCAACATCGTGGCCTACGACCGCGATCGTATTGCCACCGCCATTTTCAAGGCCGCGACCACGGTGGGCGGGACAGACCGCAAGCTGGCCGAAGAACTGGCGGAGGCGGTGGAGAAGCGCCTGATCGAGACCTACGGGCCGTACGCGATGCCCAGCGTGGAAGACATTCAGGACACGGTGGAGGAAGTCCTGATCAAGAACGGACACGTCAAAACTGCGCGCACCTACATCGTCTACCGCCACGACCGCGCCAAGGCGCGCGACAACCGCAAGGACAAGGTGGAGGCCACCGACAACATCCCCTACAAGAAAATCTACGAGGTCCTGCGCTGGAACATGGACCACGGCTGCGAAACGGTGGACGGGCTGAACGAAATCATCGCGCGGGGCCGCTACGCAGAACTGGTGCGCGCCTGCGACGAACGCTACAGCGACGAGGTCCGCGCGGGCGCGCAGAAGGTGATCGATCGCCTCCCCGAGGTGCGCATCGTCATTATCGCCGGCCCCTCCTCCTCCGGCAAGACCACCACCACCATCAAGATGAGCGAGGCCTTGAAGTCCGCGGGCATGGAGCTGGTGGCCATCAACGTGGACCACTACTTCTTCGACCTGGAGATGCACCCCAAGGACGAGTTCGGGGACTACGACTACGAAACCCCGCAGGCCCTCGATCTGTCCCTCATCAACCAGCATCTGTATGAGCTGCTGGAAGGGAAGACGATCAAGACCCCGCACTACGACTTCAAGACCGGCAAGCGCGAGCTCAACGTGCACGAGATGAAACTGGCCTCCAACCAGATCCTGCTCATAGACAGCCTGCACGGCCTGTACGGCCCCATGACGGCCAGCATTCCGGCGGCGAAAAAATTCCGGCTCTACATCGAAACCCTGGGCCAGCTGCGGGACGGTCACGGCAACTTCATGCGCTGGGCGGACAACCGGCTGCTGCGCCGCATGATCCGCGACAGCTGGCACCGCAAGATGCAGCCGCTGCAAACCCTGACCCACTGGCACTATGTCAGGCGCAGCGAACTCAAGCACATCATTCCATTCATCGGGACCGTGGATTACCTGGTCAACAGCGCGATGCCCTACGAGCTGCCTGTGATGAAGGCCAAGCTGTTCCAGTATTTCCCGGAGGCCTTGAAGCTCTACAAGGAGGAGCCGAAGCGGCAGGACGCCTACCTGCGGGCCAAGCGCATCCACGACCTGCTCAACGGCATCAACGCCATGATGGACGACTCCCCCATCCCGACCAATTCGCTGATCCGCGAGTTCATCGGGGGCAGCCAGTACAAATATTAGGTGATTTTCCCTGCGGCTGGACTCCTCAACCCCAGCGCTTTAGGGTGCCCGCATGAATGCAGAACGAATCTTGCGCGATGAATGCGCCCGGCATAGACAAAAGGGCTGAACCTGCACATTCACTGTAGGCGCGGGCGCTGACCGCGCATCAGAGGGCTGCCCCCAGCGTGGGCGGCTACAGCCACAACGCGGATGGCATATTTATCGATTCTCAACGCAACGAGCTATGACATCCCCGTTCATCCCGATCAACTCGCCCACCTGCGAATTCTTAGAAGCGGTCAGAAAAATTACTAGTCACTAACCAGCCGGTACCCGATGCCCGGCTCGTTCACAATGTCCGCCTGAGCCATACCGGCCCCGGCCAGCTTGCGGCGCACGTGCGTGAAATGAACCCGTAAGTACTGGGACTGTTCCTCGGCCTGCGGGCCCCATACCTCGCGCAGGATGCTGCGATGGGTGACGATTTGCCCGGCGTGTTGAGCCAGCACGCGCACCAGGGCAAACTCGATGGGGCTCAGCTTGGCCTCGGTCCCCCTCACGCGGGCCACATGACCGGGCACGTCCACCTCCAGATCACCCACCACAATGACCGGGTCCGCGACCTCGGACTGCGCTCGCCGCTGGATGGCGCGCAGACGGGCCAGCAATTCCACCGGATCAAACGGTTTGGCGACATAATCATCGGCCCCGGCATCAAGGGCCCCCACCTTGTCGTCTGGTTCCTCGCGCACGGAGAGGATCAGTACCGGAACCTTGGACCACTCACGCAACCGGCGCAGCACCTGGGTGCCATCGCCGTCGGGCAGGCCCAAATCGAGAATGACCACATCGGGTCGCCGGGTGGCGGCTTCGGTCAGCCCCTCGGCACCGGTTGCGGCTTCCACCACGCGATAATCCTGACCTTCCAAGGCGTAGCGCAACAGACGACGGATGGACGCTTCATCGTCAATGATGAGCGCCACGGGCATGTTTTTCCTGCCTGCTGTTGTACTCATGTCGATGGCACCAGTTGCATATCGGCGGGTACGTCCAGGGTCACTTCTGCCCCACCCTCCGGATGGTTGCGTGCGTGGATCTCTCCGTCCAGCGCAGAAAGCAACCCGCGGGTGATCGACAGCCCCAATCCCAGGCCTCCCACTGGAGCTTGTGGGCCCCGGTAGAATTTATCAAAGGCCTGATTGAGATCGGCAAAACCCGGCCCGTGATCACGCACCACCAGATGCAGGCGCCCCTTGCCGGCCCGGGCCGACAACGCCAAGGCCGTTCCCGCCGGGGTGTGGGTGGCGGCATTGCGAATCACGTGCACCAGGGCCTGCTGCAGCAGGCGTACATCCACTAGCACCCACATGGGCTCCGGCTGAACCGTGACCTCCACCGGGTGCCCGAACAATTCGGCCCCGCACAAGCGCATGGATTCCTGAATCAATTCGCGGGGCTCGCACCACTCGCGCACCACCGGAGTCTTCCCGGTCTCCAGCCGCGCCGACTCCACCAGCAATCCCACCACCTGATTGAGGCGCGTCACGGCGGAGCCCACCTCATCCAGCACGGGCTGGACCTCGGGATGGGCCCGGCCCAACTGGTTTTGCAGGGACCCCACCGCGGCCTTGAGCGTGGTCAGTGGGGTGCGCAATTCATGGGACACATTGTCGAGCAAGGTGCGACGAAGGCGGTTGGATTCCTGGATCACTTCCGCACGCTGGAAGGCCAGCCGGAAATGATCCTTCTCGAGGGCCAGAGCAATTTGTGCCGTAAAGGCGGCCAGCAAGTCCCGTTCCGGCAGATCCACCTCCCGGTGGGCGGGCCAAAGCACGCCCAGCACCCCCATCAACGACGTGGTGGTCTGAAGCGGAAGAAATAGTCCGTCGGACCCGGGCAGGGTGTTGGTCCCACGCCCGGCGGGCTGCCGGTTGGCAAACGACCACATGGCCACGCTGTGTTCTTTGGTCGGCGGCTGCCACGAACTGGACGGGTGGGGCTGTGCGGCCAGCAGGCGATCCGCGCCCCGCAGATACAATGCACTTCGCGCACCGAACACTTCATCCACCTGGCGCAAGGCGGCGGTCAATCCGGCATCGAGCTCGTGTTCCAGGGAGCACGACTGCGTGAGCTGCAACAAGGCAGCGGTGCGGCGTTGCCGTTCCCGATCACCCTGGGCGCGCTGCCGTAAGCGGCTGGTCAGATGACCCATGGCCAGGGCCACCACGATCATCATGGCGAACATCATGCCGTCGTGAAAACGGGCGATATGAAAGGTGTATAGCGGAGGCACAAACAGAAAGTTCCATAGCACCGCTCCGGACAGTGCGGCCAGCAGCACCACGCGTCGGCGCAGGCTCAAGGCGCTCAACACCACCATGAGCAGATAGAACAAGGCCACCGACCAGTACCCCACCACATCGCGCACCAGCAGGCCCAGCAAGGTGGTGGCAGCCAGCAGCGTGGCGGCCACGCCCACTTCCCCAAATTGAAACAAGGGCGCCACGCGCGGCGGACGCACCGGTGGTCCCAAATCTTTTTTGTCCGGACGTACCACGTACACATCGATATTTCCGCTGCGCCGTAACAACGCATCCACCAGGCTGTCGCCGCTCAACAGGCGGAGCCAGGCCGCCGCACTGGGTTTTCCAACCACGATCTGGGTTACATTCTGCTCCCGCGCCATGCGCAACAGCTCGTCCGCCACCCGGGCGCCCGCCACCGACTCCACATCGCCGCCCAGCTGCCGGGCCAGGGCCAGATGCTGGGTCACCCGGGCTTTTTCCTCCGCGCTCAACGGCCGCCCGGCGTCCACGTATACGGCCAGCCAGGAGGCATCCAACGCGGAAGCGATGCGCCGCGTCCAGCGGACCAGATCGCCGGCATAGGGGCTGGGCCCCACGCCCACCAGCAGACGTTCGCGCGATTTCCACGGCCCCTCGATCTTGCGATCGCGCATGTAGTCGCGCATACCCTGGTCCACCCGCTCCGCGGTGACCCGCAGGGCCATCTCGCGCAGGGCGGTCAGGTTGGATTCGCGGAAAAAATTCTCGGCCGCCAGGTTGGCCCGTTCCCCCAGATACACCCGGCCCTCGGCCAGCCGCTGGCGCAGTTGTTCGGGGGAAAGATCAATCAGTTGCAACTCGTCCGCCCGGTCGAGGATGGAGTCCGGCACGGTCTCGGTCACCGGGATGCCGGCGATTTCCCGCACCACGGGAGCCCGACTTTCCACGTGCTGCACATTCAACGTGGTGAAGACATCAATGCCGGCGGCCAGCAATTCGAGGACATCGTCGTAGCGCTTGGGATGACGGGCGCCCGGGGCGTTGGTATGAGCCAGTTCATCCACCACGGCCAGCGCCGGCTTGCGGCGGAGCAGGCCGTCCAGATCCAGCTCCTCCAACACGGCACCGCGGTATGGCAGGCGGACGCGCGGCAGGATATCCAGCCCATCGAGCAACGCAGCCGTCTCCGTTCGGCCATGGGTTTCCGCCACACCCACCACCACGTCCACGCCCTCGGCCCGACGTTGCCGGGCGGCCTGCAGCATGGCATAGGTCTTGCCCACACCGGGACACATGCCCAGAAAGATGCGCAAGTGACCCCGCGGCCGCTCATCCTGTTTCAAGCGGGCCAGCAGATCATCCGGGTCCGGTCGGACGGGCTCGTTCACAACGCTCATTCTGCGCCATCCAAGGACAAGTTCAATCGCATAACATTCACCCGCGCCACGCCCAACCAGCCACCGACGGAGGGTTCCTGCAGGCGTTCAATAACCGTCCGCACCGCCGCCTCGGGTACACCGCGCGCCCGGGCCACCCGCGGCACCTGGAACAGCACCGCATCCCGTGACAGGTGCGGATCAAGCCCGCTGGCCGAAGTGGTGACCAATTCGGAAGGAACCGGTGCGGTGGCGGACAGACCGTGAGCCGCGCTCAGCTCCTTGGTGCGCTGCGTCACCTGGAGTCGCAACTTCTCACTGGCCGGACCGAGATTGCTGGCCCCGGAGGCCACGGTGGCGTAGCCACACGCGGACGGACGCGGCCAGAAGTAGCGCTCCTGCGTGAACGACTGCGCCACCAAATCCGAACCCACCACGCGGCCCGCCTGCTGTACCAGGCTGCCGCCCGCGAGGTCGGCCATGCCCAGACGCGCCACGGCCGTGACGGCCACCGGATACACGACCCCGGTGATCAACGTCAGCACACCAAACAACCGAATCGCCGGACCCAGAACGTTTTTCATTGTGCTCATCCTCATGCCCATCCCAGGGCGGTGATCACCAGGTCGATCACCTTGATGCCTACAAACGGAACCACCACGCCGCCCACGCCATACACCAACATATTGCGTTGCAAGACGGACGCCGCCCCGAGGGCGTGACCTACAGCGACCCGCCCACCGACGCGTCGCGTCGGGACTTCACGGTGAACGGCCTCTTCGAGGACCCCGTGACCGGCGAGGTGCTCGACTACGTGG
>CAYTVN010000209.1:0-6607 GCA_964441655.1 uncultured Verrucomicrobiota bacterium | reverse complement strand
ACGGTTGATCGCGCCGGTCAGCTTGCGCAGCGCCTGCGACATCAGGCGGGCCTGCAACCCCACATGGGAATCGCCCATCTGCCCTTCCAGTTCGGCCTTGGGCGCGAGGGCGGCCACGGAATCCACCACCACCACGTCCAGCGAATTGCTCTTCACCAGGGTCTCGGCAATCTGCAGGGCCTCTTCGCCGGAGTCGGGCTGGGAGACCAGCAGTTCGTCCAGGTTCACCCCGATCTTCTTGGCGTAGCCGGGGTCCAGCGCATGCTCGGCGTCAATGAACGCGGCCAGCCCGCCCATCTTCTGGGCATTGGCGATGCCATGCAGCGCCAGCGTGGTCTTGCCGGAGGACTCCGGCCCGAAGACTTCAATCACGCGCCCGCGGGGCACGCCACCCACACCCACCGCAACATCCAGGGTCAGCGCGCCTGTGGGGATGGCGGGCACTTGCTTGGTGTGATCCTCGGAACCGAGGCGCATGATGGCGCCGTCGCCAAACTCTTTCTGAATCTGGGCCAGCACCGCGCTTAATGCGGCGGGCAACTTCTTGCCGGACTCTTCCTTGACGATTTCCTTGGAGGACGATTTAGGAGGCATGGGTGGATCCTTTCAGCGGTGATGCGTGCAGTAATGTGTATCGTGACTTTTCCGGCTCCGACCCGCTGCGCATCAGTACCACACGCGAAACGAGTTGCTCGCCAATGGTCGTATTGGTAATCGAGGCCAAAGCGGTTGTCAAGGAACGATCGTTCCCCATCGATTCCACCCGGGCCAGGGTCAGGTGCGGGACAAAGGCACGGGCTTCCAGGGGGTGCCCCAAACGGGTCACGCCATCGACCAGCATCTGCTGTAACCGAATCAGGGGCTTACAGTTATGAACGCCGACCCAGATCACCCGCGGGCGGCCCGGCGGCCCGAAGGTATCCACACCCGCGGCCACCCAGCGGAACGGGGACTGAAATTGGGCCACTCCATCCATCAAACCGGTCAGTTCGGTGAGTTCGGAAGCGCGGGTCTCGCCCAGAAAGACCAGGGTCAGATGGAGGTCCTCCGGACGGGGCAGGTGCAACTGCGCATCACTGCGGCGCACGATCGCCTGCAACTCCACCATGCGCGCGCGTAGAGTCTCACTCACCTCCAGCGCGATAAAACACCGGCTGGTTTCCTCCGCGTTCATGGCGCGAGTCCGGATAAACGACGGCGCACCAGGTCGAGCGCCATCTGGGCGCTCCACTCTTTGATGATGGCCCGCCGTCCGGAGAACCGGTGTTCCCGCGCCACCACACCACGGGCGTCTGCGACCGCACAATACACCAGCCCCACCGGCTTCTGCTCGGTCCCGCCACCCGGTCCCGCGATGCCGGTAACCCCCACCCCGAGATCGGTCCCGAACCGGCGTCGCACACCCTCCGCCATCTGCCGGGCCACCGCCTCGCTGACCGCGCCCTCGGTGCGCAGCAACTCCCCGGCCACCCCGAGGTCGCGCACCTTGGCCTCGTTGGCATAGGCCACCACGCCGCCCAGAAACCACGCGCTGCTGCCGGCCACGTTGGTGAGTCGGTGGGACAGCAACCCGCCCGTGCAGGATTCTGCGGTGGCCAGCGTAAGCCGGCTCGCACCCAGCAATTCGGCCACCACCTCCTCCAGCACGACCGGACGCTCGGCATACAAATGCGGTCCCGCCACCGTTCGAAAATGAGCGGCCACCCGGTCCAGCTGCTCCCGGCTTTCGCGCGGACCCCACAGGCGGACCTCGACCCGGCCGATGCTCGCGCAATAGGCCACCTCGAGTCCGGAGCCGGGAAAGGCGTCCCCGCCCAGCCGCGAAATCAAATCGGACTCGCCGATGCCGCACACCTGGAACATCCTCATTTCGGGCGGCGCTTCCGGGGCCAGCCGGACCAGGCGCGGCACCACCAGTTCGCTGAGGATGGCCTCAAATTCATGGGGCGGGCCGGGCAGAAGAAAAATGCGCTGGCCGTTCAGATGGATATCCTCGCCGGGCGCCAGCCCGACCGGATTCATCAGCACCTCGGCCCCTTCCAACACCAGGGCGTGTCGCTCCACCGAGTCGTTGAGCACCCGCCGGGCGCGCGCGTAACGCTCGCATATGGCGAGACGGGAGGGCTCGTGCATGACCAGCCCCACCCCGGCCAACTCGGCCACCGCCTCCCGCGTAAGGTCATCGCTGGTCGGCCCCAGCCCTCCGCTGACCACCACCACATCCACCCGTTGCAGCGCCTCCGCCACGGCTTGACGGATCACCGGCAGGTCGTCGGGAACGGTGGTGTCACGCAACAGCCGCAGGCCCAGCGGGGCCAGATGCCGGGCCAGGGTGTGGGCGTGCGTATTGATGGTACGGCCGGTGAGCAGTTCGAGGCCGGTGGAAACCAGCTCGACGCCCGGCTTCATTTTGCGTAGCCGCGCGGATGACGGACATGCCATTTCCAGGCATGTTCCATGATGGTCTGCAAATCGGGATGTTGCGGCTTCCAACCCAGCACCTTGTGCGCCTTCTCCGCGCTGGCGATCAGGCGGGGCGGGTCGCCGGGACGCCGCGGGGCCATGTCGGCCCGGATGGCCTTGCCCGTGACTTCCTTGGCCACATCAATGACTTCCTTGACCGAATAGCCGCCGCCATTGCCCAGGTTGAACGGCCCGCTGACGTCCTTCTCCAAGGCCAGGATATGAGCCTGGGCGAGGTCCACAATATGAATGTAGTCACGGATGCAGGTGCCATCCGGCGTCTCATAATCATCGCCGAACACCATCACCTTTTCCGACTGGCCCAGGGCCACGCGCAGCACGTTGGGGATCAGGTGGGTCTCCGGGTCGTGGTCCTCACCGAATTTTTCGGTGGCGCCCGCGGCGTTGAAATAGCGCAGGAACACCGATTTGGTGCCCAGCCGTTCGTCGCACCAGCGCAGGATTTTCTCGAACTGCAATTTGGATTCGCCGTAGGGATTGGCCGGCCGCTGGGGCAGGTCCTCGGTCATGGGCATGCGCTCGGGCACGCCGTAGGTGGCGCAGGTGGAGGAGAAGATGATCTTGCCCACGCCGGCCATGCGCATGGCTTCCACCAGGTGAATGCCGCCCTCGGTGTTGTTGCGGAAATACATGGGCGGGTTTTCCATGGACTCGCCCACCAGCGCGTAGGCGGCGAAATGCACCACGGCCTCCGGGCGCTCCTTGACCATGACTTCCACGATGCGATCCCGGTTGCGCAGGTCGCCTTCGGCCACCCGGGCCCGCGTATCCACCGCATCGCGATGGCCGCGCTCAAAACTGTCAAACACCACCACTTCGTGGCCCTGATTCAGCAGGAGCTCCGTGGTGACACTGCCGATGTAACCGGCGCCGCCTGTGACAAGAATCTTCATAATTTCGTTAAGGTAGGGGAGAGTTTCATCCGCTTCGAGTGAAAAGTTTGCACGTGGAGGTGACGGCGCTTCGCCTGACCGGACGGACTACGGGTGACGTCGATCAGGGGCCGCCGGGCCGACCTCATCTCACGGCGCGTGGCGGGCATCAGCAAAGCCCGAGTAATAGCGACAGAACGAATCGAGCTTGCCGTCCGGGCGGATGACATGGGTGCAGCAACGGTCGATGCGATCCTGATCCCACGTCCAGGCATCCATGAACGGCTTGACCATGATGCGAAAGGTTTTACCGGCGTCCACTTCCAGTTTTTTCAGCAGGTCGCCCAGTGGCTCTGATTCGCAACCACAACGAGCGAGATCGTCGAGGTTGTAGCGCACCTTGTCCTGCAGAAATCCCTGCAGCCGGGAGAAGTCGATGAACTCGCTGATCGAACGGAACCCACCGGCGTGTCGAATCAGGTAGCCGATGACGGCACAATTCGGATCACCGCAGGGCAAGGGGGTAAAATCCTCCAGCCGCAAGCAGCCCTCGGATTGATCGATGGCCGCGAGAATCAAATCGGCGGTGTTCAGGCGGGTAACCGGTGCGACGCGCTCCGCGGCGGATGGTGCGACCAGGTCGGCGGGTATGCGACCGCTGGTGAACAGCGGCTGGAACGTGATGCCGTGAACGTGCGGGCGCTCCAGCCCGAAGCAGATGGCTTCCCAAAGATGGGGCAGATTTTCAGGCGTCACCGTCATGGCCAGCGTGACCGGCAGGCCGATGTCGGCGCAGCGATCCAGAGCCTTCTCCCGCAGGTCCCGCAGATCCGCCCCGCGCAGCGCGTGCTGCCCGGCTTCCTGAGGGCCGTCGAATTGAAGGTAGAGCTGGAGTTTCTTGCGGGCCGCGGCCGCGGCCAACTGGGACAGAAAATCATCGTGGATGGCAATCCGAACCCCGTTGGTGTTGACGATGATATAGTCGATCTTCGGATGTTGCTGCGCCCACGCCAGCAATTCAAAGAACCGGGGATGCAGGGTCGGTTCGCCGCCGGAGAGCTGGAGGACTTCGATGCGGCCTTTGCGCTGAATCACGCCCTCGATGCGGCGTATCACATTTTCCAGCGGCACGGCCCGGGCCTCCGCCCCGTGTCCGACCGGAGAGTCGGCAAAACAGGTCGGGCAATTCAGATTGCAGGAATCCACGATTTCGATCAGGGCGAGGCAGGTGGACAAGACTTCGAACGTTTCGTCACCGCGCCCGGCCGCATTGCGGCCCAGCGTTCCCCGGTTGGAACCGTCGGCCGAACAGCAGGAGCCGCCGCAACAACCAGATTCGGCGGAGGCGCCCTTGGACAGCCAATACAAGCGCGCATCCGATGCGATGCAGGCGGTAAAGTCACCGTGTTCCGCGCAAATCCGCTTCAGATAAACCTTGGCGGGGGCATGGCCCGATCGCCACACCTCGGCCGGACAGGCCTTGTGACAGACGGGGCAGCGGCTCGTGGTTGATTTAAGCAACGAGCTCTCGTCGATGGCGATCGTGGTTTTCATGGTTGGTGCTTGCGGCACCCATAGAATGCCGACTGAGAATGAGGGGGGCGCATGCTACATGTCGCTGATCACGATCAGCGTAACGCCGAACAGGTACACGGGGGTAAGCAGGATATCGGTGGCCACGCCCAGCGGGACCAGTACCAGCTTGGATAGATCGGGAGGGGGGCTGGAATCCGGGGGATTGAAGAATGCAATGTCGCGGCATTTTTTGAAGGCAGGGACATCGGCAATTTTGAGAGGTGGCCGAGTGACCCCTTTCACCGCGATAGTCTTTTGGTACCGCCCGCCCCGGACCGGCATGAAGCCCAGCTCAATCAAGCGGTTGGTGGTCGCAGCGTCCGAGACCGACGCATCCGGGAGACGATACGACATGCCGATATCGCCCCAGATGGTTGAGCCTTTTTTGAACATCCGGCGATCGCTACCCTCGATGGTCAAGCGTTCCCCGTCCAACTCCCGGCCCACCCGCACGAGTTCCTCGCCGCCCTGCACCAGTAGATAGGTGTGTTTTTGTCCCAGGAAGGCCACGGCGTCCTGGCCGATTTTTTTCGCCAGCGATGGATCCGGCGTAGCAATGGCACAGATCGTGTCCGACAGGATGGGCTTGCCATAATGCGCGGCGGCGTAGGGATTGCGTTTGTTGGCCGCCAGATAGGTGGCACAGCCAAGTCCGCCGACCGAGGCCACGCAACACGCGCAAAGAATGGCGATACGTTGCCGCGGCGTGGGTTGCGTCACCGCCATTTTTATACCATTAAACATGCAGGCTCCTCCGGTAATCCCTGACCCAGCCAAGCACTATCAAACCAGCCGCACCGAGACAAACCCATTGCAGGCCGGACCACCCGAATACATACGGGTACGGCACCGGCTTGAGCCGATCGATAGCGAACCGCCACAGGAGGTAAGCGAGCATCACGATGCGGAAAGTCAGCCCCGGCTGGTGCGCGAAAAGGCGGCTCCAACGAGGCCAGGTAATTAAAGCAACGAGCGCCAATGCCATTTCGTACAGTTGAGTGGGATGGCGCGGCAGGCCGTCTCCAAAGTCCACCCCCCAGGGTAAATCGGTAGGAAGGCCATACGTCCCGTCATGCAGGCCGGCCAAAAAGCACCCGATACGGCCGATGGCAAGTCCAACGAGAATCGGTACGACAAAGTCATCGCCGGTGCGCCGGGTGATACCGGCGAAGCGTTTGCCCATTTCCACGCCCAGCCATCCACCCAGCAAGCCGCCAACCATCGATTGCCCGGCCAACCACGTTTGTACATGAAGGGCGCCGTCGCGCCAGATGTGCGGAAATTGAATCCAGAACACGACTTTGTTGCCCACCGCAGCGCCCACGAGAGCGCCGACCACTACGGCAAACTGGCCAGGCTCAATCAGGCGCGGGCGGCCCTGCCGCTTGCCCATCTGTCGATACACCATGAGGGCGGTCGCCAAGGCGAGCCATTCAAAGGTGTAGTGCACCCAGTGGGCGGTGGCAGCATCGGTGATCATGAGACAATCGGCGGCAACACGGGCGGGAAGGATTTGGGGCGTCGATCAGGGTTCGTTCTTCGGCCCCGATTCATCCGGTGGCTGCGTGGCCTGCTCCAACGCCCACGTCATGTCGTCGGCCGATTCCCACACCGCGCGGGCCACAAAAATGGGGCATTCATGCTGCAGCGCGATGGCCATGGCATCGCTGGGCCGG
>CAYTVN010000208.1:0-6636 GCA_964441655.1 uncultured Verrucomicrobiota bacterium | reverse complement strand
CACCATCCTGGCCGTGACCAGCAAGATTGCCCGCGCCCTGCACTATGCCCACAGCCGCAATATCGTGCACCGCGACGTCAAGCCCTCCAACATCATGATCGATGAATTCGGGGAGCCCCAGCTCACCGACTTCGGGGTTGCGGCCCTGATCGACTGGCCGTCCTGCACCCTGTCCGGCGCGTTGACCGGCACGCCTCTCTATATGTCACCCGAACAGGCACGGGCCGACAAGGTGGGCCCGGCGGGTGACATCTACTCGCTGGGCGTGGTTCTCTACGAGGCCCTCACCGGCATGCTGCCCTACTCCACCCAGCACGCCGCCCCGGTCAAGAACGTGCTGGAAGCGGTGAAGAATGAAATTCCCCGACGCCCCCGCTTCTTCCGCAAGGATATTTCAGCCGACCTGGAGGCCGTGGTGCTGAAGGCCCTGCAAAAGGAGCCGGAAGACCGATACAGCGACGCCGATCATTTTGCCGACGACCTGGAACGGGTGCGCACGGGTCGCCATGTCACGGCCCGTTTGAGTTCCGTGGGCACACGTTTGGCCGCCTTTGTGCGACGTCACGATCAGCTGGTCGTCGCAGGTGCTGTCATGCTCATCATGGCCTGCGCCGCGGGCTGGTTCTTCCGGCACAAACTGCTGGAGGCGCGCTACGACAAACTGCTGACCACCGCTCACCTGCGCAGCTTTATCCTCCGTCCCGCCAACGGCGGCGAAGACATCCCCGAAGCCGCCCAGCCCAGCGGCGCCTGGCAGGAAATACGCTCGGCGCGCCGGTCCATGAACAGCGGCAACTGGAGCGCGGCCCTCACCGGATTCGCGGCCGCCGCCGAACTCGCGCGCGCGGTGGGCGATCAACGCACGGTGGCCCTGTCCCAGCTGGACCAGGCCCGCTGTGCCCAGATGCTGGATGACCAGGACCTGGCCCTGACCCGCCTGCGCGAGATTCTGCAGAACGACGACGCCTCCCCCGCGGTGGCGGAACTGGCCCACCTGGAAGCGCTGGTGGTGGCCCTGCTGCAAGGCAAGCAGACGGAGGCCGTGGCCCTGCTTCAACTACGGGCTCTTCCCAGCGATGGCCCCATCCGGGATCTCGTTCGCTGCCTGGCCGGGGAAATATCCACCCGGGCCTTTGCCGACAACATCGCCCGCCTGCCCCAGCGCCTGCGCAACGACGCCCATCTGGTTCTGGCCGTGCGCTACCGCATGGATGGCGATTCGTCCAGATATGCCGCGGAGCTGAGACGCGCCCAGCAGGAATCATCTCCGGCCAGTGATTGGCCCGCACCGCTGGCCAAAAAGCTGCTCAGTTCGTTTCGCGGTTGACGAACGGACATCCCGGCGCCTAGCTTGCATGCGTCGCCGCAGTTCTCGTTGACTGACATATGCGCAACCGTGGTACCAGCGGAAAGGTGATCTTCAAGCTGTTGCTTGTAATGGCGCCCTGCGCCCTCGTGCTGGCCATCATTTTTGCCGTGCTGCACGAATTGCGGCTGTCCTTTGAATGCCAGGCCAACCTGCGCACCCTCTATCACGCCCTCGAGCTTTATGAGATGGAGCGCGGCGCCCTGCCCAAGCTGGCCTTTTTCCCCGATATTCCCCAGGAAGACACGGACAGCCTGCGCGTGGTGCTGGAGTCATTCGGGGCGGGCGGCTCGGCCTGCGTGTGCCCGTCGGCGCCAGACAACCTGCGCGAACTGGGTCTGACCTACGTATGGAACGTGCGTCTCAACGGACGCAAAATGCCCAAGGGTCAGGCCCGGGAATGGATGCTGGTCGATATTCAAGCCCTGTCCAGCGACGTGCCCGCTCCCCACCTGAGGCGCTATCACGTGCTGTACAGCGATGGGACCGTGGAACGCATCCGCGGCCCCGTGCAGGAATTGCCGGGACTGTAGCCCGGCCAGGCGCGCTCAGGGAATGGTGAGCCGGGTGGCCTTGTTGAGCGCCTTCCACAACTCGTCAGCTGTCTCCGCCTTGAACAGCAGGTCGCGCGCTTCCTCTTCGCAGAACGTCTGACTCAATCCCGACAACAGGCGCAGATAGAAGGCGCTGGCCGCGGTGGGAATAACCATCAGGAAAACGATCCGGGTCAGGTTCTTCCCCGCGCCATCAAAACGAATACCCTTCCGGCTCAGCCCGAGGGCCAGGGTCAACCCGCCCCCCTCCACGCCGCGTACATGCGGGAACGCGAGTCCGTGATCCACCGCGGTGCTGGCGATAGCCTCGCGGCGCAGCGCCTCTTCGGTAAGTCCCGCCGCATTGTCCACAAAGCCTTCCGTCCCCATGCGGCCACACAATTCGGCAATCGCCTCGTCGCGATCCGTTCCCGCCAGGTGGGTGATCATCAGGCTGGGCGCGGAAAAACGGGCCATGCCGACCTGCGCGGGCTCGCCGCGCTTCCGGCGCTGGCTCAGGCGGCGGGGTGCCGCCTTGGGAAAAAACAAATAACGGGCGCAGCTGGGGCAATGGTAGAGGATGTCGCCCGCGTGCACCGCGTGCACCTGGCTCACCGGGATCTGCATGCCGCAGGCGGAACACACGCCGTTGGCAATGGGCACAATGGACAGGCTGGCCTTCTTGTGCATCTTGATAAAATGGGCCCGCACATCCAGCGGCAGCTCTTCCAGCATGGTTTGAATGGATTGTTCCACCTGCTCCAGATGGGCTTTGGCCGAAGCGGCTTCCGCCTGATCGCGCGCGAACAAAAGATCCTGAAGCTGGATCAACTGGTTGATCAAGGGCTGCATACGACCGCGTGAACCGTGGGGCGTGGGGGCATTGGACATGTAGGGATACCTCGTAAAATGTGCCTCCCGTTATAACACCGGCGGCGCGGGATGCAATGCGTGAAAACGCTCTATTGAGGATTGACCACCCGCACCGCAGTCGTAATCATGTCGCGCTATTTGAGGAATGTTCCATGAACCCGAAGCGGGTACTTGTTAAAGAAACTGTTACGCTACGCCTGAAGGGTGCCGACAAGGACGCCATTCTGGAAGAGCTCATTGATTTACTGGTGTCCGCCGGTCGCATCAAGGATCGCAAGTCCGCCTTGAAGGCCGTGCTGGAGCGCGAGAAAAAGATGTCCACCGGCCTGCAAAACGGGATCGCCATCCCCCACGGCAAGACCGACACCGTTGAATGTCTGGTGGCGGCGCTCGGCATCCGCAAGGAAGGCGTGGATTTCAACTCCCTGGATGGTCAGCCAGCCCAGATCTTTTTGATGACCCTGTCCCCGGCCAGCCGCACCGGTCCCCACATTCAGTTCCTGGCCGATATCAGCCGCACCCTCCACGACGCCGCCGTACGCCAGCAGGTGTTGGACGCCACCAGCGAAGAGCAGCTGCTTGAAATCCTGTCGCGCGACCGCACCGTCCCGCCCGCCGCCACGCCCCCGCCGCCCGCCCCCGCGTCCTAGCCGTCCCGGGTCTTCGCCCCGCCCCAGTTGCCCGGCACCGCGTAGCCGAGCAAGCCGGCCCATACGGCCAGAAATAGAGCGCCCCCGCCGTCGTTGAAGGATTTAATCCAGCGCGCGACGCGATAGCGAATTTCCAGCCCCTTGAAGTAGGCCACATTCGACTCCGTGTCCGCCAGCTCAAGCTGGGGCAACCAGACGTGCCCCATATGTCGCAGCGCTGTTTCCTGAATTTCCACCGTAAGTTGAAAGGCGCACACCAACAGCGTCGCGATAAGCGTCACGGCCAGGGCGCGGGCCCGTCGCCGACCCGAGACCGCCGGGGCTGCCCACACACACAAGGCCACCACCAGGATTTGCAGGGTCGGCCCCACCTGCTTGTTCCACGTACCCACCGTGGCGGGCAGCGGGGTGCCATCGGTTTGCGTCAAACGAGGATGAAGTTCGCCGGTTATTTGAACCGTGGCGGCCCGGTGGTGAACGGTCAGATGCTCGAGGTACGGACCGGTAAGGGTGGCCAAGCCACGCACCACGGGTCCCAGCGGCTTCAGCACCAGACCGGGCCAGCGATAGCCCACCACGCCCACCACCAGAAAAACCACCGTCATGCGAATCAACATGCGAGCGATGGCGCGCGGGGTCATGGCGACGGCCTCGCGGCGGGCGTAGGTTCATCCGGCGAAAGCTGCACCAATACAAACAGGGCCGCGGCCAGCACCATGATGCTCTGCCAGACCAGCCCGTGCGCCACTTCAAACCATTCCGGCCGTTTCATCACGAGATGAAACAAGGTCACGATGCGCACCAAATTCAGCCCGAATATCAACAGCGTTCCGTAGGCCATGCTGCGCAGGCGGCGCGCGGCCGCCATGGGGAAAACCGCCAACGCCGTCACCAACAACAGCCAGGCCTCCACCCCGTCGCACCCTCGCAGGATGTCCAGCTGGAGGCCAGGGGCCAGAATGCTGGACGAGGTGTACGATATCGGCTTGCCCGGCATGGTCAGCTGCAAGAGCCAGGCCGCGGGACGCACCTGAAGATGATGGATCAGAACATCCCGGGTGAAGGCATAACTGGCGTTGTAGGCGAGGATGGAAAGGAGATACAGACCGGCCCAGCGGCCCAACCACACCAACAACGGTCGCCAATGCGTCTGCGCTGTGATCCCGCCGGGTGCCGGTGTGGAGGTGCCCATAGCGGTGCGCATCCTAGCCGAAATTGCCGGAAGGGAAAGTAGAACAGAACGGCCACCCGCGCACTTCCCCATAAGGAAGCTTGGTGAGGCCATCCTCCTCTGATACGGTGACCGCGATTTATGCATCGGAGGCCATGCGTCCCGCCAACTGCCGACCCAAAGGAAACACCATGATCCTGTTTGTCAGTTTCGAGACTGAATTTTCCTCCTACGGCGGACTGGGTGCGGTCATGAAGTGGCTGCCCCCCGAAGTGGACCGCGGGCAATGCGGAGTCATAGCCCCCTACTTCAAGAATCTGATCAAGCCGGATCAACTCCTGGCCTCGGGCGCCGCCTCCAAGGTAACGTCCCTGTTCACCTATCAAGTGCTGGTCCGCGGCCGCGCCTACCCCGTGGACGTCATCGAAATCCTGAACCGCAAGGGTTTGCCCACCTACTTCCTGTCCTCGCCCGAATTCTTCAACACGCCGGACAATCCCTATGTCAACCCGTGTGATCCGACCCGCCCGCTGGACCCGGACCGCAATCCCATCAACGGCGACCGCCTGACCGAGGACGCGTTGTTTTTTTCGCTGGCCGTGCCCGTCGCGCTGGTGGAACTGGCCAAGGAAGGTGCGCTGAAGAGCGATGTGGTGACCCTGCATTTGCAGGATTGGGAAACCGCGGCGGTCGCCCTGGCCATCCAGAACGTCCACACTGAGCCGGCGCTGAAATCCGTGCGTTGCGTGCTGACCCTGCACAACCCCTACGACAAGCCGCTGCACGTCCTCAACTCACCGCGCATCTGTGATTTTGCCGCCGCCCTGGGCCTGAAGCTGAACCATTCCATCCTGGAACAGACCATTCCCGAGCTCGACGCACCGGTGGCCACCGTGTCGGCCCATTTCGCCTACGAGCTGCGCAACGAAACCCTGTACACCCAGGTGTTCTGCTCGCACCTGCAGCGGGTATTCAAACGGCGCGGCCTGATGGGCATCGACAACGGCATTTTCGGCGAGGCCAGCTTCCCCTTCTCCGCACGCGCCCTGAGCCGGGCCAAGGCGGGCAAGCTGGATACGCTACAGGCCGAAAAATGGCAACGCCGGGCGGAACTGGCCGCGGTGTTGCAGGACTACCACCAGCGCCTGATGGCCGCCGGCCAGCAGACGGTTTGGGGTGGACCCCTCGACCTGGACGACCCCGCGGTGCCGGTCTTTTTCCTGCTCGGTCGGGACGACCCGCGCCAGAAGGGATTTGATGTGGCCGTGGAAGCCATCCGCACGCTGCCCAAAGGCGCGGCTCGCTACCTGTTTGCGGTCATGCCGGGCGACGAGGGCCTGTCCGGGCTCGGATTCCTTCGCGAGCTGGCCCAGGACCGGCCGCGCGAGGTATGCGTATTCCCGTTCCGGGTCGAGAAGTCGGTTTTCCAGGCCCTCCAGCGCGGCTGCTCCTACCTCGTCATGTCGTCCATGTACGAGCCCTTCGGCGCGGCCAACGAAGGCTACCTGGCCGGCATGCCGGTGGTGGCCCGGGCCACGGGCGGACTGGTCCAGCAGGTGGCGCCCCATCCCCAGTGCATAGCCGTGGAGGATGTGCTGAGCCTGTACGGCCGCCAGTTGGTGCGCAAGCACCACACCGCGAAAGAAAAGCCCACCGGCATCCTGTTCCGGGAACAGATTTCCTTCGCCGACGAGGCCGAAGGCTGGCGCGAACTGGTGGATTGCGAATATTGGGAACACAATCCCAAGGGCGACCGCGCGGAAAGCCGCAAGTCCATCCTGCTCTTCAAGCGCATGACCCGCAGCGCCGCCGCCGCCCTGCGCCTGGCCATCAAGCTGTACGAAGATCAGCCCGAATACGCCGCCATGATCTTCAACGGCTGGAAATCCTTGTCCCGCTTCCAATGGAAGCGCGCCGTGCAATCCTACCGGAAACACCTCTACCCCCGCGCGTGACGGTTCGGCGCGGGATGGCGCACCCGGCAGGGAGCGAACCTGCGACCGACGGATTAGAAATCCGTTGCTCTGTCCAACTGAGCTACGG
>CAYTVN010000207.1:0-6659 GCA_964441655.1 uncultured Verrucomicrobiota bacterium | reverse complement strand
GGGTTGCTGTTGATGAGGACGACCTCGTAGCCCTCCTCGCGCAGCGCCTTGCAGGCCTGGGTGCCGGAATAGTCGAACTCACAGGCCTGCCCGATGATGATGGGGCCGGAGCCGATGATCATGATTTTGTGGATGTCAGTGCGTTTAGGCATAGAATTTCACCGCGGAGGCGCAGAGGACGCCGAGCAAAATTCCAAGGGTTGGAAATCTGCGCGGAATCGTTTTCCAAGCGTTGGAAAACTCCGCGCGCTCTGCGTCTCTGTGGTGGATTGAATGGATGGCATAGTGCAACAAAACCGGACTTATGTACACACCACCGCCGCCCGGAACAAGCAAGGATTCCCGCCGGGCCGACTAATCGATTTTTGCCCGCACCGCACCCTGGTCGGCGGAGGTGACGTGGTGGGCGTAGAGCCGCAAGGCGTTGGACACCTTGCGGGGGCGGGCGGCGGGACGGTAGGCCAGCTTGCCTTTGGCTTTTTCGGCTGCTTCACGGCGCGCCAGCTCCTCGGCGGTGATGGCCAGCCGGATGGAACGATCGGGGATGCTGATCTCGATGGTGTCGCCGTCCTGCACCAGGGCGATGGCCCCGCCTGCCGCGGCTTCGGGCGAGACATGGCCGATGGACAGCCCGGAGGTGCCGCCGGAGAAGCGTCCATCTGTGACCAGGGCGCACGCTTTGCCCAAGCCGATGGATTTCAGGTAGGAGGTTGGATAGAGCATTTCCTGCATGCCCGGCCCGCCGCGCGGTCCTTCGTAGCGAATCACCACCACGTCGCCCGCCTTGATATCCCCGTTCAGAATGGCTGAGCAGGAGGACTCCTGCGACTCGAACACCCGGGCCTTGCCGGTGAAATGGAACGAAGCCTTGTCCACTCCGGCCGTCTTCACAATGCACCCTTTGAGGGCGATGTTGCCGTACAGAACGGCCAGTCCACCGTCCGGGTAATAGGCATGCGCCACATCGCGAATGCAGCCTTGCGCCTTGTCCAAATCGAGCTGTTCAAAGGAGGTGGACTGGGAGGCGAAGGCGATGTTTCGCCCGCCGCCGGGGGCGCTGCGATAAATGGCCTTTGCTTCTTCTGTCACTGTGGGACGCGAGATGTCGTAACGCGCGATCGCTTCCTTGAGGGTTAACCCATCCGCCCGGCGTACGCTAGAATCCAGCAAGCCTGCCGCATCGAGTTCACCCAGGATACGCAGGATGCCGCCGGCGCGGTTCACGTCTTCAATGTGATAATGAGAGCTGGGCGCCACTTTGCAGATGCAGGGCACCTGCCGCGAAATGGCATCGATGTCCTTCATGGTGAAGTCCACGCCCGCCTCGTGGGCTACGGCCAGGATGTGCAGCACGGTGTTGGTGGAGCCGCCCATGGCCACGTCCAGCGCCATGGCGTTGGCGAAGGCGTTCTTGCTCCCGATGTTGCGCGGCAGCACGGACGCGTCGTTGTCGCGGTACCATGCGTAGGTCATCTCCACGATGCGGCGGGCCGCGCGGGCGAACAGTTCGCGCCGGTTGGCGTGCGTGGCCACGATGGTGCCGTTGCCGGGCAGGGCCAGGCCCAAAGCCTCGTTCAGACAGTTCATGGAGTTCGCGGTGAACATACCGGAGCAGGAGCCGCAGGTGGGGCAGGCCGAACGTTCGACCTGATCCAGCTGGTCATCTGGCACGTTCTTATCACCACTCATGATCATGGCGTCGATCAGGTCGTATTTTTTCTCACCGATCTTGCCCGCCTCCATGGGTCCGCCGGACACAAAGATGGCGGGGATGTTCAGGCGCATGGCGGCCATCATCATGCCGGGGGTGATCTTGTCGCAGTTGCTGATGCACACCATGGCGTCCGCCATGTGCGCGTTGAGCATGTACTCCACACTGTCGGCAATCACCTCGCGCGAGGGCAGGGAGTAGAGCATGCCGTCGTGCCCCATGGCGATGCCGTCATCCACCGCGATGGTGTTGAACTCGGCGGCGAAGCAGCCCTGCTCCTCGATGAGGCCTTTGACGTATTGCCCGACGTCGTGCAAATGCACGTGCCCCGGCACGAACTGCGTGAAGGAATTCACCACGGCAATGATGGGCTTGCCGATCTGCTTCTCTTTCATCCCGTTGGCCCGCCAGAGGCTGCGCGCCCCTGCCATGAGACGTCCCTGGGTGGTGGTATGACTGCGTAATGTTGGCATGACTGGTTACCTCAATAGAACTCTGATATTTCCATAAACAACCAAATCTACCTCCAACAACGTGAAATTGCACGACGTCAGAGAGGCGCGATAGTTTTCACGGCGTGCCGTCTTGGACGCATGAATGCTCGTCTTTTGCCTCATTCTTATCGTACGATATGACATGGGTAAGGTTAGAAAAAATCAACGAGCTTGTCCCGCCGCGGGACGGGATATTTCCTCCGCGGAATGCGGCGCGGGCCGCGTTACCTATTTCGCGTGTTCCGTCACCTGCCCGTTCAATCTCTGGCGGGCAGAGAGCTACGGTGAAGTCTTGGCCGTACACGACCGGTTGGATGCCAAGGTTTTCCCGCGCCTGCAGCAAGACTTGGGAAAGCGCGGGCTGAAAATCGCCCCGCCATCCGATTCCGCGGCCACCAGGCAGGACTATTTTATTAGCCAGCTTTTTCGTCGGCGGGACGACGCGGGGTACACGTTTTTCCAGCGCTGGGAGACCCGAGGCTTCGAGGGGCTGAATAATGACGAGCGGGTCCTGTTCCAAGCCCATGCCCGCATGCGGGTGCGCGCCATTGAAATTCAGACCGTACGGGACGAAACGCTCTCCGAGGCTATCGATTTGTTCGATGCGCAGGCGGGCGTCTTTCTGATCGCGGATCGCTCGCTGGCGCAAATCGCCGGTCGGTTTTCGCCCTTTCTGGCGTGGATGTACGAGTTGCCCTACTATCAGCGTATGCACGGATTGGCCGTTCCTATTCCTGCCGTCCAGGGCCTGGGCTCCGCTGATGTCGTACAGATCGTGGCTGCGCATCTGGGCTGGTCGAGCGGTGTGGAGTCACTGCAAGACTGGCTGGACCGTAACTGCGCGCTTTGTGTCGAGGCTTTGCAGGCCATCCCGGGCGTCCTGTGGGAGAAGACCATGGGCGAGGCCCAGACGACCCGCAGCGTGTGCCACTATCGGCGGCAGATCGAAGCCGCCGACTTCGCGCACGTCATGGCGAAATGGCCGGACGTCGTCCCGGGCGAACTCGATCCCGCGTTGCGGACGCGCGGCTTTTTACAGGGCTGGGACTGGCTGGAAACACAAGACCGCCGGACTCCGCTCGCCCTGGCGGATGTCGGTGCGCAACCGATACGGGCCACCATTGCCTCGGGCGACGCCGAAGTATTGCTCATCGTTCCTGTGGGTAGCACGGTGGAATCGGTGCGCGGGGAATTCGAGCGGCGAATGGGTGCCCGAGTGACTTTTGTGAGCGAACGCGTCGATGAACTGGGTCGGCAGACGAGCGTCGTCAAATCTGTCACTCCGCGTCAGCGCGAGTTGGTGCCACCCGCCCTATTGTCGTGCGCGCGTCGCATTCAGGTAACCATGTCGCGTGTACCCGTTGGTCAGGACATTCCAACCGACCAACACGCTTTGATGCGCGCGATGAAGCGCCGCTGGATAGATGAATCCCTGCCCGCACTGGATGGTCGGACGCCCCGCCAGGCCGCCGCGGATCCCCTTCACCGGCCTACCTTGCTGGCCCTGGTTAAAGATCGCATTCGGGACGCCGACCTCGCATGCCTCAACGCCATGGACGATGACGACGATGATTTCGTTCCCGATGAAGAGGATCCGGTCGCGCTGGCTCGCGAGTTGGGACTTGTGGAATTGGATGTGCCACCGCCGCCCGGCCTCTATCCGCCCCCGCGCCCGCAGTTGCCGCCGTTGCCTGCCGTTGCCCTGACCGAGGAGCAGATAGAACAGCGGTTTGAGATTCTCCACGTTAATGATTCCGCGGCCTCCGGCAAACTTTTGGCGCGGTTCGACTTCGAATCGGATGCCGTGTGTGAAGCGCTGGACATCTTGCGCGAAGACAACGGGGATGCTTGGCCGGCCTTGCTTGATCTACTGTTGGCCTTGGCGTGGTTTATCCTCTTCCCCCGCGAAACTCCACCTCAAGTGCCGTCCGGCGAGGAGTTGGCGGAAGCGGTCAATGAAGCTCTGGACCGGTTCCACGAACACGCGAACGCCGTCAACCCGGAAGTCATCGAGAAGATACTGGAGTCTCGCCGTCAGCCCGTCCTTCTGACCATGTTGCGTGATTCGCTAATGACCGCCACCTCCCGTGAGTTCAAGAAAGCCCGCCTCGAGTTCATCACGGCTGTGGAAATGGCCATCGCCCTGCGTGTGCTGATCGACGCGCTCGATGCCATAGCCCGTCCAAAGGCGTGAGGCTGTGTTCCGCCGAGAGATGGGACCAAGCTCTGGCCCTAACCTTTTCCAGGGTCACTCGCCGGCGATAGTATTTATACGAGAAATTATCTCGTAAACATTGACATCGACATATGCGGTGGCATGCTATTTACGTTTTTATCTGCCAATAATGGGGTTTGTCATGTTGCTGCAATTTGCCGTCGAAAATTTCCGATCCTTTCACACAGAGGCGGTGCTCAATCTGGTTCCCGCAAAAAGGGAGCGCATTCACAAGGACCACATCCTCCGCGATGAAGAACAGGGCCGCAAAGTCCAAGCTCTGCCGTTGGCCGTGTTCTACGGCGCGAACGCCTCCGGGAAATCGAATTTGATCAAGGCGATGGTCTTTGCGCAGGATCTGATCGTTCGTGGCACCCGCTCCGACCAGCGTATTGGGGCGGTGCCGTTTCGTCTCGCTGCGGCGGGGAGTGCTGAGGCGGAGGGGAGCCGCTTCGAGTTCGTGCTCAAGCATGAAGGGGTGGTCTACACCTACGGCTTCGTGGTGACTGGTGCCGAAGTACGAGAGGAGTGGCTGTTTGCCATCTACGAGAAGCAGGAGTCCCTACTTTTTGAGCGCACCACCGAAAAGACCAAGGCGTCGATAGATTTCGGCGACCGACTGGCACCAACGGCGCAAGAGCGCCAGCGTCTGGGCTTTGTGGCCGAGGGTACGCGTCCTAATCAATTGTTTCTGACCGAAGCCATCGAACGCAACGTGACGGCGTTGAGGCCTCTCATGGAGTGGTTTCGCGAGTCTCTGGTGATCATCGAACCCGATGCCGTCTACGGCGGGTTGGTACAGCGTGCCCATTCGGACCGGGATTTTACGGACTACCTGGCCCAATTCCTCCAGGTGGCGGATACCGGCATTTACGGCATCGGTTTGAAAGCGGAAAAGATGGACCTAGCGCGTGCTTTTCCAGAGATGCCGGACGAAGAAAGGAAGGCCATTCTCGACGATCTGGTGAAGTCGCCGACCCGGTCCATACTGCTCGCCGACGGCAAGGATTTCTTTGCCATACGCCTGAACGATGGGGGCGAGCCGCAGCTTCTGTCGCTGGAAACGTGGCATCGAGCCAGCGATGGGCGGGAAGTCGCCTTTGCTACCAAGGATGAATCCGACGGTACGCACCGGATCATGCACTTGGCGCCGGCGCTGTTGGAATTGAAGTCCGGTGAGAAGGTATATGTGGTGGATGAGTTTGACCGAAGCCTGCATCCGATGCTGTGTGTAATGTATGTGCAAGCCTTCCTCCGCGCTGTCCGAGAAGGCAAGAGCCGGGGCCAGATCGTCCTGACGACGCACGAGACATGCCTGCTCGATCTCGACCTGCTGCGGCGGGATGAAATCTGGTTTGTTGAGAAAGATAAAGAGCAGTCCAGCCGCTTCACGTCACTGGCGGAGTTCAAGTTCAAGGTTCGGTCCGATCTGAAGGTCGCGAAGGGCTACCTTAATGGCCGGTTCGGGGCGATTCCCTTCATCGGGGATGTTAAGCGGCTCATCGGTGGCGGATACTGATCATGGCTCGCACCACCCGCCGCCCGAGACCGCTCGACCGAGCCATTCCGCATCAGCGGGATACGCGCCTTGTTGTCATTGCCACGGAAGGCCAGTATGTCGAGCCGCAATACTTCGAACTCTTCCGGCGCATCAGTTCGCGGGTACAGGTAAAGATTCTGGAGACGGCGGACAGGAACTCCGCGCCTGCCCATGTACTGGCGCGGCTGAAGAAATTCCGTAGGGACAATGATCTGCGATCCGATGATCAGCTCTGGTTGGTTGTGGACAAGGACCGATGGACGGATGCGCATCTGGACCAAGTGGCAGCCGAGGCTCATCGGCTCCGATTTGGGCTGGCGGTCAGCCGTCCGTGTTTCGAGGTTTGGCTATACCTTCATCACGCGGACGCGCCGGCGGCGATGGTCGATATGGCCGGACATCTGGTCAAAGACTCCTTGCGCACCTTGCTGGGATCCTACAATGAACAGAATCTACAGATCGATCAGTTCCGGCCATTGGTCGATGAGGCGGTGCGACGGGCAAGGGCGTTGGACGTGAATCCTGGCGACCGCTGGCCCAATGCATTGGGGTCGCGTGTCTATCGGGTGGTGGACGCCATCAAGGAACTGGCATAAGGGTTGGCGCGCAGGTCGCAGGGCGCTCCGGGACCGTTTCATGAGTGCTTTGGGTTAACGGGCTCAAAAGGACGAGGTTCTTGCCGCCAGTTAATCGGATGGG
>CAYTVN010000206.1:0-6670 GCA_964441655.1 uncultured Verrucomicrobiota bacterium | reverse complement strand
GGCCGGCAAGGTCACCCACTTCATCGCCATCAAGCAGGACATCTCGGAGCGCCGCAACCTGCAGCAGCAGCTGCAGCAGGCCCAGAAGATGGAGAGCATCGGCCGATTGGCCGGCGGCATCGCCCATGATTTCAACAACCTGCTCCAGGCCATTACCGGGTTCAGCTCCATCCTGATGACCGACCTCGGCGACGGCGACCCCCGCCGCAGTGACGTGGAGGAAATCGACCGGGCGGCCCAGCGCGCGGTGGCCCTCACCCGCCAGTTGCTGGCCTTCAGCCGCAAGCAGAAGATGGAGTTGGTGCCGGTGGAATTGAATCAGGTCGTGCAGGGCACGGAAAAAATGCTGCGTCGGCTGATCGGCGAGAATGTGGTGCTGGACGATGAGCTGGCGCCCGACCTGCCCACCCTGCTGGCCGATCCGGGCCAACTGGAGCAAGTCGTGGTGAACCTGGCCGTCAACGCCCGCGACGCCATGCCGGGCGGCGGCCGCCTGACCATCCGCACCTGCGCCGTCGAACTGGCCGCCGGCGCCCTGCCCGACATGGCCGAGGCCCGCCCCGGCACCTTTGTAAAATTGTCCGTCGAGGACAACGGAACCGGCATGATCCCCGCCGTGCGAGAGCGACTCTTTGAGCCTTTTTTCAGCACCAAGGGTCCCGGCAAAGGGACCGGTCTGGGCCTGGCCGTGGTGTACGGCATCGTGCGCCAGCACGGCGGATTTATTGATGTGGAAACCGCCCCGGCCGTGGGCACCCGCATGGACATTTATCTGCCCGCGGGCGGAGTCCATCCGGGACAGACTTCGCCCCCGCCCGCCGCCCAGCCGCGGGGCCATAAAGCGAGCGGCCGCAGCGAACGCATCCTGATTCTGGAGGATGAAAAAAGTGTACGCGAGCTGGCCGCGCGAGTGTTGCGGGAACAGCTCTATCAGGTGGACACCGCCGCCACCTGCGCCGAGGCGCGGATCCTGATCCAATCCGCCGTCGTGCCGTATGACCTCCTGCTGTCCGACGTCATACTGCCCGACGGCAACGGCATCCGGCTGGCCGATGAGCTGACCACCGATCGCCCCACCCTGCCCGTCCTGCTGTGCAGCGCCTATTCGGATGAGCAGGCACGCAGCCAGGCCATCCAGGAACGCGGCTATCGTTTTCTGGCCAAACCCTATCCCATGGCAGCGCTGCTGCGCGAGGTGCGCCTGCTGCTGGACCGGATTCCCTCGCCATGATGTCGTTCTGGATCGAGCAGTTGGATCAGGTTTTTGTGCTGTACGGCGCGGCCTTCCTCACCATGGGCGTGCTGGCCTCGACCCTGCGCAGCCAGCCCAGGCCCGGCCTGGACTGGACGTGGTTGATGCTGTTCGGCTTGTTGCACGGCCTGCACGAATGGGCGGAGATCCTGGCCCTCAACCTGGGCGATACCCCTGTCTTTGCCGGCCTGCGCAACACCCTGTTGGCCGCCTCGTTCCTGGCCTTGCTGGAATTCGGGCGGCGCCGCGAAGGGCAGCCTCTGCTCCACCACGCCGGCCTGCTCGCCCTGGGCGTGGTCGTCGCGCTGGGCGTTTTCTTCAGCGGACAAATGATCCTGTTGCGCTACCTGCTGGGCTTCCCGGCCTGCCTGCTGGCCGCCCATGCGGTCTGGCAGACCGGGCACAACGCGGGGCGAGAAAAAGCCGTACTCCAGCTGACCGCCGCCCTCCTGCTCATCTACGGATTTCTGACCGGCACCGTGGTGCCGGACGCGCCCTTTTTCCCCGCGAACATCCTGAACTACGACACCTTCCTGGCCGCCATGGGCGTGCCGGTTCAGGTTTTCCGCATGCTGACCATCGTCGGGCTGGCCGCCTGCCTGTGGCGCCTCACCCTGCTCCGCCTGCACAGCGACACCGAAGCGAATCTCTCCGACCCCATCCCCTATCACATGCGCGGCAGTCTGCTGCTGTTGGCCGCGGTGCTCGGTCTGGGATGGATCGTGACCGAACAGCAGGGGCGGCGGGCGGATATAGAAATGCGCCGCAACCTGCTGACCCGCACCCAGGCGGTGGCCGTTTCCCTGAACACCGAACGCCTGTCCCGGCTGACCGGTCAACCGGAACAGGAAATGTCGCGCGAGCATCAACAGGTGGTGAGGGATCTCACGTCGGTCAAACGCATCAGTCCCGACGTGGCCCAGCTCTATCTCTACGCACGGCACGGCACCAATCTGGTGGCCTATGCCTGCTCCATGACCGCGCGGCCGGAAAATTATTATCCCGCCGGCGAAGTCTATGTGGGCGAACTGTCGGAGGAGGATCTGACCTTCTTTGATCGCGGCACGGCGTATGTCCGCGATCCCTATCACGACCGCTGGGGCGACTGGATTTCCGCGGTGGCGCCTGTCCTGTGGTCGGAGGATGGCACCCAGGTGAAGCTGGCCCTCGGCATGGATCTGCCAGCCGCCGAATACAGGGCGAACATCCGCGTGCATCGCACCCTGGGCCTGCTGCTCAGCATGGGGTTGTCCCTGCTGGTGCTGGACTTTTTTGCCCGGCAGCGTCGGTTCTGGCTGGCCACGCAAAAGCTGGCCGCGTCCGAAGCGGGATTGCGCAGCCTGAGCGCCGAGCTGGAAGCCAGCGTCCAGAAACGCACCGCGGAATTACATGCCAGCAACCAGGCGCTCAAACTGGAGGCCAACGCCCACCGGGTGTCGGAACTGAAGCTGCGCACCCTGACCGACCAGCTCCCGGTCATCACCTACACGGTGGCCCTCCATCCCATGCCCCACACCAACTTCATCAGCCCGCAAGTCAACGCCCTGCTGGGCTACACCCAGTCAGAATGGCTGCAAGACCCCCAGATCTGGCGCACCATCATTCATCCCGACGATCGCGAACGGGTGCTGGAGGAGGTGGCGTATTCCAACCGCCATGGCCTGCCCTTCGATCTGGAGTACCGGCAGGTGGCGCGCGATGGCTCTGTCCGCTGGTTCCGCAACACAGCCCGCTTCCAATTCGACGGGGACGGCCAGCCCGTGCAGGTACACGGCGTGATGCTCGACATCACCGACCGCATCGAAGCAGCAGAAGCCCTGCGGGAAACCGGCGAGCGGTACCGCCTCTTGTTCGAACAGGCGCCGGTGGGGGTGTTCCACTACAACCGGCAACGCGTGGTGACCAAATGCAACCGCCGACTGGCTGACATTCTGCACGGCACCGAGGCGGACTGGGTCGGGCGCAGCCTGGAACAATTGGGCGACCCCGCCCTGCTGAAAGGCGTGGACGAAGCTTTGCAGGGACGCCCCGGATCCTGCGACGGGGTCTACCAGGCGACGCCGCGCTCGGCCACCATCTGGCTCAGCCTGCGCACCGCCCCGGTGTTCGACCAGCAGGGCCAGCCCGCGGGCGGCGTGGGCATTGTGGAAGACATCGGCGAGCGGCGGCGCCTCGAGGAGGAGCGCACCAAATCACAAAAACTGGAATCGCTGGGCCTGCTGGCTGGCGGCATTGCCCACGACTTCAACAACATCCTCACCTCCATCCTCGGGAACATCTCCATGCTGCGCCTGTCCGGCGCCGCGGGCGAACCCGATAACCGCGAGCTGCTGAGCGAGGCCGAACGGGCGGCCAAGCGGGCCAAGGATCTGACCCATCAACTGCTGACGTTTGCCAAGGGCGGATCGCCGGTGAAGTCCCTGATCCGGGTCGGCGAATTGATCCAGGAAACCGTGTCCTTCGCGCTGCGCGGCTCCGCCTCCCGCTACGAATTGCACCTTCCGGACGACCTGTGGGCAGCCGAAGTAGACGCGGGCCAGATGGCCCAGGTCTTTCAGAATCTGGTCATCAACGCGGACCAGGCCATGCCGGAAGGCGGCACCATAACCATGCGGGCCAGCCAGCTGAAACTGGACGCGGGCAATCCCGTGGGCCTGGCTGCGGGGCCCTATCTCAAAATCGAGGTGCAGGACACCGGAATGGGCATTCCCCCCAAGCATCTGGAACGCATCTTCGATCCCTACTTCACCACCAAGAGCAAAGGCAGCGGACTCGGCCTGACCACCAGCTTTTCCATCGTGACCAAGCACGGCGGCCACATCACGGCTTCCTCCCAGGTCGGCCAGGGCAGCCTGTTCACGGTGTACCTGCCTGCCCGCGAAAATACCGTGCTGCCGCGCCGCCGCACCGAAGCGGGAGCAGAGGCCACGGCCAAGGGACAGGGCCGGTTGCTGGTCATGGATGATGAACCGGCCATCCGCGACATCACCCAACGCATGCTGCGCCGGGCCGGCTATGAAGTGGACACCGCCGAGCACGGCGAAGAAGCCATCGCCCTTTTCCAGCAGGCCCGCACCGAAGGACGCCCCTTCCGCGCCGTCATTCTGGACCTCACCATTCCGGGCGGACTGGGTGGACGCGAAACCTTCCTGCGCCTGCGCAAGCTGGATCCAGATCTCTGCGCCCTGGTGGCCAGCGGTTACTCGGATGGCACGCTGGCCGAAACCCTGGCCCTCGGTTTTTCCGGCGTGGTGCCCAAGCCGTTTACCGTGGCCGAACTGCTGGGCGCGGTCCAAAAGGTGGTGGACAAGCCTGCGCCGCCCTGACGGCACCGCCGCGGTTAACCGCTTGGATACCGTCGTCCGACGCGCTAAGCTCCAGACAGGAATTTTTGTAAACATGCGTTGGCGCAGTCTCGGTTCCGTGGCGTTGCTGCTGGCAGTCTTTATCGCCGGACTGGCCGGGCTCTACACCGCCTTCACCCTGCACCAATACCGGTTGCTGGAGCAGCAACTGGCCCTGCGCTCCACCGGCATCGCCCGGGATGTGCTGGCCCAGGAAGTGGAACGCCTGTCCGGCGTGACGGCGGACTGGGCCATGTGGGGGGGGCTGCAGAACTATCTGCGCACCGGCGCCGGCGCATTCCCTGAAACCGAATTCACCCCGGAGGTTCTTTCCAACCTGCGCATGCATGCCTTCGTGCTACGCGACGGGAATGGAAAAATGCTGTTTACCGCCATCACCGACGATGGCACCACCTGGCGTCCCTTTACCGAGGAGGAGCGGGGCGCGTGGGATGGTCCTGAACTGCGTGACGGCCCGCCGCGCAACGGCCTGCTTCAACTCGGCGGCATCTGGCTGGCCTGCAGCTATCCGGTGGAGCTGGCTCCCGCGAGCGATGCCCCCAAGGGACGCATCCTGTTTGCCCGCCGCGTGGATGAATCCCTCAACCTGCACCTGGCCCGCCTGCTGCATATGCCGATCCGCCTGGTCCCCTTGAATGCCGCTGATCAGCTGGAACCGACATTGCAACGCGCCGTGCTGGCCGCCGAATTGCAGGAGCCCCTGGCCGTGCGTAATCCGGAGGGTCAACTGCACGGCGTGGTCGTATTGCCGGATATGGACGGCAAGGCCGTGCTGGCCCTGCAGGTGAATCCACCCCTGGCCGAACCGGCCGGTCTGCGCCTGTATCAACTGGTCTTCGTGGCGGCCAGCGGTCTGGCCGGGCTCTGCTTCGCCGGGCTGGCCCTCATGGTCCTGCACCGGCACATGCTGGCCCGCCTGCCCCGGCTGATGGATGTGGTGCGCCAGGTGCGCCAGCAATCCAACTTCAACGCCCGGGTCACGCTGGGCGGCTCGCCGGAACTGGTCCAGCTCGGGAGCGAAATCAACGGCCTACTCGACACCGCCCAACATGTGCATGATCGCCTGCAAACCCTGAACGCGGAGCTGGAGAACCGGGTGCGGGAACGCACCGCGGCACTCGAAGCCGCCCAGGCCCTGGAGCGGACCCGCAGCGAACAGGAACGCGTTTATCACACCATGTTCGACCTGCTCCCCACCGGCATCCTGCTGGAATCAGAGCAGGGCATCATCCTGGACGCCAATCCGGCCCTGTGCCTGGCCACCGGCTATACCCGCGCCGAACTGGTGGGACAGCCGGTATCGCTCCTGATGACGCCCGACCACCGGCTCGAAGTGGACAAGAATCTGACCCGCCTGAACCAGGGCGAGGTGCTGATCCATGAAGTGGTGAACCAACGTAAAGACGGTTCGCTGATCACCATGAAACTGCGCGAGCGCGCGTTGATGCTGGATAATGGGGAGCGCCGCATCATCGTGAATGCAGAAGATGTAAGCGCACAGCGCCAGGCCGAACACTACCTGCGGTTGCAGATCACCGCCCTTGAATCCTCCGTCAACGGCATCATGATTGTGGACCGCGAAGGCCGCATCACCTGGGTCAACCGGGCCTTTTCCGAATTGACCGGCTACACCGATCAGGAGGTGATCGGCCAAAATCCGCGCCTGCTGAAGTCCGGCCGCCATGACCAGCATTTCTATCACACGCTGTGGTCCACCATTTTGGGCGGGCACATGTGGCGCGGCGACATGGTCAACCGGCGCAAAGACGGCACCCTGTACCTGGAAGAATTGACCATCACGCCCGTGCTGAATGCCCAGGGCCAGGCCACCCACTTCGTCGGCATCAAGCAGGACATCACCGAGCGGCACAACCTGCAGCAACAGCTCTACCAGGCCCAGAAGATGGAGGGGATCGGCCGGCTGGCCGGGGGCATCGCCCACGACTTCAACAACCTGCTGCAGGCCATCACCGGCTTCTGCACGCTGCTGCTGGAGCAGATGAGCCCGGAAAGTCCATACCGCCCGGACGTGCTGGAGATCGAAAAGGCGGCC
>CAYTVN010000205.1:0-6677 GCA_964441655.1 uncultured Verrucomicrobiota bacterium | reverse complement strand
GGCATGGATCTTGTCGCTGACCAAGTGATGGAGCTTCAGCATGTAGATGACGCCCACCATGACGCGCTGGTCGAACGGCTCGCCCGTGCGGCCGTCGTACAACTGGGACTTGCCATCCTTGCCCACCGTCTTGACCTTGGCCTTGGATTCGGCGTCCGCCATCATCTCGCGCACCTTCTCTTCGGAGATACCGTCGAATACCGGCGTCGCCGCGTGCAGACCGAGCATCCGGCAGGCCCACCCGAGGTGGGTCTCCAGCACCTGGCCTACATTCATGCGGCTGGGCACGCCCAGCGGATTCAGCACGATGTCCATGGGCGTTCCGTCCGGCATGAACGGCATGTCTTCGTCGGGCACCACGCGGGCGATGACGCCCTTGTTGCCGTGACGGCCGGCCATCTTGTCACCCACCGACAGCTTCTTCTTGCTGGCCACGTAGACCTTGACCTGCTTGATGATGCCGGGGTCGACTTCGTCACCGCTCTCCACCCGTTCCAGCGACCGTTCCTTTTCGAGGTCCAGTTCGGAGAACTTGTTGGTGAATTCGCTGATGATGCCCTGGATCTTGATCTGGATCGGGCTGGGATCAATTTCGATATGGTCGTAGGCCGCCGCCAGCTTGCGCAGCAGGGTCTTGGTGATCTTGCGGTTGGCCGGAATGATCACCTCGCCCGTTTCCACGTTCACCACATCCAGCGGGATCTTTTCGCCCAGCAGAATATTGCTCAGCGATTCGGTCAGATCCTCGGTCAGACGCTCGTGCTTCTCGGTGTAGTCGTCGTCGATCTGCTTGAGCTGCTTGCGGCGTTCCGCAGGCGTCAGCTTGGACTTGCCCAGATCCTTGCGCGCGGAGACCTTGACATCCATGACGATGCCATAGGTGCCGCTGGGCACGGTCAGGGAGGTGTCGCGCACGTCCGCGGCCTTTTCGCCGAAGATGGCCCGCAGCAGGCGTTCTTCCGGAGCCAGCTCGGTTTCGCTCTTGGGGGTGATCTTACCCACCAGAATGTCACCCGGCTTGACCTCGGCGCCCACCCGCACCACGCCGTCGTGGCTCAGGTTCTTGAGTGCTTCTTCGCCCACGTTGGGAATGTCGCGCGTGATTTCTTCCGGGCCCAGCTTGGTGTCGCGGGCGCCGCACTCGAACTCCTCGATGTGCAGGGAGGTGTAGACATCCTCGCGCACCAGACGCTCGTTGATCAGAATGGCGTCCTCGTAGTTGTAGCCGCACCACGGCATGAACGCCACCAGCACGTTCTTGCCCAGGGCCAGTTCGCCCAGATCGGTGGCCGGGCCATCCGCCAGCACGTCGCCCTTCTTCACCTTCTGGCCCAGCTTGACGATGGGCTTCTGGTTGACGCAGGTGCCGCCATTGGAACGCATGAACTTGCGCAGCTCGTAGATCTGATAGTCGCTCTTGGGCGTCTTCTTGTTGGGCACTTCGCCGTCCACCGAGACCACCAGGCGGGAGCCGGACACGTAGGCCACCTTGCCCGCTTCCTCGGCAATGACCAGCACGCCGGAATCACGCGCCACGGTGCCTTCCATGCCGGTGCCCACATAGGGACGCTCGGACTGGAGCAGCGGAACCGCCTGCCGTTGCATGTTGGAACCCATGAGCGCGCGGTTGGCGTCGTCGTGTTCCAGGAACGGAATCAATCCGGCCGCCACACTGACCAGCTGCTTGGGCGAGGTGTCCATGTAGTCCACTCGCTCCGCCGGCACTTCCAGGAAGTCGCCGCGGTAACGCACGGTCACCATCTTTTCGGCGTACTTGCCATGTCCATCCACCGGCGCATTGGCCTGGGCGATGACATAGTTTTCCTCCTGATCCGCAGTCAGGAAGTCCACCTGATCGGTGACCTTCCCGTTGTTGACCTTGCGGTACGGGCTCTCAATGAAACCAAATTCATTGACCCGGGCAAACGTGGACAGGGACGAGATCAGTCCGATGTTCGGACCTTCCGGGGTCTCAATCGGGCAGATACGGCCATAGTGGCTGGAGTGCACATCGCGCACTTCGAACCCGGCGCGCTCGCGGCTCAAGCCGCCCGGCCCCAGGGCGCTCAACCGGCGCTTATGGGTCAGCTCGGCCAACGGATTGGTCTGATCCATGAACTGGCTCAGCTGGCTGCGCCCAAAGAAGTCGCGAATCACCGCGGACAGGGCCTTGGGATTCACCAGTTTCTGCGGGGTCAGCTTGTCGTTCTGGGCGTCAAAAATGGTCATGCGCTCTTTGACCAGACGCTCGGTGCGGGCCAAACCCACCCGGCACTGGTTCTCAAGCAACTCGCCCACCGTACGCACGCGGCGGCTGCCCAGGTGGTCAATGTCGTCCACCGTACCCTCGCCCTTGCGCAGGCTGACCAGGTAGCGGATGGCCGCAATCAGGTCCGCCGGTTCCAGCACGCGGGAATCCGTTTCCGTGGTGGCTTCACGGTCTTCCAGCATCTTGCGCACATCGCCCAGCACCTGGCCCAGCTTCTGTTCGATCTTGTAACGACCGACCCGGCTCAGGTCGTAGCGGCGGGGATCAAAAAATACGCGCTTCAGCAGCTGCTTGGCGTTCGAGGTGGTCGGCGGATCACCCGGACGCAGCTTCATGTAAATATCCTTGAGCGCCTCTTCCGTGGTGCGCGTGGGATCCTTCTGGATGGTCTTCAGCAGCAGGCCTTCGTCCCCCGCCACATCCACCACCTTGACGCTGTCCAGACCGGCCGCCTTCATCTGCTTGACCAGATCCTTGGTCAACGGCTCGTACCGGCGGGCCAGAATGGTGCTGGAGCTGGTGTCAATCGCGTCTTCGCGCAGCACTTTGGCGGCCAACACGTCGTCGCTCATGCTGCCCTTCAAGTCCAGGTCCATGAGCGGATAGAACAGGGAAAGCAGCTCGTCATCGGTGTTGAACCCGAGCGCGCGCAGGAAGGTGGAAGCCAGAAACTTGCGGCGACGGCGGGTGCGATCGAGATAAATATGGAGGTTGTCCGACGTATCAAACTGAACCTCCACCCAGGAACCGCGATCCGGGATGATACGGAACGAATACAGCATGGTGCCGTTCGGGTGCAGATTCTGCTCAAAACAGATGCCCGGAGAGCGGTGCAACTGGCTGACCACCACGCGCTCGGCGCCGTTGATGACAAAGCTGCCCTGGGCGGTCATGAGCGGAACTTCGCCCATGTATACATCCTCTTCGCGAACCTCGTCCCCGTCTTTCAGGCGGAAGGTCACATAGAGAGGCGCGGCGTAGGATTCGCCATCACGCAGACAATCCACCGGCCCCTTCTTGGGCTCGGTGATTTCAAACTTGGCGAAATCCAGAACAATCTTCCCGTCGTAACTCTCAATGGGGAAAACTTCCTTGAAGACCGCCTGCAGTCCTACCCGCTTCCGCTTGGTGGATGAGACATCCAGCTGCAGGAAGTCTTTGTAGGAATTGGTCTGGATCTCGATGAGATCCGGGGCATCAATGATGTCCGTCAGTTTGCCGAAATTTACGCGATTTGCCATTGATCACCTGCGGGTCTACTGACCCTTGACGACAACCCAGAAACCAACGCCCCGTCCTGCGGGGCCCATGTCCGAAAAGAAATACCCAACGGTTGGAACCCCGGCTTGCGCCAGGTTCCAACCGCTGGATGAATGCGAAACCTTACTTGACCTCGATCTTGGCGCCGGCTGCTTCCAGCTTGGCCTTGATCGAAGCGGCCTCGTCCTTGGAAGCGCCTTCCTTGATGGTCTTGGGCGCGCCCTCGACCAGATCCTTGGCTTCCTTGAGTCCGAGACTGGTCACACCACGCAGCTCTTTGATGACCGCGATCTTGTTGGCGCCGGCATTGGCCAGCACCACGGTGAACTCCGTCTTCTCTTCCGCCGGGGCCGCCGCCGCGCCCGCCGCGGGAGCCGCCGCCGCTGCCACCGGGGCCGCGGCGCTGACGCCCAGACGCTCTTCCAGCAGCTTGACCAGCTTGGACAGGTCCAGCACCGTCATCTGCTCAATCGCGGAGACAATTTCTTCCATTTTCTGCGTTGCATCTGCCATTTTCATTACTCCTTAGTCTTTAGTTAACTTTAACCGGCGGCGGCGCCTTTTTTGTCTGCGCTGGCTTTCACCACATAGACCACGCTGGCCACCTTTTGCTGCAGCACACCCACCAACTGCGTCATGGGCGCGGCAATGGTGCCGACCACCTGACCCAGCAGCGATTCACGCGACGGCAGCGCAGCGAGGCTCTCCACGTCCGTCGGGGAAAGAACAGCGCCTTGAAGTCCGCCCACCTTGAGGGCGGGCTTCTTGTCGTTTTCCTTGATAAAGTCCTTCAGCACCTTGGCCGCCGCCACCACGTCGCCCTTGCCATACACCAGGGCGGAGGGGCCTTTGAGGGCTTCCTTGCTCAGGTCGGCATAGCCGCACTCCTTGGCAGCCAGACTGAACTGCTTGTTCGGCACCACGGTGAAGTCGGCCTTGGCCCCGCGCAAACGCCGACGCAAATCGTCGGTCTTGCCCACGGTCAGGCCCTTGTAGTTGGTCAGGAAGAAAAACGAGGAGCCCGAAAGCTTGCCCCGCACTTCCTGCAAAATGGATGTTTTTTCCGCTCTCATGACGCGTCCGCTCCTTATGCCGCCGCCGTGACCGCGTCACGTACGTTTACATGCAGGCCCGGCCCCATGGTCGAGCTCAGGGTGCATCGTTTAATGAACGTTCCCTTGGCCGAAGAAGGCCGGGAATGCTGAACGGCCTCCACAATGGCGCGGCAGTTTTCCGCCAGCGCCTCCGGGGTGAACGACAGCTTGCCGAAAGGCACCTGCACATTGCCATTCTTGTCCATGCGGAACTCCACCCGCCCGGCCTTGAATTGCTTCACGGCCGAGGCGGTGTCATCCGACACCGTGCCCGACTTCGGGTTGGGCATCAGGCCGCGCGGCCCCAGCACCTTGCCGAGTTTGCGCACTTCCTTCATGGCGTCCGGAGTGGCGACGATCACGTCCACATCCACCCAGCCGCCGGAGACCTTGGCGATCAAATCCTCGAACCCCACATGGTCCGCACCCGCAGCGCGGGCGGCATCGGCCTGGGGTCCGCTGGCGAACACCAGCACCCGCACCTTTTTGCCCGTACCGTGCGGCAGCGCCACCGTGCCGCGGACGTTCTGGTCCGACTGGGTCGGGTCCACGCCGAGGCGGAAGGCGATCTCCGCGGTTTCGTCAAACTTGCTGTATTTATTGGCCTTCAGGAAGGCGATGGCTTCCGCAACCTCGTAGGTCTTGGTGCGGTCCACCTTGGCGCGAACGGCGGTATACTTTTTTCCGTGATGTGACATTATTCCACCTCAACTCCCATGCTACGGGCCGTACCCTCAATGATACGGCACGCGTGGTCTATATCTTTTGCGTTGAGATCCTTTTCCTTGAGCTTGGCAATTTCCTGAACCTGCTTCTTGGTGACTTTACCCACCTTTTCGCGGTTCGGCGTGCCGGAGCCCTTGGCAATATTGGCCGCGCGCTTCAACAGCGTGGAAGCGGGCGGACTCTTGGTGATAAACGAAAACGATTTATCCTGGTAAACCGAAATGACCACCGGGATGACCAGACCGGCATCCTTCTGGGTGGCCGCATTGAACTCTTTGCAGAAGGCCATGATGTTCACGCCCTGTTGACCGAGCGCGGGACCCACCGGAGGCGCGGGGTTGGCCGCGCCGGCCGGAATCTGCAGTTTGACGATTGCTACTACTTTCTTTGCCATGACGTATTCTCAGGTTGCGGGTGTCAGGTTTCCATCGGGGGTGAGGCTTAACCCCGCTCCACTTGCCAGTACTCCAGCTCCACCGGAGCCGACCGGCCGAAAATCGATACAGATACTTTCAATTTGCCACGCTCGGGATCGATCTCTTCGATCACCCCGTTGAAATTCAGGAACGGGCCGTCGTTGATCTTCACCGTCTCGCCGGCCTCAAAGCTGACCTTGGGCTTGGCCTTGTCGCTCTTTTCCTCGCTCTGGGCGCGGATACTGGCCACTTCCTCGTCGCGCAGCGGCACCGGACGGTCGCCGCCAATAAAACCAGGAGGAATAATGCCCGGCGTGGCCTGGATGAAATACCAGGTCTTGTCGCACAGCGCATCGCCGTCGTACAGGTGCAGATTGATCAGCACGTAACCGGGATAAAACTTGCGGGTGGTGGTGGACTTCTTGCCCCGCTTGACCTCGGAGACCTTCTCGGTGGGGATCAAGACTTCGCCAATGAAGTCCTGCAACTCCTCCATCTTGGTCCGACGCTCAATGCTCTCGCGGACCTTGCCCTCCTGCCCGGAAAGCGTATGCAAAACAAACCACTGCTTTTCCATAGTATCGTTCGCCATCCCGAGTCCCGACTAGCGGATCACCAGCCGAAGAATCATATTAAGGACGAGGTCGCTGAACCCGACCGCGGCACCTAGAATCAAAATCGCCACCACGACCACCACGGTGGATTCCAGCAACTCCGGACGGGTCGGCCAGGTGCACTTTTTCAGTTCCACCTGCACTTCACCCAGGAACCCCTGGATGCCCGCGAATGCTTGTTTCAGTTTGCTCACTCTACATTCCTACCCTGACGTTCGCACCGTTTGGCTGGACTGGCAGGCCAGGAGGGACTTGAACCCCCAACAACCGGTTTTGGAGACCGGTGCTCTGCCAATTG
>CAYTVN010000204.1:0-6720 GCA_964441655.1 uncultured Verrucomicrobiota bacterium | reverse complement strand
GAACGCGGTGAATCGATTATACCACAGGATGCGGATTTTGTAGGGCGAAAGCTGGCTGTTGGGCGGCCGTACCTCCTTGCGCGGAACCACCTCGCGGGACGGGGTCAAATGCTCCGCGGACAGACCCAGCACGCGGGCGCTTTCGCACATCCAGTGGTAGCGTGTGCCGCCTTCCAATCCACTGTAGTGGAAGACGCCTTCGGCGCGGCGGTCCACCAGAAAGAGCAGTGCCTCCGCCACATCGCGCGTCCAGGTGGGAAATCGCATCAGCACATCGTCCTGCACCATCGCTTGATTACCGCGAAGGGTCTCCACGATCTGGCCGATGAACCCGGTTTCCTTGAGGCTGGCCCCGCCGCCGATCAACAGCGGTATGCGCAGGACCAGGGTTTTGGGCCGGTCGCCCAGCAGGTCCTCCGCCTCCGTTTTGGTCCGGCCATAGACGCTAACCGGGTGGCGGGGGCTGTTTTCGTAGTACGGCGGGGTGAGCCCGTCGAAGACGTAGTCCGTGCTGATAAACGTCAGATGGACATCGGCGGGCAGGCTGTCGGCCAGGACCAGCGCGGGCTCGACGTTCAGACGCCGCGCTTCCGCGGGGTGTTCCTCGCAGAAATCCGGCTCACGATAGGCGGCCAGCAGCAAAACCGACGTCGGCCGGGTGCGCTGGCACAAACCGCGGAGGGCGGCGGGGTCGCGGATATCCACCGCCTCCAGGCCCGGGCCACCCCGGCAACTCACGCCCACGACCTGTCCGTGGCGTCGGAACGCGGGCGTCACTTCGCGCCCCAGAAAGCCGGAGGCGCCGAGAATCAGGGTGGTATCCATAGGTGCGCCAGTGTGCCGGGCTGATGCAGAAAGGCAAGCATCCGCATCAGCCTGCTGTTGCCATGAAGGGGCCAACTTGGTTATGGTCATCCGCTTTAGCAGCTCAAACGGAAGGACCATCGCGCATGAATATCACCGTCGTAGGAACCGGCTATGTGGGTCTGGTAACCGGGGCCTGTTTTTCGGATTGGGGCCACAATGTGCTCTGCGTGGACAACGACGAGAACAAGGTCAAGATGCTCAAGCAACTCCAGATGCCCATCTACGAAGATGGCCTGGAGGACCTGGTGCGTAAGAACGTGGCCGCCGGGCGCCTGCACTTCACCAGCTCCATTGAGGAAGGCACCAAGTTCGCCGAAGTCATTTTCATCGCCGTGGGCACCCCGCCGGGCTATCGCGGTGCGGCCAATATGTCCTATGTGGAACAGGTGGCGCGCCAGGTTTCGGAACACATGACCTCCTACCGCCTGCTGGTGGAAAAGAGCACGGTGCCGGTCAACACCCACGAGCAGGTCAAGCGCACGGTCAGCAAATACCTGCGGGCCGACATTCCCTTCGACGTGGCCTCCAATCCGGAATTCCTCAAGGAAGGCACGGCCATCGAAGACGCCTACAGCCCGGACCGCATCGTGGTGGGCGTGGAGAGCGAGCGCGCGGCCAAGCTGATGCGCGACATCTACGAGCCGATCATCAAGAAGACCAACTGCCCGTTCCTGGTCATGAACCCGCCCAGCGCCGAGCTGACCAAACACGCGTCCAACTCGTTCCTGGCCATGAAGATTTCCTTTATCAATGCGGTGGCCCGGGTTTGCGAAATGGCGGGCGCCAACGTGGAACAGGTCGCCCAGGGCATGGGCCTGGACAAGCGCATCGGCCCGCAGTTCCTGAAGGCGGGCGTGGGCTACGGCGGCTCCTGCTTCCCCAAGGATGTAGACGCCTTCGTGCAAATCGCCGACCACCTCGGCTACAACTTCGAACTGCTGAAGGAAGTGCAGCGCGTCAACAAGACGCAGCGCGAACACCTGATGCAGAAGCTGCAGCGCGAACTGTGGGTGATCCAGGACAAGGTGGTGGCCGTGCTCGGCCTGGCCTTCAAACCCGGCACCGACGACGTGCGCGAGTCCCCTTCCCTCTACTTCGTGCCCCAGCTGATCGAAGCCGGCGCCAAGCTGCAGCTGTGGGACCCCGTGGCCGAGGAGCGCTTTGCCCAGTTGTACCCGCAGGAGCGCTACGTCAAGGATCCCATCGAATGCGCCCGCGGGGCGGATGTGCTCCTGATCCTCACCGACTGGCCGCAGGTCAAGCAGCTGGACCTCGACAAACTCAAGGCGGTCATGAAGTGCCCGGTCATCGTGGACGGACGCAACGTGTTTGATCCCAAGACGGTGCGGGCCAAGGGCTTCACCTACCACTCGATCGGCCGGGAGTAAGCGCAGCGCAAACCTTGACTTCGTTCCGGAGGCTCACTAGGGTCTCCGGCTCTCACCCAGGAACCCGAAGGGAGTGAACGAGCTACCGTGGCAGAAGTAAAAGTCAGAAAAGGCGAGTCTGTGGACAAGGCTCTGCGCCGCCTGAAAAAGAAACTCGATAAAGAAGGCACCATGCGCGAAATTCGCGCTCACCGGTACTACGAGAAGCCCAGCGAGCGTAAACGTCGTAAATCGGCGCGCGCCCGCATGCGTTCAAACTTCACGTGATCCTGAGGGTCTGGGACCTTTCGCAAAACTCCCCCCCGCGGGGAGTTTTGCTGTTTTAACAACCTGCATTAAACGCAATGGAATTCGCGCTCTCCACCCACTGGAACGCCTCCCGGCATGCCCGGGGCGAGGATCTCATCGAAGAGATTCTGAAGCTCGGCTTCACCCGGGTCGAATTGGGTTATGACCTCCGCATGGAACTGGTCGCGGGGGTCAAGGCCATGGTGGCCAGCCAGGCGGTGCGGGTGGACAGCCTGCACAACATCTGCCCGGTGCCGCTGGGCGCGGCCCGCGGCCATCCCGAAATCTACACCCTGGGCAGCCCGGACGCGCGCGAACGCGCCCAGGCGGTAAGCTATACCGCGCAAACCCTGCGCTTCGCCGCCGAACTGGGCGCCCGAGTCGTGGTCACCCACGCCGGCAACGTGGACATGACCCGCTTCAGCTCCGATCTGTTCGAGCTCGCCATCGCGGGCCAGGTCTATACCCCGCGCTTCGAGAAGCTCAAAATCAAGATGATGGAGCAGCGCGAGAAACACGCGCCCCGCCAGCTGGAATACCTGTTCCAGGGGCTGGAGCAACTGATGCCGGTGCTGGAAGAGACCCGGGTACAGCTGGGCATTGAAAACCTGCCCACCTGGGAGGCCCTGCCCACCGAGCTTGAATTCGAGGCCATCTTCCGGCGTTTCGGCGATCGCCACGTCCGCTACTGGCACGACCTGGGCCACGGCCAGATCCGCCAGAACATGGGTTTCATCAACCACGAACGCTGGCTGGATCGCCTGCGCCCCCACCTGGTGGGCATGCACGTGCACGATGTGGCCCCGCCCGCCACCGACCATGTGATGCCGCCGCGTGGACAAATTGATTTTCAACGTTTCCAGCGCTTCGGAAAATCGGATATTATCCGCGTCATTGAGCCGTCCTCCCGCACCCCGGCCGCCGAGGTGGCGGAAGGCCTGGCCTTTTTGCAGAAAACCTGGGGCGCAACTGCGGAGTCCACCCCGGAAACGGCATCGGGAGAAAGCGCATGAAGAAAGCATTGATCACCGGAATCACCGGGCAGGACGGGTCCTATCTGGCGGAACTGCTGCTGGAAAAGGGCTACGAAGTGCACGGCATGGTGCGTCGCTCCAGCACGGAAACCCTGGAACGCATCGAGCACATCAAGCAGCGCGTCAATCTGGTGCAGGGCGACTTGCTGGACGAAATTTCCATCCTGCACCTGATGGAAAAGATCCAGCCGGACGAAATCTACAACCTGGCCGCGCAATCCTTCGTTCACACCTCGTGGAACCAGCCCCTGCTTACCGGGGAGTTTACCGCCCTGGGCGTGACCCGCATGCTGGACGCCATGCGCATCGCCTGCCCCAAGGCCCGGTTTTATCAGGCCTCCAGCAGCGAAATGTTCGGCGCGGCCAAACCGCCCCAGACCATGGACACCCCCTTCCACCCGCGCAGCCCCTACGCGGCGGCCAAGGTCTACGGCCACTACATCACCGTGAACTACCGCGAGAGCTACGGCCTGTTCGCGGTGTCCGGCATCCTTTTCAATCACGAAAGCCCGCGCCGCGGCCTGGAGTTTGTAACCCGCAAAATCACCGACGCCGTGGCCCGCATCAAGCTGGGCGTGCAGAAGGAAGTCCGCATGGGCAACCTGGACGCCAAGCGCGACTGGGGTTTCGCCGGCGATTACGTCAAGGCCATGTGGCTTATGCTCCAGCAGGACAAGCCCGAGGATTACCTGATCGCCACCGGCAAGGCCTACTCCGTCCGCGACTTCCTCGACATGGCCTTCAGCCGCGTGGGACTGAACTACAAGGACTACGTGGTCATTGATCCCAAGTTCCTGCGCCCGGCGGAGGTGGATTACCTGCTGGGCGATCCGGTGAAGGCCCGCGAGAAGATGGGCTGGACGCCGGACGTGGACATTCAGGGCCTGGTCAACATGATGGTGGACGCCGACCTGGCCCGCGTGCAACGCAGCCTCCGCTAGCCGTTCCCATGCGCGTTCTGGTCACCGGAAGCCGTGGGTTTGTGGGGCGGCATGTGCAGAACAATCTGCGGGCAGCCGGCCATGAAGCCCTGAACCTGATCGTGGCCGCCGAACGACCGACCCGGTCCGCCCAGGAGTTTGAGGGCGACATCTGCGATGCCCACCGTATGCGCAACCTGGTGCGCGACCTGCGGCCTGACGCCTGCCTGCATCTGGCCGGGGTGGCGTTTGTTCCGGTGGCCTGGTCCAAGCCGGAGTTCGTGTTCGAAGTCAACGTCCAGGGCACCCTCAACGTTCTGGACGCCTTCCGCAACGAAGCCCCGGAGGCCCGCATCCTGATCATTTCCAGCGCCGAGGTCTATGGCTTGCAGGACTTCCACCGCCCCCTGACCGAGCAGGATGCGATGAATCCTGAGAATCTCTACGCGGTGTCCAAACAGGCGGCCGACCTGACCTCCCTGCTCTACACCCGCCGCTACGGCATGCACGTCATGACCGCGCGCCCCTGCAACCATATCGGCCCCGGCCAGTCTGCGGATTTCGTGGTGCCTGCCTTCGCCCGCCAGGTGAACGAAATCGCCTCCGGCCGCAGCGAACCGCACATGCGCGTGGGCAATCTGGAGAGCACGCGTGAGTTTCTCGACGTGCGTGACGTGGTGGAAGCCTACCGGCTCATCCTGGAAAAGGGCCATCCCGGCCTGGCCTACAACGTCGGCGCAGGTGGCGCGGTCCGCATCGGGCTGTTGCTGGAAAAAATATGCCAGATCGCCGGCGTGCAACCTCACCTGGAAGTGGATCCCCAACGCTACCGCCCCACGGATGCCCGACCCGTGCTGGACGCCACCCGCCTGCGCGAACACACGGGCTGGCAACCGCGCTTCACCCTCGACCAGACCCTGGCTGACGTACTGGCTGAATTACGCCCCGCGTAGGCCTTCAGTTCAAACGAAAACGTGGGCCAGGTAATCCCATCCGCCCACCAGCACCGCCGTCAGCCGGGCACCCACCACCCAGATCAATCCGCCCACCGGCGTCATCCACACCACAGCCAGAAACAGCCAGCCGATATTCTGCTGATGCGAAGCGTCCAGACGTTGCAGGGCGGGGAAACATCCCTCCAGCACACCCCACCCATCAAACATCGGGATGGGCAGCAGGTTGAACACCATCAACACCGCGTTGGCCTTGGCGGCCAGCCAGAAGAAATTCAGCGCCATTTCATTTTCCTGCCCGGGCAGCAGGGCGGCCACCACGAAGATCGCGCTGAACACCACGGCGAGCAGCAGATTGGCCAGCGGACCGGCCAGCGAAACCCAGGCGGCATCGGTGCGCCGGTGCAAGTTGCGCACATCCACCGGCACGGCGCCCCAGGCCAGCCCGAAGAGGGCCAGCATGATCAGCGAGCCCCAGCCCATCTGCACCAGCGGATTCAGCGACAAATGTCCGTGCCGGGCCGCCGTGTCATCCCCTTTACGCAGGGCCATCCAGGCATGGGCAAACTCGTGCACGCAGATGGAAAAGGTCACGATCAACATCCACGAAAGCACATAAAAAGGATCTTCACCAATCCGCGAAATAAAAAGCTGCATCTTGTTCCCCGTACACGTTCCTGCTAAACGCCTCTCATGAAGTGGGTGGAAGATACCACGGGTGGTTGTTATTTACAGGTGCGAGTGACCCCGCGCTCCTCCCGCAACCGGGTGGACGGTCCCCGCGACGACGCGCTCAAGATTCGACTCAACGCGCCACCGGTGGACGGCAAGGCCAACGAAGCCCTGATTGAGTTCCTGGCGGAATGCCTCGACCTGCCGCGGCGCGCGCTTGAGCTTGTCGCGGGCGGGCAATCCCGCACCAAACGCATCCTGGTGCGCGGCCGGTCCGCCGCCGACCTGATGCGTGTATTCGCGGGTACAGTCTAGAGTTGATGAAATCTATCTGTACCCGTTGCACTTTTCTCGCAGCGGCGCAGCGAAGCAGAGTCAGGGCCGCAGGAGTAGAATTTCGGAATGCCTTGCTTACTTTTCTTGTTTTTCTCGCCAAGTCGCCAAGAACGCCAAGTATTTTGGAGGAAGTTGACACCCAAACTCTGCGTCCTTGCGCCTTTGCGAGATGAAAAATACCGGCTACAGATCAATTTAATCTGCTCAAACCCGGATATTTCACCGCGGAGACGCGGAGGCCGCAGAGAAGATCGTAAGAGAT
>CAYTVN010000203.1:0-6750 GCA_964441655.1 uncultured Verrucomicrobiota bacterium | reverse complement strand
TCTATTCGGCCATGGAGGATTACGTCATTGATATCATCATCGATCAGGGTCCCAGCGCGCGTTCGGTGCGGTTGAATCTGCCCAAGTTCACCCTGGTGGGCGCCACCACGCGCAGCGGTCTTCTGTCCTCGCCCCTGCGCTCGCGCTTCGGGCTGGCCAACCGGCTGGATTACTACGGGGCGGACGAATTGCAGCAGATCATCGAGCGGTCGGCCCGCATTGTGAACGTGGATATCGAGACCGAAGGCGCGGCGGAGATCGCGCACCGGGCCCGCGGCACGCCGCGCATCGCCAACAGCCTTCTGCGCTGGGTGCGCGACTACGCGCAGGTGAAGGCCGGCAACAAGATCACCAGGGACGTGGCCGACAAGGCGTTGTCCATGCTCGATATTGATCAGCACGGCCTGGATGAGATGGACAAGCGCATCCTGGAAACCATCGTGCAGAAATTTGCCGGCGGCCCGGTGGGCATCGGTTCGCTGGCGGTATCCGTCGGCGAGGAATCCGGCACCATCGTAGAAGTCTACGAGCCCTATTTGATTCAGGAAGGCTATCTCAAGCGCACTCCGCAGGGTCGGGTGGCCACCGAGTTGTGCTACCAGCGCTTTGGTCTGACGCCCGGCCCGCGCCAGGGTGAGTTGCTCTGATGAACCTCAACGATTCCACCGACACGCCCAAGGCCGCCGCCAAGCCACTGCGCCGCACCATCATGCCGGCCTATTACAAGATGAGCCAGGATTTGGGTCCGCTGCCCAAGAGGTTCGGTGCGAAACGGGTCCGGGCCCTGGTGGTGACCATCATCGTGCTGGCCGTGCTGGCCCTGGCGCTCCACGCCTGGTGGTGATGGTCGGAGGCTGATGCTAGATCAGATTTAATTGATCTGTAGCCGGTATTTTCATCTCGCAAAGGCGCCAAGACGCAGAGTTTGGGTGCCAACCCCCACCAATATACTTGGCGTTCTTCGCGACTTGGCGAGAAGAACAAAAAAGTTATCGAGGCACTTTAGAAATTCTACCCCTGCGACCCTGCGACCTCTGCGAGAGGCTATGGCTACCTTGTTATTTAATACGCTCTACACCGCCAGCCCCATGCGGCGCGCGGCAGCGGTCAATTCCTGATCGAAAGTTACCAACTGAAGACCGGGGATGGCGGTGCTGGCCCGCTCGAAAACAAAGAGGTGTGCGGCATCTGCCGCGCGCAGGCGCAAGGCGCGGTTGAAGGCGCGCAGCGTATCCCAGCGGTCCGGTTCCAGATCGAGCAGGTGAAGAGATTCGAGCAGGGTGGCCCACTGCGTCCAGGTCTCCGGGGGAGCGGAACGGCGCGACAGGGCGGCCTCGGTTTCGAGGACGGCCCACCGCCAGGCCCAGGGGCGGGTTGATTTCATCCACGCGGCTTGCGCGGCGCTGGTATGCGGCTCTTGCAGCAGCAGGGCCACGATGGCGCTGGTGTCCCAAAAGGTATTCATTACCAGTCCCGTTCTGCCCGCATCGCCGAAACGGTGGACACGTCGGTTCGACCGTCCCGCGCGATGGTGGCCTGAATGGCGGGCAACGGATGCGACGGCTTGCATTCGGTGGTCAATACCAGTCCCGCGGTGTGAAGGCGCGCCCGTAGCGCTTCGTTTTGTCGGGCCGCCACCTGATCGGGCGCTCCGGCCGAGGCGGGGGTCAGGTAGGCCACGGAATCCTCCCGCACGCAGACCTCAATGGGTTCACCTGTTTTCTGAAGCTGCCGCAGATGCCGGGAAAGATTGGCTTTCAAATCGGCGACCTTAACTTTCATATGACTATCATAGTCATTAATTATGGTCATGTCAATTTTTGGGCTGCCCCGTGAGTTGGCGATACTTTGCATGATGCTAACCAGAATGCCCTTGACCCCCGCAGGGCATGTCTATAGTGGAATCCCTGATAACGTGACTTTGGGAGGGGTCGCGTTGTTGAGCCGATACGGGCTGCTTGTTTCTTCCGTGTTTCCAAGCCGGGAGGTTTTGTCATGACATCTGATGAGTTGGAGCAGTTGGAACAGGCGGCCGTGAGTGGGGATGCCAACGCCTATTTTGAGTTGGGCGTGGCCTTTAGCCGGGGCGATGGGGTGGCCGAGGATGGCGCTCGCGCGGCCCAGCATCTGCAAGCCGCGGTCAATCTTGGTCACCCGCGGGCCATGAATCATCTGGGCATCATGATGATCAAGGGTACACAGATTCCCTTTAATGGCCCCGTGGGGGTGCGTCTTTTGCAGGCGGCGGGGGATGCCGGGGATGTGCAGGCCCTCTACAATCTGGGCATTCTTTATAAGAGCGGCACGGTGGTGGCGCGTGACCACGAGCAGGCGCGGACGTTGCTCGAACTCGCGCGGCGGGCCGGGCATCCCAAGGCGGCGCAAGCCCTGGCCGAACTGCCGGGTCTGGCATTGGACACCCATTCCGGTGTGACGGCGTCTCCGGCGGAACCTCGGCCTGTCGCCTCCGCGCCCGAACCCGTCGCCGCGCCGCCCGCGCGTCCTGCGAAATCCTGGTCGGAGCGGATGACGATCATCATATTGATTGCGGTGATTGGCAGCTTGGGCGGACTGATGTTCGTGAACCTGCCCTTCTGGGTGGAGCGAAACGACAAGAAGATACGAGCAACCGTGGCCGTCCTGACGGAGCAGCGCGCGCAGTACCGCTTTGCCGAGGCCCGCCAGACCCTCGAGGAGTTGACCCGGCGTTATCCGGCGAGTCGGAGCTTCCTCTGGAAAAACGAAAAAGAGTTGCTCGAGAAGTGGGAGAGCATGGCGGCGCGGCGGGTTGAGCTGGAAGCGGCCCTGAGCAAGGGGGGCGATCTGGAGCAGGCCTACGAGTTGGCCTTGATCTATCGCACGCTGAACCTCCAGGCGGAGGAAACGGCCTTGTTGTTGAAACTGATGCCGATGTTAAGCGACGGGGTGATGCTGCGGCGGTTGGCTCAGCACGCGGCGGAGTCCTCCCTGCCGGACATCCGGCAGGCCGCCTTGCAGCAATGCATACAGAAGTTTCCCTGGGATTGGATCGCCCGCGCGGAATTCGCCAGTGCCGGTGGACCTTCGCTTACCGAGGAGCAGCTCAAGGTGGCGGAGTATCAGCGTGATGCGGAGCGCGGTGATACCATCGGTCAGTACAACTTGGGCTGGGCGCATTACAACGGGGTGGGTATTCCCACCAACTACCCGGTGGCCTTTCGGTGGTTTGTCAAAGCAGCCGCCGGAGGTGATACCTCGGCCCAGGATTATTTGGGCCTCATGTATGAATTCGGCCGGGCCGTACCCAAGGATTTGACCCAGGCCCGCCTGTGGTACAAGAAAGCAACGGACGGGGGAAATGACCTGGCAGAAACCCACTTGATCAGTGTCCTTCTGGATGAAAAAACCGCATCCTCAGATATGCAGGCGCTGGCGTATGCCAGATCATCTGCGGCCAAGGGAAATGACGATGGACTCTATTATCTGGCCTTGATGTTTGAGCAGGGGCGAGGCGTCCCCGTCAACCGGGCCGAGGCGGTTCGTTTGTACAAGTTATCGGCCGCTAAAGGGGATGAAGATGCCCAGCGCAAATTAAAAGCCCTGGGCTACTAGCTCGTAGCGAACCAATCCCGAAGGAATGATACCATGGAAAAGCTGATTGAACGTTCGATGTATGCCGCGCGTTGGCTGCTGGCCCCCATATACCTGGGCTTAAGCCTGGGCATTCTGCTGCTGGCGGTGAAATTCTTCACCGAGCTCGTACAGGTGATCCCGGTGATCCTGACCATCCCGGAGTCCAAGCTGATCCTGCTGGTGCTGACCCTGATCGACCTGGCCCTGGTGGGTGGCCTGTTGGTCATGGTGATGTTTTCCGGCTACGAGAATTTTGTTTCCAAAATAGATTTGGAGGCCGGGGCGGACCGGCTGGGCTGGCTGGGCAAGATGGATGCCAGTTCGCTGAAGAACAAGGTGGCCGCCTCCATCGTGGCCATCTCTTCCATCCATCTCCTGAAGATATTCATGGATGCCATCAACACCCCGAACGACAAGATCCTGTGGTACGTGGTCATGCACCTGACCTTCGTGGTCTCAGCCTGTGCCATGGGCTACATGGACGTGCTGGCCAAGAAGACGCATTCCAGCCACGCAGGGTAGCGGCGCTGATCCGTAACTTTTCAATGTGACAAGGGCGAAGAGGATTTGCCTGCGTCATTTGACACTAAAACAGTGGTCCACTATAATAGTGATGTGAAAAACGTGACCATTAGTTTGCCGGACGATCTCGCGCATCGCGCAAAAGTCTTTGCGGCCGAACATAATACAAGTGTTTCGAAATACGTTGGACGCTTATTATCAGAGCGCTTAGAGGCCGAGCAGGGCTATGCCAAGGCGATGAGCCAGTGGCAGTCAAAGAAGCCCATGCTGCTGAATGAGGCGGGCGCGAAGTACCCAGCGCGGGATTCCTTGTATGAGCGATAAAGCGTTTGTGGACACGAACATCCTCGTGTACGCACGCGATCAGGCGGCGGGCGCGAAGCAGGCGCGCGCGGATGCTCTGATGCGAGAGTTGTGGGCAACGCGGCAAGGCCGGGTGAGCGTCCAGGTCCTAAACGAATACTTTGTCACCGTTACCCAAAAACTGAAGCCCGGTATGGCGCGTGACGATGCGTGGTCAGACCTGGTGGCCCTGCAGGCATGGAGTCCGGTTCCCATGGATTGGAAGCTCTTGGAGCAAGGGCGCAACCTTCAGCAACAACACGCCCTCTCTTGGTGGGACGCCTTGATTGTTGCGGCGGCCCAAATAGCCGGATGTGACGTTCTCTATAGCGAAGATTTCGCGGACGGCGCCGTGCTCGGTGGAGTCCGCGTGGTGAATCCGTTTGCTGCGCAGACGTAACGCGCCTACTTCGGCACGTTCCCCATGGTCACGCTGCCCTGGAAAACCGGGGTGCCTTCGTAGATGGATTGGTAGCATTTGCCCTCCACGATGCCTCGCGGGCCGCGCTGGTTCACCACGATGGTTTCGCTGGAGGCGCCCTGGGCGAGCACCACGTTCTGGGCCTTGATTACATTTATTTTCAGCGTTTCCACCGGGAAATCCACCGTGAGGTCCACCGGGCCGGGAGCCAGCTTGATGGTGAGCTGAGCCTTGTATTCGTTGCGAAAATTCACGCTGAGCTTGCGCCCGCCCTCCAGCGCCACGAGGTCCAATCCGATCCAGCCGGCCTTGAATCCTTCCGCCAGCGTAACTTCGGCGGGTCCTGCGACAGGCTCAGCCGCGGACGCTTCAGCGACCTCATCGCTGGCCAGTTGATCGTGTCCCTGGCTGACCAGAATCATTTCAAAGCTCGAGGAGGGCGACTTGTCCGCGTTTAGAATCTGGCCTGCATGTTTCACGATGGCGAACGGTATTTCTTCGTTGAGCCAGAGCGTGCCGGTTTCTTTGGCCGTGTCGGGTCCCATGCTGTAGGTGTAGCGGTCGCAGCGCCAATCGCCGACGTTCTCCGTGCCCGCCGGGGTCAGCTTGCCCCGAAAATCCTTCTCCGCCCCGCGAATGATCTCCAGCGTGTTGTCGTCCACCGGCATGACCATCTCGCCGTACTGCATGGTCATCTTCTCGATGAATTTGCCGTAGCTCAGGCCGTTGCGCGCGAAATCAAAATCCGCCGGTAGCGTGTAGGTCATGGTGGACTCCGAGCCCGCCGCCGCGCCGGCTGTGGTCTCCACGTGCAGCGACAGGACCGGCCGCCCTTCGTCGTCCGCCTTCCGCTCGTAGCGATAGGTGGCGACCGAGCCGTCGCTGGACGTCAATTGGTAGTGCGACCAGGCGCCGGGCGTGGTGGCGGCGTGATAGTTTTTGGCGAGATCCCCGGCTCGTGCCATCGGGTTTCCCGATAGACCCAACAACAGCGCCGCGGCGAACAAAACGTGCCATCGATTCATGTCACACCCTCCAGGTTACGGGCAGCATAAGAGCCCCGCCTGACGGGTCAAGTCTTCCTCATTCGCGTCGCCTGCTCGGGCCCGGCGGGTGTGACGTGACGCGCTGGCGGGTGTGACACGCCGCCATGAATAGCGACAATGTGTCACACGCACGCCTTCGCGCGCTGCGGCCTATGAAACAATGTTATGACTGTTATTCGTTGGTATTAAACAAGATGAGTCAGTTTTTGCCGTCCTGTCGATCACGCTTGGCACGCGCATTGCTTTCTACAGGCTTGAGATTGAGTGCTGCCGAGGCAGCGAAGGAATTGAGGAGACGAACATGTCAAAAGTTTTAGGCATCGATTTGGGTACGACGAACTCCTGTATGGCGATTATGGAGGGCGGCGAGCCGGTGGTCATTCCGAACGCGGAAGGCGGGCGCACCACGCCGTCCATCGTGGCGTTCACCAAAACGGGCGAGCGGTTGGTTGGCCAGGCGGCCAAGCGCCAGGCGGTGACCAACCCGAAGCACACCATTTATTCCATCAAGCGCTTCATGGGCCGCAAGCACAGTGAAGTGGGCAGCGAGGTTTCGCGCGTGCCTTACGAGATTGTGCGCGCCTCCAACGGCGACGCTGCGGTGAAGATCGGGAACGACACCTACTCGCCGCCGGAAATTTCGGCCATGATCCTGCAGAAGTTGAAAACGGACGCCGAGGCGTACCTGGGCGAGAAGATCACCCAGGCCATCATCACGGTCCCCGCTTATTTCAATGACAGCCAGCGACAGGCAACCAAGGATGCTGGACGCATCGCGGGCCTCGAGGTGCTGCGTATCATCAACGA
>CAYTVN010000202.1:0-6764 GCA_964441655.1 uncultured Verrucomicrobiota bacterium | reverse complement strand
GAGACCATCGTATGGTCTCAGGAGCGGCCTTGCCCCCTCTTTTGATGGAGAGCCGGCTCTTCCTCAAAGACCCGCTCAGCCCCACTTGATGGAACAGCCCATGGGATTGGTGGTGGGCTGGGGGATTGGCTTGCCGGCCAGCACGGCTGACAATGCATTGCGCAGGTCGTGCGATTTGGCGGCGGACGCATCCTTCCAACTGTCGTCGATGCGGCCCTCGTAGGCGATGCGCCCCTGAACCACCACGAAAAGGTGGGGCGTACAAACCGCGCCGTAGGCCCGGGCGGTCTGCTGGGTTTCATCGCGCAGGTAGGGGAAGTTGAATCCGCGGAGCGCGGCCCGTTCTTTCATTTTCGGGAAGCTGTCTTCCGGGTAGTTTTTTTCGTGGTTGGGATTAATGGCGGCAAAGGCCACGCCCCGGGGTGCAAACTCTCGCACCAAATCCATGAACCGATCCTCGTAGGCCTGCGCATACGGGCAATGATTGCAGGTGAAATTAAGCACCACGGCGGCACGGCCAGCCCAACTCGACAACGAATAGGTTTGTCCATCCACGGCCGGCAGGTTGAAATCCGGGGCCGGCGCCCCGATGGGCAGCGTGTCGGGACCGCTCTGGGTGATCAAGACCATGACCGTAAGCTCCTGGGGATGGTGGGTGGATGACTGGAGCGGGCGACGGGAATCGAACCCGTGTATCAAGCTTGGGAAGCTCGCGTACTACCATTGTACTACGCCCGCTTAGCTGCCCGATAATCTAGCATGGGCGCAGGGCAACGCAACGGGTTTTCCATGCGCGATTGCTAGTCCTCGGCCAGGGCCAGATCCGGAAGCGGTATCGCGATGCGTTCGCCGGATTCCGCTTCAAGATAGGCCGCGCGCAGGTGCAGCCGCTGTTCAGAATCTTCGCCGGGTGTGGCCAGATGTCCATTCACCACCAGTAGCAGGGCCTCGCTGTGATCCGGATTGCGCGCCGCCACCACGTGCAGGTTGAGCCCGCTGCGCTGAAGAAGTTCGCGATACGAGGCGTTTCCGCGTTCCAGCTTCACCCACAGATGGCCCCGGGCATCGCGTCGGAAGGTGACATCCTCGCTGAACACATAACGCGCACAGCCGCCGCCCGGCAGGGCCAGCACGCCCCGGCCCTGGTCTAGAAGCTCGCGCAGCATCCGGTTCTCTGGTAGGGGAAACACGCAGCGAGCTTAGAACGAGGTAAAACCCATGACAATGCCTTCTGATTTAATCTTCAGCAACGAAGTTCGTGGCGCGCTGGATCGCGGCGCCCCGGTGGTGGCTCTGGAGAGTACGCTCATCACGCACGGACTGCCCTATCCCGTCAACCGGGAGACCGCGCAAGCCCTGGAGAACGAGGTGCGCGCGGGTGGCGCCACGCCGGCGACCATCGCCATTCTGAAGGGCCGCATCCACATTGGTCTGGATGCCACGCAACTGGAGTACCTGGCCCAGGCCGGGCAGGTTCGCAAATGCAGCCGTCGCGATTTGCCCATCGTGCTGGCCCGCGGGTTGGACGGCGCCACCACGGTGGCCGGGACCATGCTGTTGGCTCACTGGGCCGGATTGCGTGTGTTTGCCACCGGCGGCATCGGCGGGGTGCACCGCGGACACCCCTTCGATGTCAGCGCCGATCTGGAGGAACTGGGGCGCACGCCAATGACCGTGGTGTGCGCGGGCGCCAAGGCCATTCTGGATCTTCCGTTGACCCTGGAAGTGCTGGAAACCAAAGGAGTGCCAGTGATTGGCTATGGCACCGACTGTTTCCCGGCCTTCTACTCGCGGTCGTCCAGCCTTCCGGTGGACGTGCGCTGCAATACCCCGGAGGAGGTGGCGGCGGTGATGGCCACCCGCGATGACCTGCACCTTTCGGCCGGATTGTTGGTGGCCGTGCCGGTGCCCCAAGCCCATGAACTTCCCGCCGAGGAGGCGGAACGCGCCATTCTACAGGCTTTGCAGGAGGCCGACGAGAAAGGGATCAAAGGCAAGGATGTGACTCCGTATCTGCTGGCCCGGGTAAGCGTCTTGACGGGCGATCGGAGCCGCGTGGCCAATGTCGCGCTCCTGCGTCAGAACGCTCGTATTGCCGCTCAAATCGCCGTGGCGGCCACCCACTTAAGCATGAGCCGATCCTGATCATCCTGTAATCCCGTCCAGCATTTCTAGGGATGACTGTGAACTTGCCTGGGATTTGGTGCTTGGGATTTCGAATTTCCCCCGACCCCTCTCTGCGTCCTCCGCGTCTCGCGGTGAACAATTCGGGCTAAGGTTTTCTGAATCCGCCGGGGTGGACCAGAATGTCTAGCCAGGTGGCTCCGTTTTGCCCCACGATCCAGCGCCCGTTGCTGAAAACGATGTGGCGCCGTCCGTTGCGACCCAAGGCGATGGGGTCCACCCGCAGCACCTTGTGAATCAGGTTGCCCAGATCGGCTAGTTCTTCGGGCGTAGCATTCCGGCCGCGCAGCGGAAGGCCGCCTTCGGATAGGGCCAGCACCATGGCCTCCCCGCGATACGGATCGCCTTCCCAAAGTGCGGGATGGGCTTCGAAAAACGCCATTGGTTTGCGTGCGCGCACGATGAATTCAAACGCCACCGGATGCTGCCGCAAATGTTCGAGAAAGGTGAAGGCGCGGGGATTGCTGAGCTGACGCCGGAAGACATCCACCGGATCCACGCCCAGCAAATTCTGGCCGTTATACAGGCCACCCGGCGTGTTCTTCTGTTTGCGGCCGGGCCAGGTCAGGAACTGCGGATTGGCCAGTAGGCCGATCTCGAAATGCAGATGGGCGCGCGCCATCGGGATGGGCTCCAGGGCTGTATTGCCCACCGTGCCCAGCAGGGCACCCACGTCCACCCGCTGCCCTTCGGTCAGCCCGGGGGCGGTTTCCGCCAGGTGGGCGTAGAGGGTGTACACGGTGCCCACCGGATCTTCGTGCAGCAAGACGACATACTTGCCGTAGTCAGAATTTCCGCCCACGCGACTGACCAGGGCGACCGTGCCCGGGGCCACAGCATGCGCGGTGTCCAGCGGGCGGCCGCGCCGGTCACGTTGCACGGTGGCGATATCAATGCCTTCGTGAAAGCGGGCCAATCCATTGGCCCCGGTGCGCACGGAGCCGAAACGACCGGAGTTTTCGTTGCCCCCGCCGGTGTGCTGAAAAGCTCCGACTGCGTTGGTCTCGGCTATTTTATCCTGCGCGCTGGGGAAGCGCAGCTGGGTAAAGTCCGACGGCACGGGGGCGATGGCCTCCGCCGGCTGGGGTGGGGGGAAATCCACGGTGTTCGTATCCCGGGATCGACCGCAGGCACTCGCGAGAACAAGCGTGGCCAGAGCCGGGAAAATAAAGAGGCGGGATACGAGCTGCATGGTCAGAAGGCGAGTCCGGCCATGAGCACCGGGCCGGAGAAACGAATATCAAGTTCGAAGGGCTGGCTGGTGTCATCGCCCTGGCACGCGAGATGGCGGTAGCCCAGGCCGGCCACAAACGGGTAGAGCAGGAGACGCACTGAAGCCTGGGCGTCCATATACGTCATGCTGGTGGAGGACGTGTCCCAGGCCCCGCCGTTCAGGGAACCATGCAGGCCCACGATCATGGCGGGCTGCCAGTTGGCAAACACGCCGATCACCGGGCACCACGAGGTCAGGTCCCCGCGGCTGCGCGGCGTGCCCTCCGCGCTCACGGTCAACTCGGCGGAGACGTGTTGCAGGCCGACCAGAAATCCGCTTTGCCAGGCATCGCTTCCGCCCACGTAGCGATAGCCCGCGCCCATGAGCTGCACATCCCACGCCGTGCTCAGCACCGCCGCTTCGGGAAAGGCGGTGGGGCCCAGGGTGAGCGGGCGGGACAGGGTGGTACGCGCCGAGCTGTCGAAGTTTAAATAGGAGAGGGCCAGCTGATGGGTTTCGCCAATGTATGCGGTGCCCTGTAGCGTGCGATCCGAGTCCAGGTAATTGAGGTCGCTTTCCAGATCCGCTTCGCTGCCGGGCTGGCCGCTGGCGCCCAGGGATACCGTGCCCGCGGGCTGGACATCCCAAACGCCCACATCAAGCGTGACCTGGCTCTGGGCGGGTGCGGTAGTCGCCAGTGGCAACCACAGAAGGATGGCGCCGGTGAAGAGCGATGACGAAGTGCGTGACATAGCGCGGCATCTATACGCAACACGCGGGGCGCTATCAACTTGATTTGGACGCGCAATCGGTCTATCTATCGCAGCCTTTGCGCGCACGCTAGGCGAGGGTCCCCATCATGTTCAAACCGGTGTCCAACAAGGTCAGCTTTCCCGCCCTGGAGCAGGAGGTCCTTCGCTTCTGGTCGGACCAGACCATCTTCCAGAAATCCCTCGAACAGCGGCGCGGCGCGCGCGAATACGTATTCTACGACGGACCTCCTTTTGCCACCGGCCTGCCGCACTACGGCCACCTGCTGGCCGGCACCATCAAGGATATCGTGCCGCGATACCAGACCATGCGGGGTCGTTACGTGGAACGCCGTTTTGGCTGGGACTGCCACGGGCTGCCCATCGAGGCGCTGGCCCAGGAGCAACTCGGATTGTCGGGCACGGGGGCCATCCGGGAGCGCGGGGTGGACGTGTTCAACGAAACCTGCCGTTCGCTGGTCCTGCGCTATGTGGAAGAGTGGCGTAAAACCGTCACCCGCATGGGCCGCTGGGTTGATTTCGACCACGATTACAAGACCATGGATCTGCCGTACATGGAGACCATCTGGTGGGTTTTCAAGCAGCTGTGGGAAAAGGGGCGGGTCTACAAATCGTACCGCATCATGCCGTACAGCTGGAAGCTGACCACGCCGCTCTCCAATTTTGAGGCCGGCAACAATTACCAGGACGTGCAGGACCCTGCCATTACCGTGCGCCTGCGCATCACGTCCACCGCCCGCCCTGAGCTCATGGGAGCTTCCTTCCTGATCTGGACCACCACCCCGTGGACCTTGCCGGCCAACCTGGCCATCTGCGCCGGGCCTGACATCGATTATGTGGCGGTCCGGGATGTCCGTTCGGGCGAACTATTTATTCTGGCGGAGGCCCGCTTGGCCGCCTACTTCAAAAAGGCCGAGGAATACACGCTGGTCGCTTCCTTCAAGGGACGCGATCTGAAGGGCTGGACCTATGAGCCGCTGTTCACCTATTGCGTAGGGCAGGCGCATGCCTTCCAGGTGTTGACGGATGAATTTGTCAGCACCGGCGACGGCACCGGGCTGGTCCACATCGCCCCGGCCTATGGCGAGGACGATTTCCGGGTAGGCCAGGCGGCCGGTCTGCCGCCGGTTGATTTGCTGGACGAAAACGCGGCGTTTACCGCGCGGGTGCCGGAGTATGCCGGACAATTCTGCAAGGATGCGGACAAGGCCATCATCCGCCGCTTGAAGGACGAGGGCAAGCTGGTCCATCAATCCACCCTGGTGCACAGCTATCCGTTCTGTGAGCGCACCGACACGCCGCTTATCTACCGCGCCATCGAAGCGTGGTACGTGAAGGTGGAGGATATCCGCGACCGGCTGGTGGCCAACAACGCCACCGTCCACTGGATGCCGGAGGCCATTGGCGAAAAACGCTTTGGCAACTGGCTGCGCGAGGCCAAGGATTGGAACATCAGCCGCAATCGTTTCTGGGGTTCCTGTATTCCGGTATGGGTGGCGCCCGACGGGGACGCGATTTGCGTGGGCTCCATCGCGGAGCTGGAGTCTCTGTCCGGCCAGCCGGTGCACGATTTGCACAAGCATGTGTTGGATAAAATCGAAATCCACCGTGCTGGCAAGGTCTACCGCCGCACCCCGGAAGTGCTGGACTGCTGGTTTGAAAGCGGGGCCATGCCGTATGCCCAGATGCATTACCCGTTTGAGAACAAGGAGCGGTTTGAGCAGAACTTTCCGGCCGATTTCATCGCGGAGGGGCTGGACCAGACCCGGGGTTGGTTTTACACCCTGATGGTGCTGGCCACCTCGTTGAAGGGGACCAGCTCCTTCCGCAACGTGGTGGTAAACGGGCTCGTGCTCGCGGAAGACGGCCGCAAGATGAGCAAGCGGCTGAAAAATTATCCCGACCCGAACCACGTCCTGGACACCTACGGCGCCGATGCCTTGCGCCTGTATATGATCAATTCGCCCGTGGTGCGCGCTGACGACCTTCGCTTCTCCGAGGAGGGCGTCAAACAGTGCCTGCGCGATGTGCTGCTGCCATGGTGGAACGCCTATTCCTTCCTGGTCACCTATGCCCAGGTGGATGGCTGGGACCCGGCCCGCGCGTCCGCCACCGCGCCATCGCCGCACCGCCTGGACCGCTGGGTGTTGAGCGCCCTGGAGCGGCTGAATGCCGATGTCATGACCGCCATGGATGTCTATGACCTGCAAAAAGCCGTGCGGCCCTTTGTGCATTTTCTGGATGACCTGACCAAGTGGTACATCCGGCGCAGTCGTCGCCGGTTCTGGAAGAGCCAGAATGACGCCGACAAGGAGCAGGCCTACGCCACGCTCTACCAGGTGTTGCTGCGACTCTGTCAGATCGCCGCGCCGTTTACCCCGTTTGTCGCGGAGACCATCTACCAGAATCTGCGGCAACCCGGTCAGCCCGAGTCCATACACCTGTGCGATTTTCCGGAGGCTTCGGCCGCCCGTCGCGACCTGGACCTGGAGGCGCAGATGGACGAAATCATCCAGGTGGTGGAATTGGGCCGCCAGGTGCGCACGCAATACGACCTGAAGGTCCGCCAGCCCCTGCGCCGGCTCAGCGTGGTGTCG
>CAYTVN010000201.1:0-6818 GCA_964441655.1 uncultured Verrucomicrobiota bacterium | reverse complement strand
GGGGTACGGCCCGAGGGTGCGGCGGTGTTCGCGCTGCCCGGCAACCCGGTGTCCACCCTGGTCTGCTTCCACCGTTATGTCGTCCCGTGGTGGTGGCACAGTGCGGGCCTGCTGCTGCCGCCCGTCCCGCGGGTCACCCTGGCCCAACCGGTGGCTCTGGACCGTCCCCTCACCCATTTTCTGCCGGTGCGGGTGGACAGCAACCCCGAGGGCGAACTCGAAGCCAGCCTGATGGAATACCACGGCTCGGGCGACCACGCCTCGCTGGGCCACAGCCATGGCTTCATCGAGCTGCCCCCCCAAGGTTCGCCCTACCCGGCGGGCACGCGGGTGCGCTATCATGGCTGGGATATATGAAAAAACGCATCACCCACGTGGACAAGAAAAACCGGCCCGGCATGGTGGATGTGTCGGACAAGGCGGTGACCCATCGCACCGCAGTGGCGCGTGCGGTCGTCGAGCTTCCGCGCGCGGTACAGGCGCTTCTTCAGGGTGACGACCTGCGCAGCCCCAAGGGACCGGTATTCCAGACCGCCATCATTGCGGGCACCCAGGCGGTCAAACGCACCTCCGACCTGATCCCGTTCTGCCATCCCCTGCCCATCGAATCGTGCCGCATCGCCATCGAACTTTCGAAGCAGGGCGAGGCGGTGATCACCTGCACCGTCAGCCTGCACCAGAAGACGGGGGTGGAGATGGAGGCCATGACGGGGGCCGCGGTGGCCGCGCTGACGGTGTACGACATGTGCAAGGGCGTGTCGCACGCCATGGTGATCCGCGAAGTGCAGTTGCTCGAAAAAACCGGGGGCAAATCCGATGTCCACCGCTGAACGTGCCCTGCGCGTCCGCTTGTACGCCATCCTGCGCGAGCACACCGGCCAAGAAGTGTTGCAGGTGCAGACCGGCGCCGCCACCGCGGGCGAGCTGTTTTCCGAGCTGAAGGAGCAGCACCGCTGGCCCTGGCCGCGCCAGGCTTTCCGGGCCGCGGTAAACGATACCTTCTGCGCGTGGGACCACCCGCTGCAGGCGGGCGACGAAGTGGCGTTCATCCCGCCGGTGGCGGGAGGCTGAACCCATGTTCACCCTCCACGCAACGCCTTTGGATGCCGCCCATCTGCGCGGGGATCTGCTGACGCAGGCCGCGGGGGCGCTGGTGGTGTTTGAGGGCTGGGTGCGCGACCACAGCCACGGCCGGGCGGTGATCCGGCTGGAGTACGAAGGCGCAGAGATCCTGGCCGCGCGCGAGTTCGCGCTCATTGCCGACGAAGCCAAAGCCCAATTTGGCGTGCTGGCCCTGCGTTGCGCGCACCGGGTGGGTTCCCTGCAACCCGGCGAGGCGGCCGTCTGGGTGGGCGTGATTTCCGCGCATCGCGGAGCGGCGTTCGACGCCTGCCGCTATGTGATCGACGAGCTGAAAAAGCGGCTGCCGGTGTGGAAGAAGGAATTCTACGCGGACGGCGATTCGGGCTGGATCAACGCGCCGTGAGAAGAAGTGACCCGTAATCAGTGATCCGTGATCAGTGAAGACCGGAATCGGCGAGCAACTGGGCCAGAGCGGGCACGGCGGCCAGATTACGATCCAGGGTGCGGCCCAGCACCTGTTCCATGTGACGGGCCAGATGATCGCGCACGGTCTCCAGGGACGGGCAGCGGTCGCCCAGGATCTGGCGCAGGGATGAAACTTTTTCGCCCACCAGGCCGCAGCCCACGATGAGCTGGAAGCCGGCCAGGTCAAGGTCCACGTTGAAGCTCATGCCGTGCATGGTGACCCAGCGCTTGAGGTAGAACCCAATCGCGGCAATTTTTCCCGCGTCGGTCCACGCTCCGTTCATGCCGGGACGCCGGTACGCCGTAACCCCGAAATCGGCGGCGGTGCGCACCGCCACTTCCTCGAGGTTGGTCAGGTAGCCGTGGCTGTCCGCCTCGGCGGAGCCCAGCTTCAGGATGGGATAGACTACCAGTTGACCGGGCCCGTGGTAGGTCACATCGCCGCCGCGGGACGAGGTCACGAGGTCCACCCCGTGACGGGCCAGCACATCCGGGGAGGCCAGCAGGTGCTGGGTGCGCCCGCGTCGGCCCAGGGTAATGACGGGATGGTGCTGCAGGAACAGCACGGTATCGGGAATCTGGTCCGCCTGGCGGGCCGCCACCAGGGCCTCCTGAAAACGAACCCCGTCCGCATAGCGAACGGGGTCGTGGAGATAGAGGGCGAGGGCGGAGGGTGGCATAGCCAGTGAACCGCGTTCCGTCATCCGTGATCCGCACGGACCACTGATCACGGATTACGGATCACTTCTTCTTAATTCTCTTCGTCCGGATTCAGGGCGTCGTACTGTTCGGCATCGAGCAGGGTTTCCAGCTCGGAGACGTCGTCCGGAATGAGCTTGAAGATCCAGCCCTCGCCGTAGGAGTCGCTGTTGATCAGCTCGGGTTTCTCGATGAGGTTTTTGTTGATGTCGTGGATGGTTCCGCTGATGGGCGCATACACGTCGGAGGCGGCCTTGACCGATTCCACCACGGCGACCTGGTCCTGGGCGGAGAAGGAATCGCCCACGGTCGGCAGCTCCACGTAGGTCAGGTCGGACAACTGGTCCTGGGCGAAATCGGTGATGCCAACGGTGGCGATCTTGCCGTTCCAGCGGACCCACTCGTGTGATTTCGTGTAGCGAAGCTCGCGGGGAGTATCCATGTTCATCCTTGCGGCCGGGGCCAACCGGGGCTGGCATGTCGGCGTTGTTTATTGAGGGCACCTTTTTCCGCATTACCCGAAGCAGGTCAAGCGCATAAAAGAAAAAAAGGTGATGGCGGGCGAATTCGCGCGGGGAAACCGGGGGCGCAGAGTTGGGCTTGATACTGAACGATCGTTCCTTTAGATTGTATTCAAGCCATTACCGGGAGGACCCCACATGCCACGCCCCGTTGAACTCGGAGAAAAAGTAAACAACCTGCGCGCCTTCGTGCGGCGGGAGAATCGCCTGCCCAGCTACCGCGAAATGCTGCCCCTGTTCGGCTACCGGTCCAAGAATGCCGTACACGGCCTGACCGCGAAGCTGGTGGAGTTCGGCTATCTGCGGCGCGATGCCGGGGGCCACTATGCGCCCACCGCCCGCCTGACCGGTTCCATCAAACTGCTGGGCGCGGTGCAGGCCGGGTTCCCCTCGCCCGCGGAGGAGGAGTTGGTTGATCTGCTCAGCCTCGACGAGTACCTGATCCGCCGCCCCGAGGCCACCTTCCTGCTCACGGTCAACGGCGACTCCATGATCGAAGCGGGCATCCAGCCCGGCGACCTGGTGCTGGTGGAAAAAGGCGTGAACCCGCGCAACGGCCAGATTGTGGTGGCCCAGGTGGACGGCGAGTGGACGCTGAAATACTACATGAAGGACCGGGTGGGCGTGCGTCTGGACCCGGCCAACCGCAACTACCGCTTCATCCGCCCCCAGCGCTCGCTGGTCATCGGCGGCGTGGTGCGGGGGATGGTGAGGAAGTACGAGTAGTTCCAAGTTTCAAGTTCCAGGTTCCACGTCCAACGTCTCGGGAAAAGACATGGCAACGATTGAACGCTTTGAAGATATTACGGCGTGGCAAAAGGCGCGGCAGTTAACCCAGCAGATTTATGCCGCCTCCAACCATGCGGAGTTTGCCCGCGATTATCCATTGCGTGATCAGATTCGCCGGGCCGCCCTATCCATCCCCTCGAATATTGCCGAAGGTTTTGAACGGGATGGCGACAAAGAGTTTCTCCAGTTTCTTTCCATCGCCAAAGGCTCCTGCGGAGAAGTGCGCGCTCACCTTTATGTGGCACTGGATCAGGCATATCTGACCGAAGATCGATTTCGACAGTTAACCGAGCTTGCGGAGGAAACCAGCCGACTGCTGGCCCGCTTCATCCACTATCTGCGCGACTCCAGCAAGCGTGGCTGGAAATTCAACCCCGTCTTCAGCCCCGCGAGCGACGCCTAGCGTTATGACGTGGAACGTGGAACATGGAACTTGGGACTACCCAGACCATCACCCACTCTTCCTATCCGCGCGCCATTCTGCACGTGGACGGGGACGCGTTTTTCACCTCGGTGGAGCAGTCCATCCACCCAGGGTGGAAGGGGCGGCCCATGGTCACGGGCAAGGAGCGCGGCATCATCGCCTGCGCCAGTTACGAAGCCAAACGGCTGGGCATCAAACGCGGCATCCGGCTGCACGAGGCGGTCCGGATGTTCCCGGATTTGCTGGTGGTGCCCAGCGACTACGAAACCTACAGCCTCTATTCCAAGCGCATGTTCGCCATCATGCGCCGCTACAGCCCCGTGGTGGAGGAGAACTCCATTGACGAGGGCTTCGCCGACCTGACCGGCCTGCGCCGGGTCCACCACACCTCCTACGAAGACATCGCGCGCCGCATGAAGGCGGAGATCCAGCAGGAACTGGACCTCACCGTGTCGGTCGGGCTCAGCCTGAGCAAGGGGTTGTCCAAGCTGTGCTCCAAGTTCCGCAAACCGGATGGCTTCACCGCGGTGGCCGGCTACCACCTCCATATCCTGCTCGCCCGCACCCCGCTGGCCGAGGTGTGGGGCTTCGGGGCCAACACCACCAACCTGCTGCACAAGCACGGCCTGCGCACCGCCCTCGACTTCGCGCAGAAACCGGAGGCCTGGGCGGAAAAGCTGCTGGGCAAACTGGGCCGGGAAATCTGGAACGAGCTGCGCGGAACCTCCATGTATCCGGTGAACCCGGAGGAAAAATCCAGCTACGCCACCATCAGCAAGTGCAAGACCTTCACCGCCCCCTCCGCGGACCGCGAGTTCGTGTTCGCCAAGCTGGTCCGCAACGTGGAGTCGGCCTGCATCAAACTGCGGCGCCACCGCCTGCGCACCCGCTTCCTGATGGTGGCCCTGCGGCGGCGCGATTTTTCCCAGGTGGTGCTGGAGGCCAAATTGAGCCGGGCCACCGCCGCCCCCCAGGAAATGATCCCGCTGGTGCAGCAGATGTTCGCCGCCCTCTACGAGCCGGGCACGGAATACCGCACCACGATGGTGCTGATGGGAAATCTGGAGGAGGACCGGGAGGAGCAGTACGAACTGTTCCAGGACCGCGTGCGCATTGACAGCATGGAGCGCGCGTCCGCCGCCCTGGACCGCATCAACGAGCGCTTCGGCAAACACAAGCTGACCCTGGGCTCCTCGCTTTTCCTGGGCCGGCACACGAGGACGGACCGGGACGAAATTCCGCTGCGCAAGCAGCACCTGCTGCCCGGCGAAACCCCGCGCCGCCGCCTCAACCTCCCGCAGTTGGACCTGCCTGGCCCGCGGAAGATTTGAACCGCGGAGAACGCCGCGGTTGTTTTCTCCGACCTCCGCGCCCCTCCGTGTCCTCTGTGGTTCAATCCTGAAGACCCGGCTTGACAGCACGCGTTTTATGGTATGTTGTTATGGTATGGCTACTATGACGCAACGCACGACATTCGCCCTGGACCAGGACACGGTGCAGCGGCTCAAGCGGCTCGCCAACCGGTGGGCGGTTTCGCAGGCGGAGGTCGTGCGCCGGTCGGTCGCCCAGGCGGAACTTGGCCCGGCCACCGCGCCTCCCGATCCGGCCGCCCTGCTGAAGACGCTTCATACCAAGGGCCGGGGACTGGTTCGCGAAAAGGCGGAGTCCTATCTGACCCAGGCCCGGGCCGACCGCGCGAAGTGGAGGGGCGAGTGATCTGCCTGGACACCAACTACCTCATCCTCGGCCTGACCGAAGGCAGCGCCGAAGCCCGCCAGCTCATGACGTGGCACAAACGGGGCGAGATTCTGACCACGCCCAGCATAGCCTGGTACGAATTTCTGTGCGGTCCCGTGGAGCAGGACCATATCGAAGTCATGCAGGCGTTCCTGAACGGCGGCATCCTGTCCTTCGACGAACTTCACGCGCGGGAATCCGCCCGCTTGTTTAACCTCGGCGGCCGGGTCCGTCGCCTGCGTGTGGACGCCATGATTGCGGCCACGGCGCTGCTGGCCGGGGCCCGGCTGGCCACCAACAATCAAGATGACTTCGCGGCCTTCCGCCCCTTCGGGCTGAAACTGGTTTAACCACAGAGGTTAAATCCTACTCCCGAAAGGCCATGACCTCGTCGAGGGTGGCGGCATCGGCGAACAACATGGCCAGGCGATCCACGCCCAGGGCGATACCCCCGGCGGGCGGCATTGTTGCCAGTGCGCCCAGGAATGCTTCATCCAGCGGATAAACATCCTTGCCCAACGCGCGCCGCTCCCGGGCACAGGCTTCGAAGCGGGTTCGTTGTTCTGCGGGATCGGTCAGTTCGGAATAGGCGTTGGCCAGTTCCAGCCCGCCGATGTAGAGCTCCCAGCGTTCGGCCACGCGCGGGTCAGAGGGCTTGCGGCGGGCCAGGGCGGCGGCGGGCGCGGGATAGTCGGTCAGCACCACCGGCACCTCGCGGGGCAGGTTCGGTTCCACTTTTTCGACCAGGTCCAGATCGAAGCGCTCGGCGTCCCACTGCTCCACCGGGTTCCAGCCCGCCCACCGCTGAAAGGCCTCGGCCACGGTGAACCGCTCCCAGCGCGGGAGCAGCGCGATGTGCCGGCCGCGGTAAACCAGGTCCGTGCGGCCCAGCACAGCCTGGGCGCAACAGGCGAGCAGCGCCTTGGTGTCGGCCAGGATATCGGTGTAGTCGGCGCGGGCGCGGTACCACTCGAGCATGGTGTACTCGGGATGGTGACGATCCCCCCGCTCGCCGCGACGGAAGCAGGGACCGAGCTGGAAAATCTGTTCCAGTCCGCCCGCCAGCAGGCGTTTCATGTGGAGTTCGGGCGAGGTGCGCA